>DATCZK010000074.1:0-2628 GCA_036525975.1 Burkholderiaceae bacterium | reverse complement strand
CATCAGGGACTCGAACCCCGGACCTGCGGATTATGATTCCGTCGCTCTAACCAACTGAGCTAATGCGCCGAAGGGCGCGAAGTGTAGCGCCCGCGCCCTCCGGTGTCAAAGCGTGCATCGGGAATCGGCGCGGCCGGGAAGCGCACGGTGAAGCGCGACCCGCACGCAGCGTGCGCCGTGCCGCCGCTTTGAACGCTCACCTCGGCGTCGTGGGCGAGCGCGATCTCGCGCACGATCGACAGGCCCAGGCCGCTGCCGTCGGCTTCGTTGCCCAGCACGCGGTGAAAGCGCTGGAAGATGAGCTCGCGATCGGCGGGCGAGATGCCCGGACCATCGTCTTCCACCTCGAGCGCGACCGCGCCCGGGCCGCTCGCGATCCTCACCGTGACGGTGCCGCCGCGCTGGGTGTAGCGCAGCGCGTTGTCGATCAGGTTGCTGAACATCTCGCGCAGCAGGATCGGCTGGCCGACCACGAAGGCATCGTGGCCGCCGTCGTCGAACCCGAAGTCGATGTCGCGCCGCATCGCCTGCGCCACCCACTCCGCGCACACCGCGCGCGCGAGCGCCCGCAGCTCCACGCGCTCGGCGCGGCCCGACTCGCGCAGGTTTTCCATCCGCGCCATCGTCAGCAGCTGGCTCACGAGGTTGGCCGCGCGCTGGGAGCCCGTTGCGATCTGCGCCAGGCTCTTGCGAAGCTGCTCGGGGTCGTTCTGGCGCAACGCCAGCTCGGCCTGCGTGCGCAGCCCCGCGAGCGGCGTGCGCAGCTGGTGGGCGGCGTCGGCGATGAAGCGCTTCTGCGCGGCCATGCTCGAGTCGAGCCTGCTCAGCAGGTCGTTGAACGCGTCCACCAGCGGCGTGAGCTCCTCGGGCATGCCGCGCCGGTCGATCGGCGAGAGGTCGTCGGGCCGGCGCGCGCGGATCCTGCGCTGGATCGCCGCGAGCGGCTTGAGCCCGCGGCCCAGCGCGAACCACACCAGCAGCACCGCGATCGGCAGGATCATGAACTGCGGAAAGATCACGCCCTTGATGATCTCGTTCGCGAGCGCGTTGCGCGCGTCGAGCGTTTCGGCTGCCTGCACCAGCACCGGGAACGCGTCGCGGCTCGGTTCGTCGGGCACGTCCACGTAGGTGTAGGCGAATCGGTATTCCGCGCCGCGGAACTGCTCGTTGCGCAGCTTCGTGAGGCCGGGCGCCGGGAAGTCGTACAGGCCGGGCGGGGGCAGCGAGGCCTCTCCCGCCAGCAGTTCGCCGTCGGCCGCCACCACCTGAAAGACCGCCGGCACGTCGGGGGCGCTGGGCAACAGGTCGCGAAGCGAGGGCTGCTCGCGCAGGGAACCCGTTCGCCCCACCGTGTTCACCTGCTGCGAGAGCAGCTTCACCTGGTCCTGCAACGCCCGGTCGAACGGGACGTCGGCGAGCGAGCGGGCGACGATGAAGGTCACGACGATCGACATCGGCCACAGCAGCAGCAGCGGCGCGAGCATCCAGTCGAGGATCTCGCCGAACAGCGACACCTGCTCGGTGGCGGCGCGTTCGCCGAAGGGGTTCCAGCGCGTTGCGCCCTCGCTCGCGGGTCTCGTCTCCGGCGCCGGCTCCCCCCGATCGGCCGCGGGCTGGGCGGGCGCCGCGGATTGGCGCGCGTGCTCGAGCGCGGGGAGGGTCTGCGGGGCGTTCATCGCGCGCCGGTCAGGCCGACTGGCCGGCCTCGGGCGGGCGTTCCAGGCAGTAACCCAGGCCGCGCACCGTGGCGATGCGCACGCCCCCGCCCTCGAGCTTCCTGCGCAGCCGGTGCATGTAGACCTCGACCGCGTTGTGGCTCACCTCGTCGCCCCACTCGCACAGGCGATTGACGATCTGCTCCTTGCTCACCAGCCTGCCCGGGCGCTGCAGCAGGATCTCGAGCAACCCCGTCTCGCGGCCCGAGAGCTCGAGCGGTTGCTCGTCGAGGCTCGCGGTGCGGCCGACGAGGTCGTAGGTGAGCGTGCCGATGCGAAGCAGCGTGCTGGTCGCCCCCATCGTTCGTCGCACCAGCGCGCGCACGCGCGCCTCGAGTTCGTTGAGCGCGAAGGGCTTGGCCATGAAGTCGTCGGCGCCGAGGTCGAGCCCGCGCACGCGCTGCTCGACCGAGTCGGCGGCGGTGAGGATCAGAACCGGAAGGGGCGCGTTGCGCGCGCGCAGCCTGCGCAGAACCTCCATCCCGGCGAGCTGCGGCAGCCCCAGGTCGAGAATGAGCAGGTCGAAGTCGTCGGCCGCGAGCGCCGTGTCGGCAGCCGCCCCGTTGGCCACGTGATCGACCGCGTATCCCGACTGGCGCAGCGAGCGGCACAGGCCGTCGGCCAGGATCTGGTCGTCTTCGGCAAGCAGAATTCGCATCCGTCTCCTCCTCGATCGCGCCCGGACCGTCGGGTCGGGCGCGCCCTACCCGCGAGACTCTTCTCAGGCCGTGCCCCAGTGTAGCGTCGTGCGCGCCGCGCTCAAAGGCCCGTGGAGGGTGGCGCCGCGGGCCGGAACCGGCCGACCGCGGCGCGCAACGCGTCGCGCGTCGCGCGCGCCGCGGCCGCGGCCGCGACCGCGAAATCCTCGCCGCCGCCCGCGTAGAGGATCGCGCGCGACGAATTCACGATCATC
>DATCZK010000073.1:0-9694 GCA_036525975.1 Burkholderiaceae bacterium | reverse complement strand
GCCACCGCCACCGCATCCGCCCCCGCACGCGCCACCGCACCCGCACCCGCAACCCGAACAGCAGATGAGCGCTCCAGACAGAGACGAGGAACGGCCGGACCCGCCGCTGCCCTGGCCGCTGGAGGCGGACGCGACCGAAGTGGCGCGCCTGATCCGCACCGGATCGATCGGCGCGGGCGAGGCGCTCGAGGCCTCGATCGCGCGCGCGCAGACGCTGGGCGCGCGGCTCAATGCCGTGTGCACGCTCGAGCCCGCCGCCGCGCGCGAGGCCGCGCAACGGATCGAGCGCGAGCTCGCGCGCGCGAGGCGCTCGGCCTCGGCACTCGAAGAACTCGCCGCCGCGCGTCCGTTCCTCGGCGTGCCCTCGCTGGTGAAGGACCTCGGCGCCGCCGCGCTCGGCTTGCCTTCCACGATGGGCTCTCGCCTGTTCGGCAGGATCGAGTGGAAACTCGACTCGGAACTGATCTCGCGAATGCGCGCGGCCGGTTTCCTGTTCTTCGCGCGCAGCACCAGCCCCGAGATGGGGATCAACGCGTCCACCGAGGCCGTGGCCTACGGCGGCCCCACGCGCAACCCCTGGAACCCCGAGCACAGCGCGGGCGGATCGAGCGGCGGGGCCGGCGCCGCGGTGGCGGCACGGATCGTGCCGATCGCGCACGCGAGCGACGGCGCCGGATCGATCCGGATCCCGGCCTCGTGTTGCGGGCTCGTCGGCCTGAAACCGTCGCGCGGGCTGATCCCGGGCGGCCCGCTCGTGGGCGAAGCCTGGGGCGGGCTCGCCACCGAGCACGTGGTCGCGCTCAGCGTGCGCGACTGCGCCGGCACGCTCGACTGCGTGGCGGGCAGCGACCTGGGCGCGCCGTACGCGGCGCCCCGATACCGCGGCTCGGCCGAGGCGGTGCGATCGATCGCGGCCGGAAAGCCGCTCGAGCGGCTGCGCTTCGCGGTGCTGACCCACACCTTCGACGGGGAGGCGGTTCACCCCGAGGTGGCGGCGGCCGTGGAGGACGCGGCGCGCCGGCTGGCGTCGCTCGGGCACGTCGTGGAGCCGGCGGCGCCGAAGATCACGGGCGAGGAGATCGTGCGGCCGATGTTGACGGTGATCGCCTGCGGCATCGCGATGGTGATCGACCTGCACCTGGCCGCGCGCGGCCGCCCGCTGCAGGACGGCGAGCTCGAACCAACCACCCGCGGCGCGCTCGAGTTCGGGCGTTCGGTGAGCGGCCCCGACTACATGAAGGCGGCGGCACGGCTGCACGCCCTCTCGCGCCGCGTTGCCCGGTTCTTCGAGGGCGAGGACGCGACCGCGGGCTTCGACGCGCTGGTGCTGCCGGTGCTGGCCGAGCCGCCCGCGCGGCTGGGGCGCTGGACGATGACCAACCCCGACTTCCACGACTACCGGCTCGGGCCGCAGGGCTTGATCCGCTACTCGCCGTTCGCGCCGCTGGCCAACATGACCGGGCAGCCGGCGATCTCGCTGCCTCTGGCGATGAGCGCGAGCGGGCTGCCGATCGGCGTGCAGCTGGTCGGGAAGTTCGGGAGCGATGCGCGGCTGCTCGAGGTTGCCGCGCAGCTGGAACGCGACGCGCCGTGGGCCGGGCGCGTTGCGCCGCTCGCGCGCGGGGCGCGCGCCGCGCCCTGATCCGCGCGCCGGCCCGCGCGGGCCGGCGAACCACTCAGCCCGCGGCGGCCGGGTTGCGCGCCGCGACGCCGCGCGCGGTGTCGCTCGTTCGCAGGATCAGCAGCGCCACCACGAAGAACAGCCCGGTCACGCCGATCGCCAGCCGGTGATTGCCGGTGGTGACGAAAGTGACGACGCCGTAGGTGACCGGGCCGATGATCGCCGCGAGCCTCGTCGCGAAGCCCCACAGCCCGTAGAACTCGGCCAGGCGCTCGGGCGGCGTCATCGACCCGACCATCGCGCGCCCGCACGACTGGCTCGAGCCCATGCAAAGCCCGGCCACCGTGGCGGCGAGCCAGAACACCTGCACCGAGGTGCCGAGCGAGGCCAGCGCCACCATCAGGATCCAGCCCCACAGCGTGATCGCCAGCGCTCGCTTGTGACCGACCCGGTCCTGCACGTAGCCGAAGCCGAAGGCGCCGAGCGCGGACGCGATGTTCACGAGGAACACGAGCATCATCGTCTGCGCCTGCTTGAACCCCATCACCTGCTCTGCGTAGACGGCGGCGAGCGCGATCACGACCGAGATTCCCGCCTGATACGCGCAACCGCACGCGAGCAGCAGCCGGAAATCGCGAAACCTCGACGACTCGTTCCAGGTGTGGCGCAGCCGCTCGAGCGCGGTGCGCCCGTGGCGCTCGAGCTTCGCGCGCTCCGGGTCGCTTCGCTCGCGCAGCAGCACGAAGGTGGGAATGGCCGCGATCGCGAACACCCCGGCCGTGACGAGCATCGTGAGCGGAACGAACTCGCTCGCCGGCTTGCCCGCGGCCTGCGAGCCGATCACCACCCACAGGCACAGCCCCAGCGTGAGCATCCCGCCGAAGTAGCCGAAGCTCCACCCCCACCCCGAGACCTTGCCCAGCGCATCGTGCTTCGAGATCTCGGGCAGGAACGCCGCGATCAGCGACTCGCCCACGCTGTAGAAGTAGTTGGCCGCGATCACCGCCACCACCGCGATCGCAACGGTACCCGGCTGCGCGAAAGCGAGCGCCGCGGTGCCGATCACGCAGCCCGCGGTGGACAGCAGCAGCAGGCGCTTCTTCGCGCCGTGCGCGTCGGCGTAGGCGCCGATCGCCGGCGCCGTGAACATCACCAGCAGGCTCGACGCGGCGAGCGCGAGCGTCCACGCGAGCGTGGCCCACGAGGCGTTGCCCGCGACCGCGCCCACGAAGTAGGCGTTGAACACCGCGGTGAGCACCACGGTGGTGAAACCCGAATTGGCGAAGTCGTACATCGCCCAGCCGAACACCTCGCGCGGCGCGACGCCGGGATTGAGAGCCGATCTGCTGAAGAAAGCCATCTGCACACCTCCCGATTTCGGATTGCCGCTTCGCTAGAGCCAGGCGCGCACGCGGTACCACACGAGGCCCGCCAGCTCGTGCGTGGCGAGCCAGCCCGTGGCCACCGCGCTCGCGCTCGGCACGAAGTCGCTCCAGCTGTCGATGCCCGAGCCGCCGAGGAACCCGTGCGGCGCGGCGATCACCTCGAGCCCGGCCGCGCGAAAGGCGCCGAGCGCGCGCGGCATGTGATAGGCCTGCGTCACGAGCACGACGCGCGTCACGCCCGCCGCGCGCAGCACGCGCGCCGACTCGGTGGCGTTGCCCGCGGTGTCGCGCGAGCGCTCCTCGGTCCAGCGCGCCTCGATCCCGAAGCTCGCGCGCAGCGCCCGCGCCATCAGCACCGCCTCGGACGCCTCGCGCCGCTTCGGCGTTCCACCGCTCACCAGCACCGGGAGCCCGCTCGAGCGCGCGAGCAGCGCCGCGAACGCGAGCCGCTCGAGCGTGCGCTGGTTCACCCACTCGGTGCCGGGCCGCTCGCGCTCGTTGTGCCGCACGCCGCCGCCGAGCACGACGATCGCGCCGGGAGGCCGCGCCGAACGCAGCTCGCTCGCGAGCTGGCGCGCCTCGAGCGCGGGCGGGGCGCCGCGTTCGAGCAGCCCGATCAGCGCCTCCGACACCGCCGGCGTGGACAGGAGCCACGCGCCCGCGAGCCCGGCCGCGAGCCGGACCCGTGCGCCGCGCCCGGACCTGCGGCGCAGCGCGAGCAGCGCCCCCAGGGCGGCGACCAGCAAAGGCCCCGCGGGCGGCAGCACGAGCAGCGAAAACAGGCCCTTGAAGGTGGCTTCGTCCATTTGTCGCGATTCTATGCGAGTCGCGCCGCCGGACCGGTGGATAGAATTGAGCGATGAGCACGCCCGCAAGTGACGACGAGGCCGTTCGCGGCGACCAGCCGCTCGACGCTGACGAGCCATCTCGCGGCGACCAGCCGCTCGGCGCTGACGAGCCGTCTCGCGCCGACCAGACGCCGCGCGCCGGCGACGCCCCCTACGCGCGGCTCACGCCCGAGTGCCTGCTCGACGCGATCGAGTCGCTGGCGCTGCGCTGCGACGGCCGCCTGCTCGCGCTCAACAGCTTCGAGAACCGCGTCTACCAGGTGTGGCTGGAAGACGGCAGCGCGGTCGTGGCGAAGTTCTATCGTCCTGATCGCTGGAGCGACGCGCAGATCCTCGAGGAGCACGACTTCACCGCCGACCTCGCCTCGCGCGAGATCCCGGTGGTCGCGCCGCTGTCCATCGCCGGGCGCACGCTGCACGCCCACGAGGGGTATCGGTTCGCGGTCTACCCGCGCCGCGGCGGGCGCGCGCCCGAACTCGACGACCCGGCCGTGCTCGAGTGGACGGGCCGGTTCATCGGGCGCATCCACGCGGTGGGTGCCGCGCGCGCCTTTGCCGCACGGCCCGCGCTGGACATCGCGAGCTTCGGCGAGGAGCCTCGAGACTGGCTCCTTTCCCACGACTTCGTTCCGCCCGACCTGCGCCCGGCGTGGCAGGCCGCGGTCGACCAGGCGCTCGAAGCGGTGCAGCGCGCCTACGCCGACGCGGGCGAGCTCGCGTCGATCCGGCTGCACGGCGACTGCCACCCGGGCAACATCCTGTGGACCGACGACGGCCCGCACTTCGTCGACTTCGACGACGCCCGGATGGGCCCGGCGATCCAGGACCTGTGGATGCTGATCTCGGGCGACGCGCACGCGATGTCGCGCCAGCTGGGCGACGTGCTCGCCGGCTACGAAGACTTCATCGAGCTCGACCGCCGCGAACTGCGCATCGTGGAAGCGCTGCGCACGCTGCGCCTCGTGCACTACAGCGCGTGGATCGCGCGGCGCTGGGCCGACCCCGCGTTTCCGGCCGCGTTTCCCTGGTTCGGCGGGCAACGCTACTGGCAGGACCGCATCCTGGAGCTGCGCGAGCAGATCGCGGCGATGAGCGAAGCGCCGCTGGTGGCCTGACCGCGCTCGCGGGCCTCGCGCGAGGCTCAGCTTCCCACGGCCCGCTTCACCTGCTCGAGCGCGGACGGGTCCTCGAGCGTGGTGAGGTCGCCGGGGTCGCGCCGCTCGCACAGCGCCTGGATCGCGCGGCGAACCACCTTGCCCGAGCGCGTCTTGGGCAGCAGCGTCACGAAGTGCACCCGCGAGGGCCGCGCAACGGCGCCGAGCTGCTTGTCCACCGTGCGCATGATCTCGCCCTCGAGCGCCATCCGCGCCTCGGGCGTGCCGGCCGTGGCCGCCGGATCCCTGAGCACCGCGAAGGCGGTGGCCACCTGCCCCTTGAGCGCGTCGGCCACGCCCACCACCGCGCACTCGGCCACCGCCGGGTGGCTCGAGATCGACTCCTCGATCTCGCGCGTGCCCAGGCGGTGCCCGGCCACGTTGATCACGTCGTCGGTGCGGCCCAGGATGAAGTAATAGCCGTCCGAGTCGCGAATGCCCCAGTCGAAGGTGGAGTAGACCATCTTCCCCGGAATGCTGGTGAAGTAGGTCTCGACGAAGCGCTCGTCGTCGCCCCACACCGTCTGCATGCATCCGGGCGGCAGCGGCGGCACGATCGCGACCACGCCCTTCTCGTTGTCGCCGAGTTCCTCGCCGGTGACCTCGTGCAGGAGCCGCACGTCGTAGCCGTACATCGGCATGCCGGGGCTGCCGAAGCGCGTGGGCGTCTTCTCCACGCCGTGCGCCACGGTGAGGATCGGCCACCCCGTTTCGGTCTGCCAATAGTTGTCGATCACCGGGCGGCCCAGGCCCTCGGCGATCCACCGCGCGGTGGGCTCGTCGAGCGGCTCGCCGGCGAGGAACAGCGCGCGCAGCGAGGACGTGTCGTGTTTCGTGAGGTAGGCCGGATCCTGCTTCTTGAGCACGCGGATCGCGGTGGGCGCCGAGAACATCACGGTGACCTTGAAGCGCTCGACCAGCTCCCACAGGATGCCCGCGTCGGGTCGCACCGGCGTGCCCTCGTAGAGCACGGTGGCCATGCCGGCGATCAGCGGCCCGTAGACGATGTACGAGTGACCCACCACCCAGCCGATGTCGCTCGAGGAGAAATAGGCCTCGCCGGGGTTGCCGCAGAAGATGTGCTCCATCGACGCCGCGAGCGCCACCGCGTAGCCGCCCACGTCGCGCTGCACGCCCTTGGGCTTGCCCGTGGTGCCCGAGGTGTAGAGCGTGTAGCTCACCTCGTTGGACTCGAGCCAGGTAACGGGAACCACCGCGTCGATGTGCCGCTCGCGCTGCTCGGCGTAGTCGAGGTCGCGCCCCGAGACGAGCTCCATCGGCGCGAGCTCGCGGTTCACGAGCAGGACCTTGTCCGGGTCGTGCTTCGCGATCCTGATCGCCTCGTCGAGCAGCGGCTTGTAGGCAATGACCTTGCCCACCCGCGATCCGGCGTCGGCCGACACGATCAGCTTCGGCGCGGCATCGTCGATCCGGCTCGCGAGGCTGTGCGCCGCGAAGCCGCCGAACACCACCGAGTGGATCGCGCCCAGCCGCGCGCAGGCCAGCATCGCGAACACCGCCTCCGGGATCATCGGCATGTAGACGAGCACGCGGTCGCCCCGCCCCACGCCCTGCCCGGCCATGATCGCCGCCATCCGCATCACCTCGCGGTGCAGCTCGCCGAAGGTGTAGCTGCGCTGCTCGCCCGTCTCGGTGGAGACGTAGTGCAGCGCGGACAGGTCCGCCTGCCTGGCGAGGTGGCGATCGAGGGCGTTGTGGCACAGGTTCGTCTTGCCGCCCACGAACCAGCGCGTGAACGGCGGATTCGAGTAGTCGAGCACCTTGCCGAAGGGCTCGCTCCAGTCGATCAGCTTCGCCTGCTCGGCCCAGAAACCGTCGGGGTCCTCGAGCGAGCGGCGGTGAAAGCTCTTGTAATCCATGGCTGCCTCCCCCCGCGGGGCGCGACGGCGGACTGCGCCGTCGATCCCCCGCGTAATGCCGTCGATTCTACCGGCGGCGCTGACTCCGGCCTGACACGCTGGAATTCTTTGACAGCGCCGAACGCCGGGTTGGATACTCGCGGCCATGGCCCGGGAACTCGCTCGCGCCCGCTGGCGCGCAAACACGAGCCGCTGGCGCGCGCGCCTGCGGGGAACCGCGCTGATCGCCGCGGCCGCGCTGCTGCTCGCCGGCGAACCGCGGCTGGCGCGCGC
This sequence comes from Burkholderiaceae bacterium, assembly GCA_036525975.1. Lineage (GTDB taxonomy): Bacteria > Pseudomonadota > Gammaproteobacteria > Burkholderiales > Burkholderiaceae_E > Quisquiliibacterium. The sequence continues at coordinate 2,533 of DATCZK010000073.1, read as the reverse complement.
CGCAGAGCCGGTGGCGGAGCGCAGCGGCGCGCAGCTGAGCGCCGAGCTGGTGCTGCGCGCGCTGTCGCTGCTCGGCGTGCACTACCGCTTCGGGGGCAATTCGCCCGAGACCGGCCTCGATTGCAGCGGGCTGGTGCGCTACGTGTTCCGCGAGGCCGCCGGGCTGGCGCTTCCGCGCCGCTCCGAGGAGATCAGCCGGGTGGGCCAGCACGTGAACCACGAGGAGCTGCGCGCGGGCGACCTCGTGTTCTTCAACACGCTGCGCCGCGCCTTCTCGCACGTGGGCATCTACATCGGCGAGGGCCGCTTCGTGCACGCCCCGTCATCGGGCGGAACGGTGAGCGTGGAGGAGATCGATCGCCGCTACTGGCAGCACCGGTTCAACGGAGGGCGACGGCTGCTCGCGCTGGACCAGGGCTCGCACGAGGAAGTTGCGCGCGCCGGGCACCCGGCCGCTTACAGCCTGCCGGCCCCCGCGAGCGCGCCCCCTGCCCTCTGGCCCCCCGACCCCGCGGGCGCAGCCCTGTACCAGAACTGAGCAGAAATCGACACCCATCAGCGGCATTTTGGTGGTAGGTTAAGGCATAAGGTAGTTCAGGAGGACGGAACATGAACACGACCAGAGCCCTCAAGGGCCTGCTCGCGGCGGGGTTGATCGCCTCGTGCGCGGCGAACGCAATGGCGCAGGGCACGCAGCGGATCGACCCGGCCAAGGCGCGCGTGATCGAGCACTGGACCGCCGAGCGACGGGCCAACGCGATTCCGCGCGATCTCGTCATCGACCCGCGCGGGCTGGGCTACCTGCGCGGGCGTGGTGGCGTGCTCGAGCCCTACGGCCACAGCGTGGCCGCGCAGACGGCCGAGAAGGCGCGCGAGCCCACGCCCTCGCCGTTCGGCAAGCCCGGCGGCGGCACGGACAGCACGGGCGCGACATCGGCTCCCGTGATATCGGACATGAACCCGGACAGCGGACGGGTAATCGGCTCGTCCTACACTTTCTCCGCCGTGGTGACCGATCCCGAAGGGATCCGGTCGGTGACGTTCCGCATCTGGAAGGGCGCGAGCACCAGCAAGCAGTCGTTCTCGGCGAGCAAGGCGGCCGGCACCGACGTGTGGAGCGTGCCCCTGCGTGGCTTCACCGACGGAAACGACTGGCGCTGGGACGTCGTGGCCAAGGACGCCTCGGGCAAGGGCGGGGTCACGAGCACGTCGACCGCGGTCACTTTCACTGTCAAGACCGGCGACTCGTCCAGCACCGGCACCGGCACGGGCACCCCCGTGGTGGCGAACGACCCGTGGACCGACAAGGCCAGCCCGATCTACAAAGCCGCCGGGCGCCTGTACTTCGAGATGCCGCGCAATGCCAAGCGCAGCTCGTGGACCGGCTACGTCTGCTCGGGCACGGTCGTGAACGACGGCGTGACGGGTACCGGAGCAGATGCGGTTCCGCGACCTGGATCGCGGATCCTCACCGCCGCGCACTGCATCTACGACGACGCCAACAAGGCCTTCGCGCGCAACGTGATGTTCATCCCGCAGCAGGCCGACGCGGGGCCCACGGACCTGAACTGCAACAACGACCCGATCGGCTGCTGGGCGCCGTCGTACGGGGTGGTCGATCTCCAGTGGACGAACAAGACCTTCCCCAACAACGTGAAGTGGGACTACGGCTTCTACGTGGTGTCCGACACCGGCGTGCACACGATTTCGAGCACCAAGCCGGTTGTTTCGGATGCGCTGGACAGTGCAGCGGGGGCCCTCGCCATCACGTTTGGTGCGGTCGCGCACGACGTGGCGGCGAACAACTCGGACAGGACGCACGCCCTCGGCTACTCCTACAGCGAGGACCCGAAGTTCATGTACTGCGCCGAGGACATGGCGGCCTCCGCGACGGTGAACTGGGAGAACTGGTGGCTCGGCAGCTGCGGGCTCTCCGGCGGCTCCTCGGGCGGCCCGTGGATCCAGCCGATGAGCGAAACCACCGCCACGGACGGCACCACGATCAAGTCGGGCCCGATCATCTCGGTGAACTCGTGGGGCTACACCACGCTCCCGGGGATGGCGGGGCCGAGGCTCGACAGTTCGGCGACGGCGCAGGCGGTCTTCGCTTGCGCGGTTGCGGATCGCGCGTTGCCAGGCACGCTCGTCAACGGCGGGGACGAAGGCGTCATCGTGAGCGGGTCTTCCTGCGCGCAGCAGTGGTGACCCGCCGAAGCGGGCCGGCCACCGAGCGTCGCCACTGACGAGTCGGGCCGTTTATATGCGAACGCTTCTCATTTACAACAAGGCCGATTTCATCTAGACTCCAGTGCGTTGACTCCTCCACCCCCAACGCACCGGACGTCCGAACGATGAAAACAACCGCCGCCCTCGCGGTCGCGCTCGCGATCGCCTTGCCCGCCCCGGCCGCCCTCGCCCAGGAAAAGGTCCTGAACCTCTACTCGGCGCGCCACTACCAGACCGACGAGGCGCTCTACACCAACTTCACCCGCAAGACCGGCATCACGATCAAGCGCCTCGAGGCGGGTGACGA
>DATCZK010000072.1:0-17112 GCA_036525975.1 Burkholderiaceae bacterium | reverse complement strand
CACTTGGGCCGCGAGCCGGGCCCACAACAGCCCGCGCGAGCCGAAAGCGAACGCGCCGTAGACGCCCTCGAGCCTGGGCAGCGCGAGTCGGTCGTCGCGCGCGTGCTCGGCGGCGTTGGCGCGCACCGCGGCCTCGTCGGGCAGTGCGCCGATCATCGGGATCCGGTCGCGCGTCACCCAGCGAAACCCGGTCGGCCCGCTGCGGCATTGCGCCGCCCACGGGCTCGCGGCGGCGCGCCCCGGCGGGCGCTGCCGTGCCCCCGCAAAGCCCGCGGGCCATGCCGTCGCGCCGGCGAGGTCCCCGGGCCATGCCGCCCCGCCGGCGAGATCCGCGGGCCAGGCCGTCGCGTCTGCCGCGAGAATCGCCGCGAGGCCCGAGGGCACCGGCGCCAGCGCGCGTGCCAGGCGGCGAAGGTTGCTCAGGTCGTCGTGGCGCGTGGGCGCGAGCGAGGCGCCGTCGTCGAAGGTGGAGCCCACGGCCACGCGCCCGTCGCCCAGCGGGCAGGCGTAGGCGGCCGCCCCGATCACGGTGCGCAACGCCGCCAGGCCGGGCTCCGAGAGCAGCGTCGTCTGCCCGCGCACCCGGCGCAGTTGCGGCACCGACTGCCCCCCCAGCCGCGGTGCCTCGCCGGCGTTGGCCAGGATCACGACCGGCGCCTCGGCGAGCAGGTTTCCCGACTCGCCCAGCAGCGCCCAGCGGCCATCGCGCGACTCGAGCCGGGCGGCGCGGGTCCGGACCCGGAGCCTGACCCGGCCGGCGGCAGCCTCCAGCCACTGCCGGCACTGAAGCGTCGGCTCGACCGCACGGCAACCCGGAAACCACAATCCGCCCGCGGCGAGTCCCACGCCCGCCTGTTGCTCGGCCTGATCCCGCTCCAGGAAAGTCACCAGGGCGGGCGGCAGCTCCGCGCGGGCGATCGCATCGCGCTGGCGCTCGCTCTCCGCGGGATCCCGGGCGAGGTCCAGCCTGCCGATCGGAGCGGGTTGCCCGATCCCGCGCGATCCGAGGTCGTGCTCGCCCGCGCTCGCGAACGAGAGCGCGGCGCGACTGAGGCGGGCGAGGCGGTTGTCGTCGCTCGAGACATGGGGGTGATCGGCCACGACCGGCTGCGACGACCCGCCGGTGGCCACGTCCGGTCCCGCCTCGAGCAGCTGCACCGACCAACCGCGCTCACCGAGCGCGCCCGCCACCGCGCATCCGCCCAGCCCCGCACCGACCACGATCGCGCTGCGCTCGCCCGGGCCTTCGTGCCCCGGGCCGGAACCGCGCGGGGCGCCGGGTCGAATCCGGGGGGAGAAGCGGGCCACGGTGCGCTCCCGCTTCGCCCCGAAGCCCGGCAGCGCCTGTACCGCGAAGCCCGCCGCCGACAGTGCGGCGCGCACCTCGGCGGCGGCCGTGTAGGTGGCCGCGACGGCGCCCGGGCGGGCCAGTCTGGCCAGGCCGCGCATCGTGCGGGCGCTCCACATGCGCGGATTGCGGTCGGGGGCGAATCCGTCGAGGAAGAATGCGTCGGCAGGCGCGTCGAGGCGACCCAGCAGCTGTTCCACGTCGCCAACGGCCAGCAACAGGGTGACTGCGCCCTGCAGGAAGTCGATCCGGTGAACACCCCTCGCGGCAACGGGCCAGCGCTCGCGCAGCACCTGGGCCTGGGGGTGGTCGATCGCCAGCGCCGCGTGCGCCCGGGCCAGTTCGTCGGCCGACAGGGGGTCCGACTCGATCGACACGAACACCAATCGCGGCGGGCGCTGCGGGTCGGCCTGCCAGGCGTCGAGCGTTGCGAGGAAGTTCACCCCCAGCCCGAATCCGAGCTCGAGAACCGTGAACAGCCGGCGGCCCGGCCACCGCTGCCTGAGCTGCGCGGCCTCGACGAACACGGCAACGGCTTCGCCCCAGGCGCCGTTGCGGCTCTTGTAGACGTCGCGGTAGCGCCGCGAAACAGGGTGCCCCGCCGAATCGAAATCGAGCATAAAGTTGAATTCTATTGAGAAATAGTAAATAATGCTACGTATTACGCAATAAACCTATCTCCGAAACGCGTTCTGGAGGGCTCCAGCCATGTCCGACGCACAGATAGCGGCAGAGATCGACGCGCTGCGGCTTCGTTACACCGAAACACGCGAACTGTATCGCGAGGTGTGCGCGCTGCTGTTCTTTCGCTACGGCATCACCCCCACCGCGAACAAGCTCTACCAGTACGTGCGCAAGGGGAGCATGGCGACGCCGGCGCAGGTTCTGTCCCGGTTCTGGAGCGATCTGCGCGAGCGAACGCGCGTGCGCATCGACCATCCCGACCTCCCGGACGAGCTGCGCGAGGCCGCAGGGGAGACGGCTCTCAGGCTGTGGAGCCTGGCCCAGGAGCACGCGAACTCAGCCTTCGCGCACCAGAGCGCCGAGGCCGAGCGAAGGGCGCAAGCCGCGCGCGAGCAGCTGCGGGAGGCGGAGGACCGCATCGCCGACCGCGACGCCGAACTGGGCGCGATGCAGCCCGAAATGGCCCGGGCGCAGGGGCAGATTCTCGACCTGGGCCGGCAGTTGGCCACGATTCAGGGGCGCCTGGCCTCGATGACGGAGATGCTGCGCGACCAGGGCGATGAAATGCGCGAGTTGCGCGAGGAACTGGCCGCCTCGAGGCGCGACGCCGCGCGGGCTGCCGGAGAGGCGAATGCGCTTCGCGTGCAACTGGCGCTCGCGAAGCGCCGCGGCTCGCGCAAGCCCCTCGGAGGTGTGCCGCAGGATCCGGACCGCGGGCAGGAAGACCTCGAGCTCGAGCGGGCGCTCCCGGCAAACGACGAAACCGGGTCGCCCCCCGAGAACGACTCGGGTTGAACGAGGGGGGTCGACGCGGCTTCGTGGGCGCGGCCCGCTTACATTCGGTCACACACTGCTACCAGGTGTTGCACGACAGCGTGCACTCGATCGTGTTCTGATTCGTTCATGGGATATCGACAGACGACCGAGGACACGCAATGAACCGCCCGCTCGCAGTGCCCATCCTCATCGCCGGGGTGGCGTTGCTCGGCGCCTGCGCAGTGGTGCCCGTGGCGCCGCCTTCCCATGGGGCGGCGTATCGCATACCCGACCCGTACTACGTCGACCCCGACCCGTACTACGTCAACCCCGACCCGTACTACCGTGGCTACGATCCGGGCTACGTCTACCCCGGTTATCCCGGGGTGGGAATAGGGATCACGGTGCCCCCGGCCGTGATCGTGCCGCGGCCGCCGGTGATCGTCCGTCCGGCGCCAGTCATCGTGGTTCCGGGCCGGCCGCGCCACCGTGATCGCCACGACGACGCGCACCCGCCGTACCGGCACGCACCGCGAGCAGGCGAGCCGGGCGCATCCAGGCCGCCGATCGGGCCGGGGCAGCGTCGCGAACCCCCGGAGGCGTTCGTCCCGCGCGACGAACGCGGCGAGGCGCCGGCGGCGCGTCCGGCGAGACCGCGATTCTTCACCCCGGGAAACGCCGGGAGGCCCGTGGACGCGGCCCGCGACGCCGGCCAGGGCGTGCACGGCCGCGCGACGCAACCCGGACGGGGCGCTCGCGCGCCGTCAACCGATTCACAGGCGCGCACCGCCCCCGCCCAGCCGCATCGCGCCGACCCGCCGGCGGCTGCGCGCGAGCGGCGCTCGCGCTCGAACGACGGAGACGGCGGCAGCGGCAATGCCGGCCGCGCCGAGGTCGATCGCCCCTGAACGAAGCGGGGCTTCGTGGCCTGCAGGGCCGGCAGGCGGGTTGGGGCAGCGTGCTCGAGCAGGGCGCGTGGGCTCGCGCGCGATCAGCCCGACTCCCCGGCGCCCGAGGCGTTCGCTCGGCACCGCGGGCCGGTGCCCGCGCGGGCTCAGTCGCGAGGGCGTGCCAGGAAGTCGAAATCGACGCCGCGGTCGGCCTGCATCACGTGCTCCACGAACAGCTTGCGGTAGCCTCGCGAGGCCTCGGGCACGGTCACCGGCTGCTCCTCGGCGCGCCGCGCGAGCTCGTCGTCGGACACGAGCAGCGACAGCTCGCGGCGCGCGACGCTCAGGCGGATGCGATCGCCGGTGCGCACGTGCGCGAGCGGCCCGCCGACCGCGGCTTCGGGCGTCACGTGCAGCACGATCGTGCCCGACGCGGTGCCGCTCATCCGGCCGTCGGAGATCCTGACCATGTCGCGCACCCCCGCACGCGCGAGCTTGCGCGGGATGGGCAGCATGCCGGCCTCGGGCATCCCGGGCGCGCCGATCGGGCCGATGTTCTGCAGCACCAGCACGTCGTCGGCGCGCACGTCGAGATCGTCGTCGTCGATTCTCTGCGCCAGGTCGGCGAGGCTCGAGAACACGACCGCGCGCCCCTCGTGCTCGAGCAGCGCGGGGGAGGCGGCCGACTGCTTGACGATCGCACCCCCGGGCGCGAGGTTGCCGCGCAGCACCGCGATACCGCCCTGGGGATAGATCGGGCGCGCGCGCGGACGGATCACGTCCTGCGCGAACCCGGGGCCCGAGGCGTCGATCCGTTCGCCCAGCGTCTCGCCGGTTACGGTGAGGGCGTCGAGGTTGAGCAGCGGGCGCAGCTCGCGCAGCAGCGCGGGCACGCCGCCGGCGCGGTCGAAATCCTCCATGTAGTGCTCGCCCGAGGGCTTGAGGTCGACCAGCACCGGCGTGTCGGCGCACATCGCGTCGAGCCGCGCGAGGTCGAGCTGCACGCCCACGCGCCCGGCGATCGCGGTCAGGTGCAGGATCGCGTTGGTCGATCCACCGATCGAGAGCAGCACGCGCAGCGCGTTCTCGAAGGCCTGCGCGGTGAGGATCATCGACGGCACGCGCCCCGCGCGCGCGAGCGCGACGGCCGCGGCGCCGGTGCGCTCGGCCACGCGCACCCGCTCGGCGGTCACCGCGGGGGGAGACGCGCTTCCCGGCAGCCCCATGCCCAGCGCCTCGACGATGCACGCCATCGTGCTCGCCGTGCCCATCACCGAGCAGGTGCCCACGCTCGGCACGAGCTGCGCGTTCACCTGCGCGATCTCGGCCTCGTCCACCTCCTCGGCCCGGTATCGCGCCCAGAAGCGCCGGCAGTCGGTGCACGCGCCCACGCGCGTGCCGCGGTGCGAGCCGGTGAGCATCGACCCGGTGACGAGCTGGATCGCGGGCACGTCGGCGGACGCCGCCCCCATCAGCTGCGCGGGCACGGTCTTGTCGCAGCCCCCGATCAGCACGACCGCGTCCATCGGCTGGGCGCGGATCATCTCCTCGGTGTCGATCGACATCAGGTTGCGCAGGTACATGCTGGTGGGGTTGGCGAAGCTCTCGTGCAGCGAGATCGTGGGGAAACGAACCGGCAGCCCGCCCGCGAGCAGCACGCCCCGCGAGACGGCCTCGAGCAGCGCCGGCATGTTGCCGTGGCAGGGGTTGAAGCCGCTGCCGGTGTCGGCGATTCCGATCACGAGCCTCTCGAGCGCGTCGTCGGTGTATCCGGCGCCCTTGATGAAGGCCTTGCGCAGGAACAGCGAGAACTCCGAGTCGCCGTAGATGGTGAGCCCCCTGCGCATGCCCGCGGGTTTGGTCTTGTCGTTTCCGCTCACCCCTGCCTCCGGTGGAAAGTGCCTGGCGTTCGTCTCTAGCGGGAATCTTAGCCCAGTGACCGCCCGCGAAGCCGCAGCGTGGGCCAGCCGCGTTCGAGCGCGACGGCGGCGAGCGCCGTGTCGGGGTCGACGACCACCGGCGATCGCACGGCCTGCAGCAGCGGCAGGTCGTTGATCGAGTCGCTGTAGAAGCGCGACTCGCAGTGCTGCAGCTCGAGCGCGCGCTCGGCGAGGAAGCCGCGCAGGCGCTCGACCTTGCCGTCGCGCATGTTGAGCACGCCGCGCGGCCGGCCGCTGTAGCGCTCGTGCTCGAGCTCGACCTCGGTGGCGATCAGGTGGGCGATCCCGAGCTCCGAGGCGGTGAGCTCGGTGATCACGCGGTTGGTGGCGGTGCTGAGCACGACCAGGTCGCCTTCGCGCTGGTGGCGCGCCACCAGCGCGCGCGCGGGCTGCGGGATGCGCGGAGCGATCGTCTCGCGCAGGAAGGCGCGCCGCAGCGCGTCCACCTCGGCCACCGTGCGTCCGGCGAGGGTGGAGACGTAGAACGCCGCGAACTCGGCCACGCCCACCGTGCCCTGCGCGTAGCGTCGCTCCATGTCGGCGTTGCCGGCCACGAAGCGCTCGCGCTCGAGCAGGCCCCGGTCGAGCAGGAACTCGCACCACAGCACGTCGCTGTCGCCGTCGAGCAGCGTGTTGTCGAGGTCGAACACGGTGAGGCGGATCGGCGCGTCGCGCGTCGCGCGATCCCGATCGCCCTCAGGCATTGCGCAGGTGCCAGGCCTTGGGCCGCGTGAAAGCCTGGATCCCGTAGCGGGACAGCGTGAGCCCCATGCCGGAGTGCCCCAGACCCGACCACGGCAGGCGCGGGCTCACGCGGTCGCAACAGTTCCAGTAGACCGACCCCGCGTTCACGCGCGCGAGGAGCGCCCGCGCGACCCGCTCGTCTCGCGAGTACACGCCCGCGGTCAGGCCGTAGCGCGTGTCGTTCATCAGCGCGACCGCTTCGTCGTCGCCGCCAACCGCCTGGATGCCGATGATGGGCCCGAAACTCTCTTCCCTCATCAGGCTCATCGTGTGGTCGACCGCGGTGAACACGGTGGGGGCGTACCAGTTGCCCGGGCCCGCGATGCGCTTGCCGCCGCACACCAGCTTCGCGCCCCTGGCGATCGCGTCGCTCACCTGCGCATCGAGCACGTCGAGCTGGGGGGCGCGGGTGATCGCGCCGATGTAGGTGTCCTCGCTCTCGGGGTTGCCCACCCTGAACCCGGCCACCACCTCCGCGAACCGCTCCACGAACGCGTCGTGCACGTCCTCGTGCACGTAGATGCGCTCGACCGAGCAGCAGCTCTGGCCGGTGTTGTACATCGCGCCGTCGGCGAGCGACTCGGCCGCGGCGCGAACGTCGGCGTCGGCGCGCACGTAGGTCGGGTCCTTGCCGCCCAGCTCCAGCTGCATGCGGATCATGCGCGGGCCAACCGCCGCCGCGATGCGCGCGCCGGTGGCGTGGCTGCCGGTGAAGTACACCCCGTCGACGTCCTGCGCAACGAGCGCGGCGCCCACCTCGCCGGCGCCCACCACCGGCTGGAACACGTCGGGGGGAATGCCCGCGGCGTGCAGCAGGCGCGCGATCGCCAGCCCCGTGAGGGTTGCGTGCTCCGAGGGCTTGTAGAGCACCGCGTTGCCGGTGAGCAAGGCCGGCACGAACACGTTGGCGCCGACGAAATAGGGGTAGTTCCAGGCCGAGACGTTCGCGACCACGCCCAGCGGCGGATGCGAGATCTGCTCGCAGAGGCCCGGCTCGGCGTGCACCGTCTCCTCGCCCACCGCCGCGCCGACTTGCGAAGTGAAGTAGTCGATCCGGGGCAACAGCCCGTTGAGCTCGTTGCGCGACTGGGTGATCGGCTTGCCCACCTCGCGCGTGAGGGTGAGCGCGAGCTGCTCGTGCTCGGCGACCAGCCCGGCCCTGAAGCGCTCGACGGCGGCGACCCGCTCGCCGATGCCGGTGCGCGCCCATTGGGGTTGCGCCGCGCGGGCGCGCGAGGCCTTGAGCGCGACCGAGGCCTCGTCGTCGGCCGGCAGCGCGGCGAGAGTTTCGCCGGTGGCCGGGTTCTGGATTGTGAGTGTGGGCATGGGGTCGCGCGCTCAGATCGCCTGCTCGAACAGCCTCTGGAAGTCGGCCGCAGTGCACGGCCTGGGATTGGTCTGGTGACAGAGGTCGGCCACCGCGATCTCCACCAGCCGGGGCAGGTGGGCGGGAGTCACGCCGCGCGACGCGAGCCCCGGCTCGATGCCGATCTGGCCGCGCAGGTCGCGAAGCCACGGCACGAAGTGCTCGCCGCGGCTCAGGCCCACGACGCGCGCGAGCTCGTTGAACTTCTCCGGTGCCGCCTCGCGGTTCCAGGCGAGCACGGTGTCGATCATCAGCGCGTTCGCGAGGCCGTGGTGCATGTCGACCACGGCGCCCAGCGCGTGGGCGCACGAGTGCACCGCGCCCAGGTCTTTCTGGAACGCGATCGCGCCCATCATCGACGACATCATCATGTCGCCGCGAGCGAGGATGTCGCCCGGCTCGTTCACGGCCTTGAGGAGCGCGCGCGCGCCGATCCGGGTGCCTTCGAGCGCGATGCCGTCGCACAGCGGGTGGTACGCCGGAGACAGGTAGCTCTCGATGTTGTGCGTGAGCGCGTCCATGCCGGTGGCGGCCGTGACGGGCGCCGGCAGCCCGAGGGTGAGCTCGGGGTCGGCGAACACCGCGCGCGCCAGGATCTTCGGGCTGAACACCGTGCGCTTGACGTGGCTGTCGTCTTCGGAGACCACGCTCGAGCGCCCCACCTCGGAGCCGGTGCCCGAGGTGGTGGGCAGCGCCACGAAGTAGGGCAGCTCGCGCTCGATCGGGCGCACGGCGGGGTGGTCCCAGACGTACTCGAGAATGTCCCCCGCGTGGGTGGCGGCCACGCCCACCACCTTGGAGACGTCGAGCGCGGCGCCGCCGCCGAAGCCGATCACGCAGTCGGCATCGTGCGCGCGAAAGGCGGCTGCGCCCGCCATCACCTGGCTGCAGGTGGGGTTCCCGCTCACGCCGTCGAACACGCCGACCTTGAGGCCGTCGAGCAGCCCGAGGAACTCGGCGGTGACCGGCAGCGCGGCGAGCGCGCGATCGGTCACCAGCAGCGGGCGCGCGCAGCCGGCGGCGCGCAGGTGCTCCGCAACCAGGCGGCGCGCGCCCGCGCCGAAGTGGATCGCGGTGGGGAAGGAGAAACGGGAGATGCCCATGGCTCGTCAGATGATCTCGAAGTAGCGCTTCATTTCCCAATCGGTGACCGCATCCTGCCACTGCCGCCACTCCCATTCGCGGGTGGCGGCGAAGTGATCGACGAAGGCGTCACCGAGCCAGTCGCGCGCGATCTCGGAGGCGCGGAATATGCGGGTGGTCTCGATCAGCGATCGTGGCGCGCGGGCAACGTCCTCGGCGCCCTCGTTGGTTCCGCGGATCGGCTTGGTGCGCAGCTTGAGGCCTTTTTCCACGCCGTGCATCCCGGCGGCCACCACCGCCGCCATCGCGAGGTAGGGGTTGATGTCGGCGCCGGGGCAGCGCGTCTCGAGCCGGGTGGACTTGGGCGTGGCCGCGATCACGCGAAAGCTCGCGGTGCGGTTGTCCACCCCCCAGGTGGGCTTGACCGGCGCCCAGAACCCGTCGACGAGCCGCTTGTAGCTGTTGATCGTGGGCCAGAACATCGGCGCGAATTCCATCAGGCAGGCGAGCTGGCCCGCGAGATAGCTCTCGAACAGCGGGCTCATCGCGTGCCGGCCGCCGGCCTTGTGAAACAGGTTGCTCTTGCCGTCCGAGAGGCTCTGGTGGATGTGCCCGCTGCACCCCGGGAGCTGGGCGCTCCACTTGGCCATGAAGCTGGGCATGATGCCGTAGCGCTTGCCGATCTCCTTGGCGCCGGTCTTGAACAGGATCGCGCGGTCGGCCGCCTCGAGCGCGCCGCTGAACGAGAGCGCCACCTCGTACACCCCCGGGCCGGTCTCGGTGTGCAGCCCCTCGATCGGCACGCCGAACGCGGCCATCTCGTCCATCAGCGCGTTGAAGAACTCGCGGCTGTCGGCCATTCGCAGCAGCGAGTAACCGAACATGCCCGGCGTGATCGTGGTCGGGCCCACGCCCTGCTTGGCGGCCCAGCTCTGCGGCGTTTCGGCGAAGTTGAACCACTCGAACTCGACTCCGGCCATCGGCGCGAAACCGAGCTTCTCGGCGCGAGAGAGCACGCGCTTGAGCGTCTGGCGCGGGCAGATGGGGTAGGGCGCGCCGTCGCTGGTGACGAACTCGCCGAGGAAGAAGGGCACACCGCCGTCCCACGGCACGCGGCGCGCGGTGCCGGGGTCGAGCCGCGCCAGCGCGTCGGGAAAGCCGTGGTGCCAGCCGGTGACCGTGGTGTTGTCGTAGCAGGCGTCGTGGCTGTCCCACCCGAACACCACGTCGCAGAAGCCGAAGCCCGATTCGGCGGCGCCGAGGAACTTGTCGCGGTGCAGGTACTTGCCGCGCAGGATGCCGTCGATGTCCGACACGGCCACCTTGACCTTGTGCGCCGGGTCGTCGCGCAAGGCGGCGAAGTTGGGGTGCAGTGCAGCGAGCTTGTTCTTCAATGCAGACTCCTCGAGTGAGTTCCCAGCGGCCTGCGCTCAGCGCGCGCGCCCCGCGCTGCGCACGCCCATTGCGCGCAACACGTCGGCCACCGCCTCCACCGCCTGGCGCATCTCGTTCGGACCGATCGCGCCGATGCACCCGACGCGAAAGGTCTCGAGCTGCGTGAGCTTGCCGGGGTAGAGGATGAAACCGCGTTCGCGCGCGAGGTCGTAGAAGCGCCGGAACTCGTAGGCGGGATCCGCCGGCGCGTGGAAGGTGACGATGATGGGCGCCTGCAGTTCGGCTCGCAGGAAGGGCTCGAAACCCAGGGCGCGCATGCCCTGCACCAGCGCCTCGCAATTGGCGCGGTAGCGCGCCAGGCGCGCCGCTTGCCCGCCCTCGGCCTGGTACTGCGCGAGCGCCTCGGCGAGCGCCACCACCACGTGCGTGGGCGGGGTGAATCGCCACTGGCCGGTGCGCTCCATGTAGGCGTGCTGGTCGAACAGGTCCATCGCGAGCGACTGGCTGTTGCCCGCGCAGCGCTCGAGCGCCTCCTTGCGCAGCACGATGAAGCCCATTCCCGGAACCCCTTCGAGGCACTTGCCGCTCGCCGCGACCGCGGCGTCGAAGCGCAGCGAGCGCGCGTCGATCGGCAGCGCGCCGAAGGTGCTCATCGCGTCGATGATCAGGCCCTTGCCGGCGCGCTCGCAAGCCGCGGCGATCGCTTCGAGCGGGTTGAGCACGCCAGTGCCGGTTTCGCAGTGCACGACGATCACGTGGGTGACGCCGGGGTGCTGCGCCAGGGCTGCCTCCAGCCCCGCCGCCGACACCGCCTCGCTCTCGTCGAATTCCACCACCGTGACCCGCCTTCCCATCATCTGGGTGAGCCTGGCCGCGCGCTTGCAGTACGCGCCGTTGTCGAGCACCAGCACGTGCCCGTCGCGCGGCACCAGCGTGGCGACCGCGGCCTCGACCGCGAAGGTGCCGCTGCCCTGCAGGGGCACGACCACGTGGTCCGGGTTGCCGTGCACGATCTCGAGCAGTTGCGAGCGCACCCGTGCGGTGACCGCGTTGAACTCGCCGTCCCACGAGCCCCAGTCGCGCAGCATCGCGAGCTTCGTGCGCAGCGTGGTGGTGAGGGGCCCCGGGGTGAGGAGTATTCGATCTCGATCCATGGCTGTCATCTTGAAACGGGTTTGCGCCAGGCCTGGGTTCGGCTCTCCACCCAGCGCGACAGAAGCGTGAACATCAGCACCGCCACCGCCGAGGTGAACGCGATGAGTACCGCCATCGCCGCGGCCGCGCCGATCTCGCCCGCCTCGTCGAGGTTGAGGATCGCGATCGCGGCCACCTTGGTATCGGGGGCGTAGATGAACACCACGGCCGATATCGTGGTCATCGCGTTGACGAAGAAGTAGCGCGCGATGTCGACCAGCGCCGGCGTGCAGATCGGCAGCGTCACGCGCCTGAAGGTGCGATAGAAGGGCACCTTGAGCGAGGCCGACACCGCCTCGAACTCGGCGTCGAGCGCCTTGAGCGCCGTGACCGCGGTGAGGTGGCCGGTGGTGTAGAAGTGCACGATCGTGCACAGCGTGAGGAGCGAGAGCGTGTGGTAGAGCCCGTGCAGCGGGTTCGACGGCGCGTTGAAGAAGAAGATGTAGCCCAGCCCCAGCACGAGGCCGGGCACGGCCATGGGCAGCGTGGAGAGCAGCCGCACCGTGCCGGCGAGCGCGCGCGGCCCGCGCGTCTTCTCGAGCAGGTAGGCGCCCACGAACACCAGCGCGGTGCCGAACACGGCGGTGCCGGTCGCCATCATCAGGCTGTTGACGAACGCGACGCCCACTTCGGCGTCGATCAGCCCGTAGGTGTAGTGCTTGAAGCTCGGGGCGAGGTTGTAGGGCCAGAAGGTGGCGAACGAGGCGAAGACCGCCATGCCGAGCACGGCGAGGATCAGCAGCGCGACCGTCGCGCAGTAGGCCGACATCGCGGCGTCGAACGAGGGCGACGGGCGCGCAACGAGCGGCACAGCGCGCGCGGTGAGCATCGCCGTCTGGCGACGCTGCACGAGGTGATCGACGGCGAACGTGATCATCGCCGGCGCGAGCAGCACGAGGCCCACGACCGCGCCGCGCTGGAAATCCTGCTGCCCGATCACGAGCTTGAAGACGTCGGTTGCGAGCACGTTGAAGCTGCCCCCGATGACCTTCGGGATCCCGAAATCGGTGATCACCAGCGTGAACGTGACCGCGCTCGCCGAGATCAGCCCGTACTTGGCGCCCGGCAGCGTGATCGTCCAGAACTTGCGCGCCGCTCCGGTTCCGAGCGCGTCGGCGGCTTCGTAGAGGCGCGCGTCGGAGAGCGAGAGCGCGGTGATCAGGATCATCAGCGCGTGCGGGAACACCGCGAAGATCTCGGCCAGGACGATTCCGGGGGCGCCGTAGATCTGGTCGATTCCGGCCATCGTCAGCAGGCTCTTCAGAACGCCCTGGTTGCCGAACCAGTAGATCAGCGAGATCGCCGACAGCAGCGACGGGGCGAGCAGCGGCACCAGCGTGACGCCGCGAAACAGCGACTTCGCCGGCATGCAGCTGCGCGTGAGCGCGTAGGCGGCAACGAAGGCGAGCGGAATCACGACCAGCGTGACCACGCTCGACACCCACAGGCTGTTCCAGAGCGACTCGAGCAGCGCCGGCGTCTTGGCGTAGGCGATGAAGTTCGCCAGCCCCACGAATCGCCCCGCGTTGTTCTCGAAGGACTGCATCAGGATCGCCGCGAGCGGCGCGGCGAGGAAGGCGAGCAGCACGAGGCCCACCGCCGCGAGCGCCGCATGCGCGACGCGATCGGTCCAGTGCGGTCGAAGCCGCACCGGGGTGGAGATCGACGCGGCCGCCGCCCCCGTCATCAGAACACCCGCAGTCGATCCGCGAGCAGTCGCAGTCGCAGCTTCGCTCCCGCGGCGAGGCCGTGTTCGCCGAGCGCGCTCGGCGAAACCGAGGCGGTGAGCGTCTCGTCTCCGAGCCGCTCGCTGCGCGCGTGGACCAGGCAGTGCGAACCGAGGAACTCCACCTTCTCGATCGTCGCTTCGATCAGGTTCGCGCCGTTGCCCTGGGCGTCGAATTCGGCGATCACGTCTTCGGGCCGTATGTACAGGCTCACCTGCGCTCCGGGCTCGCCCGCGAAGGGCGCGTCGCACTCGAAGGTGCACGCGCCCACGCTCACCCGGCCCTCGCCGCAAACCCTCGCCGCCAGCACGTTCACGCGCCCCACGAAATCGGCGACGAACGGCGTCGCAGGGTCGCGGTACACCTGCATCGGCGTTCCCACCTGCTCGATCACGCCGTGGTTCATCACGACGATGCGGTCGGCCACCGAGAGCGCCTCCTCCTGGTCGTGCGTGACCATGATCGTGGTCACGCCGAGCTGGCGCTGCAGCGCGCGGATTTCCTGCCGCAGCCTCACGCGCTCGAGCGCGTCGAGCGCCGAGAGCGGTTCGTCGAGCAGCAGCAGCCCGGGCGAGGTCGCGAGCGCGCGCGCCAGCGCGATGCGCTGCTGCTGGCCGCCCGAGAGCTGGCTGGGGTACTTGGGCTGGGCGCCCGCGAGCCCCACGAGGTGCAGCAACTCGTCGACGCGAGCCCTGATCTCGGCGCGCGGCCTCTTGCGGTTCACCAGGCCGTAGCCGACGTTCTCGGCAACGCTGAGGTTGGGGAACAGCGCGTAGGACTGGAACACGATGCCGTAGTCGCGC
Organism: Burkholderiaceae bacterium; assembly: GCA_036525975.1. Taxonomy (GTDB): domain Bacteria; phylum Pseudomonadota; class Gammaproteobacteria; order Burkholderiales; family Burkholderiaceae_E; genus Quisquiliibacterium. The sequence goes on along the minus strand of DATCZK010000072.1, from coordinate 3,182 downwards.
TGCGCCGCCGCCAGCGTGGAGATGTCGCGGCCAGCCTGCTCGACCCGCCCGGCGGTCTGCGCCTCGAGGCCCGCGATGATGCGCAGCACCGTGGTCTTGCCGCAGCCCGAGGGCCCCAGCAAGCAGAGGAACTCGCCCGACACGACCTCCAGATCGACGCTGTGCAGCGCGACGAAGCTGCCGAACTCCTTGCGAATGCCCTGCAGGCGGAGAAATGGCGCGGACGTCAAACCCGGATCCGGAAAGAGGAGAGGGGTGCCGCCCGCGACGGGCGCGGGCGGCGGGGAGTGCGCTCTAGCGCTTCTCGGACTTGCTGTTGTAACGCTTCGTCCACTCCGCGAGGATGCGCTCGCGGTTGGCCGCGGCCCAGGAGAAGTCCATCTTCACCAGGCGCGCCTCGTAGTCCTTCGGAATGTTGGCCAGAGGCGCCGCGACGCCGGGCTGGGCGGTGATCGCGAAGTTCTTTCCGTACAGGATCATCGCGTCCTTGCTCGAGGCCCAGTCGGCCAGCTTCTTGGCCGCGTCGAGCTTCTTCGTGCCCTTGTGGATGGCGAAGGCCTCGAGATCCCAGCCCAGCCCCTCTTTGGGGAAGACGAGGTCGATCGGAGCACCCTTGGCCTTGTTGCTGTTGGCGCGGTACTCGAACGAGATGCCCACCACGTATTCGCCGGCGGCGGCCATGTTGCAGGGCTTGGAGCCGGAGTGCGTGTACTGGGCGATGTTCTCGTGCAGCCCGTCCATGAACTTCCAGCCGGCGCCCTTGCCGTCGTCGTCGCCCCACAGCGAGAGCCACGCCGTCACGTCGAAGAAGCCGGTGCCCGACGAGGCGGGGTTGGGCATCACGACCTGGCCCTTGTACTCGGGCTTGAGCAGGTCCTTCCACGTCTCGGGCTTCGGAATGTTGCGCTTCTTGGCTTCAACCGTGTTGAAGCACACGGTCGCGCCCCAGACGTCCATCCCGAACCAGGCCGGCGGGTTCTTCGGGTCGACGAACTTGCTCATCAGCGCGTCGTGGTTGATCGGCTTGTAGGGCTCGAGCATGCCGTTCCTGTCGAGCAGCGCGAGGCTGGAGGCGGCAACGCCCATCACCGCGTCGGCCTGCGGATTGGCTTTCTCCGCGAGCAGCTTCGCCGTGATCACGCCGGTGGAGTCGCGCACCCACTTCAGCTCGATGTCGGGATAGTGCTTGTTGAAGCCCTCCTGGTAGGCCTTGAGCTGGTCGGTTTCGAGCGCCGTGTAAACGAGCAACTGGGTCTTCTGGGCAGCGGCCGTCGCGGCAAAACCCATCAATGCTGCAACAGCGATCGCACTGGCATGAAGCCGAATCCTCATCTGGAGTTCCTCCTGTTGGTGGTTCTTCGAATGCTAGGGCGCCTGGATTCGGCACCCCGCCCCGGTCGTTGCACCGGGTGCCCGGTCACCGCTCGACGCCCGCCGTCGTGGCTCGCGTTGGCGCGTCGTGCAATCTAATCCCGCGATCGGGCGCCGTCAACGGTAGTTTGTCTATTGTTGACAATCACCGGTCGCTGCGCTCAAATCGAACGATGAAATCGGATCCGGACCTGACCGAGACGATCGAACTGCTGCGCTCGCGTTCGCTCGTGACGGCGGTCCAGCAGGCGATCGAGCGCGAGATCCTGGCGGGGCAGATCGCCCCGGGCGCGAAGCTGGTCGAGGCCGCCCTGGCGGAGCGGCTGGGCGTGTCGCGCGGCCCCGTGCGCGAGGCCCTGCGCATGCTCGAGCAGGCGGGGCTGGTGCGCCAGGAGAAGAACCGCGGCACCTACGTGCGCAGCCTCGGTCTCGAAGAGGCCCTGGAGATCTTCGACCTGCGGGCGATGCTCGAGGAATCGGTGGGGCGTGCGCTGGCGGGCTGCGCCACGCCCGAGCTGCTCAAGTCGCTCCGCGCCCAGGCCGACGCGCTCGAGCGCGCGGCGCGCGAGCAGCGCGTCGACGACTACCACGCGCTCAACCTCGGGTTCCACGACACGCTGGTGGGCGCGATCGGCAACGCGCGGCTGGTGGAGGTCTACCGCTCGCTCACGAACGAGCTGTCGCTGTTCCGGCGCCGCAATCTGGCCGAGGGGCAACAGCTCGCCGCCTCCGCGGCCGAGCACCGCGGCATCGTCAAGGCGATCGCCTCGGGCAGCGCCGAGCAGGCGGGCAGGGCGATGCGCGCCCACGTGGAGTCGAGCCGGGAGCGCACCGTGCGACACCACGCCGCGCTCACCGACGCGGCCTGATCGCGCCGTCTCGCGCGCGGCGCAACCGGAGGATCGAAGGGATGATCGAGGTCAACAACAGGCGCTATCGCGCGCCGCAGGCACCCACCGTGGTGGTGTGCGTCGACGGCTGCGAGCCCGACTACATCGCGCTGGCGGTTGCGGCGGGCGCGATGCCGTGGATGAAGAGCACGCTGGCCAGCGGCACGGCGCTGGTGGCCGACTGCGTGGTGCCGAGCTTCACGAACCCGAACAACCTGTCGATCGTGACGGGCGCGAGCCCGGCCGTGCACGGGATCTGCGGCAACTACCTCTACGACGCGCAGTCCGGCAACGAGGTGATGATGAACGACCCGAAGTGGCTGCGCGCGCCCACGCTGCTCGCCGCGCTCGCCGGCGCGGGCCACGCGGTGGCGGTGATCACCGCGAAGGACAAGCTGCGCCGGCTGCTCGGCCACGGGATGCGCGGCATCTGCTTCTCGTCGGAGAAGGCCGACGCGGCCTGCGAGGCGGAGAACGGAATTTCAAACGTCGTGGAGATGGTTGGAATGCCGGTGCCCGACGTCTACAGCGCCGAGCTCTCCGAGTTCGTGTTCGTGGCGGGGGTCAAGCTGATGAAGTCGCGCCGGCCCGACGTGATGTACCTCTCCACCACCGACTACATCCAGCACAAGCACGCGCCCGGAACGCCGGGAGCGAACAGCTTCTACGCGATGATGGACGGCTACCTGGCGCAGCTCGACGCCATGGGTGCGGTGATCGCGCTGACCGCCGACCACGGCATGAACGCCAAGCACGGGCCGGACGGTGCGCCGTCCGTGATCTACCTGCAGGACTGGTTCGACGCCTGGCTCGGCGCGTCGAAGGCGCGCGTGATCCTCCCGATCACCGACCCCTACGTGGTGCACCATGGTGCGCTGGGTTCGTTCGCGACGGTCTACCTGCCCGCCGCAGCCGACCCCG
>DATCZK010000071.1:0-6153 GCA_036525975.1 Burkholderiaceae bacterium | reverse complement strand
GGGCGCTTGAAGCGCGCGTTGTCGATGCCCACGAAGTAATAGACCGAACCCGCGTCGGAGATCCGGCCCATGGTCTGGAACGAGAGGATTCCGGCCGCCTGCGCCAGCGCCTCCACCTGCAGCACGCCGGGCATCACCGGGTGGTGCGGAAAGTGGCCGATGAAGAACGGCTCGTTGATCGTGACGTTCTTCACCGCGACGATGCGTGCGCCCTTCTCCAGCTCGAGCACGCGGTCGACGAGCAGCATCGGATAACGATGGGGAAGGTGTTCGAGAATGCCCCGGATGTCGAGCGTCGTCATCGTCTCAGTCCTCGTTGTCGTCACCGGCGCCGCCGCCCTGCGCGAGCCGACCCGGGTGCCCAAGTGTACGGACCTGCCGGCGCAATTCGGGCAGATTGCGCAGGATCACCGCGGTGCGCTCCCAGCGCGCGTTCGTCATCAGCGGAAAGAGGCCGCTGTAGAAGCCGGGCGCGGTGATCGAGCTCGTGACCGCGCTTCCCGGCGACAGGACGACGTCGTCGCAGATCTCGAGGTGCCCGAGCACCATGGCCGCGCCGCCGATCATGCACCGCCGGCCGATCACCGCGCTGCCCGCGACGCCGGCGCACGCGGCGATCGCGGTGTGCTCGCCCACCCGCACGTTGTGCGCGATCTGGATCAGGTTGTCGAGCTTGCAGCCGTTGCCGATCACCGTGTCTTCGAGGGCGCCGCGGTCGATCGAGCAGTTCGACCCGATTTCCACGTCGTCGCCGATCCGGACTGCGCCGAGCTGGGGCACCTTCGACCACGCGCCGTTCTCCAGCGCGAACCCGAATCCGTCGGATCCGATCACCGTTCCCGAGTGCACGATGCACCGCTCGCCGATCGCGCAGTCCTCGTAGACCACGACGTTGGCGTGCAGCACGCTCCCGGCGCCGACCCGCACGCCGCGACCGAGGGTCGTGTTGGCGCCGATCGCGCAGTCCTCGCCGATCACCGCCCCGTCTTCGATCACGCAGTTCGGCCCGACACGCACGCGCGCGCCGAGCGCCGCGCCGGGCGAGATGGCCGCACTCGGGTCGATCGACGCGGGGGCGGCGGCGGCGCGGACCTCGCGCTCGTACCAGCGCGCAACGCGCGCGAAGTGCGCGAGCGGGTCGTCGGCGATCAGCCGCACCGCGCCCGCGGCGACCGACTGCGCGAATTCGGGCGAGACGATCACGGCCGATGCGCGCGTGCGCGCGGCGGCCTGCTTGTGCCGCGGCGAGGCGAGGAAACTGAGGTCGCCCGGCTCGGCGCTGGCGAGCGGCGCGAGCCGCGATATCGATACCCTGGCGCCCTCGGGCTCGAGCCGGCCGCCGAAGCGCGCGACCAGGCCGCGCAGCGGCACCGGCTGGGCAAGTGCGCGTGCCATCGCGCTCGTCGCCCCGGCCTCGCCGCTACCTGACGTTGTTCAGTGCGCGCAGAACCTTGTCCGTGATGTCCACGCGCGGGCTGGCGAACACGGCTTCCTGGAACACGAAGTCGTACTTCTCCTGCTCGGCGAGCTGGCGGATCACACGGTTGGCCTTCTCCACGACCTGCGCCAGCTCCTCGTTGCGGCGCTGGTTGAGATCCTCGCGGAACTCGCGCTGCTTGCGCTGCAGGTCTCGCTCGAGCTCGCCGAATTCGCGCTGCCGCCGCCCGCGCTCGGTGTCGTTCATCACCGCCGCGTCGCGATCGAGCCGCTCGCCCAGGGCCTTGAGGCGCGCGGCCATGTCCTGCAGCTCCTTGTCGCGCTTGCTGAACTCGGCCTCGAGCTTTTGCTGCGCGGCCTTGGCCGGCGCGGCATCGCGAAGGATGCGCTCGGTGTTCACGTATCCGATCTTGGCACCGTCCTGCGCGTGCACGGCCGAGACCGCTGTGGCCATCGCGCAGGCGAGTAGCCAGCGTCGCCAGGACTTCATGTTGACTGCTCTCTCTGGATTGGCATCGTGGAAAATTGTCTCACAGAACCGCACACGCCCCGGCCCAGGGTCAGAACCCGGTGCCCACCTGGAACTGGATGCGCTGCGTGCGGTCGGTGCTCGCGCGGTTGATCGGATAGCCGATGCTCAACTTCAGTGGCCCGAGCGGCGAGGCCCAGTTCAACCCCAGGCCGACCGAGTAGCGCAGGTCGCCCAGATCGATGTTTCCCTGCTGGTAGACGTTGCCCGCGTCGAGGAAGACGAAGCTGCGAAAGCTCCTGTCCTGCCCGGTGCCGGGCAGCGGGAAGATGAACTCGACGCTGCCCACCACCTTGGTCTGCCCGCCCAGCGCGATGTCGTCGACCGGGTCGCGCGGGCCCAGCGACGACTGCGCGTAGCCGCGCACCGAACCGATGCCGCCGGCGTAGAAGTTCTTGAACAGCGGGTAGGGCTGGCCGCCGAAACTGCGCCCGTGCCCGAGGTCGGCGTTGAGCGCGAGCGTGTAGTCGCGCGTGAGCGGCAGGTACCACTGGTGCGTGTAGGTGGCGCGCGCGTAGCGCAGGTCGAGCGCTGGCAGCGAGAACTCCAGCGAGGCGTTCTGGTAACGGCCGCGAGTGGGCGCGAACGCGCTGTCTCGCGAATCGCGACGCCAGCCGATCGTCGCGAGCGCCGCCGCGCTCTGCGACCCGAAATCGGCCACGTAATCCCTGAACCGCAGCGGCGCGGCCGGGCCCAGCTTGAGCGCGTTGCTCTCGAGCACCAGGCCGAAGAAGATCCGGTCGACTTCGGTGTACGGAATGCCGAAGCGAAGCCCGATCCCCGACGAGCGCCACTGGTAATCGCCGAGCGACTGCTCGGCGGCGTTGAACAGCCGCGTATACAGGTCGAACGTGCGGCTGATCCCGTCGGCCGTGTAGTAGGGGTCGGTGTACGAGATGCTGACGTTGCGGCTGATCTTGCTCGTGTTCAGCGTCAGGCCGAGCGACTTGCCGGTGCCCAGGAAGTTCTGCTGGTCGATCGAGCCGCTGAGGATCACCTTGTCGGAGGTGGAGAACCCGACCCCGACGCTCAGCGCGCCCGAGGCCTGCTCGGTGACCTGCACCCTGAGGTCGACCTGGTCGGGCGCGTCGGGCACGGGAACCGACTCGATGCGCACGTCGGTGAAGTAGCCGAGCCGCCCGATGCGCTCGCGCGAGATGCGGATCTTCTCGGAGTCGTACCAGGAATCCTCGAACTGGCGCATCTCCCTGCGCACCACCTCGTCGCGCGTTCGCGCGTTGCCCGCGATGTCGATGCGCCGCACGTACACGCGCCGGCCCGTGTCGACCAGCACGTCGAAGGCCACCTCGCGCTTCTCGCGGTCGACCTGCGGAACCGGGTTCACGCTCGCGAACGCGTAACCGAGCGTGCCGAGCCGGTCGAGGATGGCCTTTTGCGAGTCGGCCAGCTTCTTGCCCGAGAAGGTGTCGCCCGCGGCGAGCGTCATCAGGCGGCCGAACTCCTCCTCGCGACCGAGCAGCTGGCCCGCGAAGCGCACCGCGCTCACGCGGTAGACGCCCCCTTCGCTGATCCCGATCGTGAGGTGCACGTCTTCGCGGTCCGGGGAGATCGACACCTCGGTGGAATCGACCGCGAACTCCAGATAGCCGCGATCGAGGTAGAACGAGCGCAGCGACTCGAGGTCGCCCGAGAGCTTCTCGCGCGCGTAGCGGTCGCTCTTCGTGTACCAGGAGAACCACCCGCTCGTGCTGAGCTTGAACTCGTCGAGCAGCTGCTTCTCGGTGAACGCCTTGTTGCCCACGATCCTGATCGAGGCGATTCGCGCCGACTCGCCTTCCTCCACCGCGATCGAGATGCCCACCCGGTTGCGCTCGAGCGGGGTGACGGTGGACGTGATCCGCACCGCGTACTTGCCGCGACCGAGGTACTGGCGCTTGAGCTCCTGCTCGGCGCGCTCGAGCACGGCGCGGTCGAAGATCCGGCTCTCGGCGAGGCCGCTGTCGCGCAGCGCGCGCTTGACCGTTTCCTCGTCGAACTCGGTCGTCCCGGTGACCGAAACCGAGGCGATCGCCGGGCGCTCGTCCACCAGCACGATCAGCACGTCGCCCTGCACTTCGAGGCGAACGTCCTTGAAGAACCCGGTGGCGAACAGCGCGCGCACCGCCGCCGCCGCCTTGTCCTCGGTGAGCAGTTCGCCCACCTTGATCGGCAGGTACCCGAACACGGTGCCCGGCTCGGTGCGCTGGACGCCGTCGAGGCGGATGTCGCGCACGACGAAGGGCTCGAACGCGAGCGCGGCGTGGGCGAGAAACGCGGCTGCGAGCCCCGTGGCGACGCGCAGCGCAACCTTCGGGCGTATGCCGCGCGCGGGGCGCAGGAAGAACATCAGGATCCGATCAGACGGGTCAGGTCATTGAACAGGGCCAAAACCATCATCGCGGCGATCATGGCGAGCCCCGCCTTCTGGGTCAGTTCGACGAAGCGCTCCGACAGCGGACGGCCGCGCATCGCCTCGAGGCCGTAATATACCAAATGCCCCCCGTCGAGCACCGGGATCGGCAGGAGGTTGAGCACACCGAGGCTGATGCTGATCAGGGCGAGGAAGGAAACGTAGGCGAACCAGCCCACCCGCGCGCTCTGGCCGGCGTAGTCGGCGATCGAGACGGGCCCGCTCAGGTTGCGCCAAGACAGGTCGCCGGTGAACATCTTGCCGAGCATGCGCAGCGTGAACGCCGACATGTCCCAGGTCTGGCGCACCGAGCGCTGCAGCGCCTCGTAGCCGGCGTAGCGCACCTCGACGGTCTGGACGCGGTGGCTGATGCTCGCGCCGATGCGCCCGACCACGCGACCGGCCTCGTCCGGGCGTTCCGATGGTTGGGCGTCGGGCACGACCTGCACCTGCACGACGCCGCCGGCTCTGCGCACCTCGAAGGCGAGCGGCCGGGACGGGCTGGCGCGGATCAGCTCGATCAGCTGCCCCGTGCGCGACAAGCGCACGCCGTCGACCGCGATCACCTCGTCGCCCTGCGCCAGGCCCGCGCGCAGCGCCGCGCTGTCGGGCAGCACGCTGGCAACCACGACCTTGCCCCCCGCGAGCTCGAGCCCGAGCGAGCGCAGGAAGTCGCGTTCGATCTCGCCCGGCGGCAGCCCCGCCGTTTCGATCACCGCCGTCTGCCTCGCGCCGCCCCGCTCGATCTCGAGCGTGGCGCTGCGCCGCTCGATCACCGGGTCGATCATGCGCAGGCGCAACTCGTTCCACGAGCGCAGCGCGCGCCCCTCGATCGCGACGATCGTGTCGCCTTCGGCGAGGCCCGCGCTCGCGGCCGCGCTGGCGGCCGGCGGCTGGCCCACGATCGCCGACGGTTCGAGCACGCCGATCAGGTTGAGCGACAGGTACAGCGCGATCGCGAGCAGGAAGTTCGCGAGCGGTCCGGCGGCAACGATCGCGCTGCGGCGCCCCAGCGACTGGCGCGTGAAGGCGCGCGGCAGGTCCTGCTCGGGGATCGGCTGGCTGGCGGGCTCGCGTTCGTCGAGCATGCGCACGTAGCCGCCGAGCGGGATGGCCGAGATCACCCACTCGGTGCGATCGGGCCCGATGCGCCAGCTGAGCAGCGGCCGCCCGAAACCCACCGAAAAGCGCAGCACCTTGACGCCGCACCAGCGCGCGACCAGGTAGTGCCCCATTTCGTGCACGAAGATCAGCAGCGTGAGCGCCGCGAGAAACGAGAGCAGGGTCTGTACGAAGGTCATGCGGGAATCCTCAGCGCGCGTTCTGCCGCCAGTGTGCGGGCCCGGGCGTCGAGCGCAAGGACGTCGTTCACGCTCTGGGGGGCGGGGTGGGCCGCGAACGCCTCGAGCGCCGCCTCGCAGACCCGGGCGATGTCGAGGAATCCGATCCGGGTGCGCAGGAAGGCCTCCACCGCGACCTCGTTGCCGGCGTTCAGCGCGCACACGGCAGCGGGCCCGGCGCGCATGGCCTCGCGCGCCAGGCGCAGGCACGGAAAGCGCTGCAGGTCGGGTGGCTCGAAGTCGAGCCGGCCGATCTTGGCGAGATCGATCATCGACACCCCGCTCTCGATGCGCGCGGGGTGGCCCAGCGCGTGCGCGATCGGGGTGCGCATGTCGGGGTGACCGAGCTGCGCGAGCACCGATCCGTCGCGGTACTCGACCATCGAGTGGATCACGCTCTGCGGGTGCACGACGATCTCGATCTCGGTTTCGGACAC
>DATCZK010000070.1:0-4790 GCA_036525975.1 Burkholderiaceae bacterium | reverse complement strand
GGGGGCGGCACCGGGGGCGGCACCCGGGGCGGCACCGGTGGGCTTCCCGGGGGCGGCCGCGGGCGCGAGCTCGTCGAGCACGTCGCTGGCCGATTCCACCAGCCTGGCCCCCTGTTTGATGAGCAGGTGGCAGCCCTTGGCGAGCGGCGAGTGGATCGAGCCCGGGATCGCGAACACCTCGCGGCCGAATTCGCCCGCCTGGCGGGCGGTGCCGAGCGAGCCGCTGCGCAGCGCCGCTTCCACGACCAGCACGCCCAGCGACAAGCCGGCGATCAGCCGGTTGCGCCGCGGGAAGTGATCGCGGCGCACGCCGGTGCCCAGCGGCAGCTCCGAGACGAGCGCTCCGCCCCGGGCGACGATCGCCCGCGCGAGCTCGCGATTTCCCGCCGGATAGACCCGGTCGGCGCCGGTGCCGAGCACGGCCACCGTGGCCCCGCCCGAGCGCAGCGCCCCGCGGTGCGAGGCCGCGTCGATGCCCAGCGCCAGCCCGCTCACGATCGCCAGCCCGGTGGCGGCGAGCGCGGCCGCGAAGGCCTCGGCCGTCTCGGCTCCGGTGGCGCTGGCCGAACGAGAGCCCACCATCGCCAGCGCCGGCAGCGAGAGCACGCGCGGATCGCCGGCCACGTACAGCAGCGGCGGCGGGTCGCCGATCTGCAGCAGCGGTTTCGGGTAGAGCGGGTCGGCGAGGCTCACGAGGTGGTGGTGCTCGGCGCTGGCCCACTCGAGGGCGGCCTCGATCGCGCGCTCGCGCTCGGGGTCGCGCGCCGCGATCGCGCGCGCGAGCGGCGCGCCCACGACCCGCGCCCGCGCCTCGCTGCCGGCGGCGAGAACCTCTTCGGGCAGCCCGAACGCCGCGAGCAGGTCGCGCGTGGCGGCCGGGCCGATGCCCGGAGTGAGGGCGAGCCGCAGCCAGGCCGCGCGCTCGACGCGCGCGCCTTCAGGCAATGGCATCGATCGTTGTGGGTGGTTTGCGCTACGGGTTGCTGACCTCGTCGCCGACCGCGATGTCGCGCGACGAACGCATGATCAGTCCGTAGGCAATCTTATCGAAGACGCGGAAGATCAGCATGTGTCCAACCGGCTCACCCGGAAGTCTGACCTCGCGGTTGTCCTTGTCCTTGGCTTCGCGGTCTTTGGCGATTCGCGCGCGCTCCTTGATCGCGAGCACGTTGCCCACCGCGAGCCCCGCGCCCGACCCGGCGTCGATCGTGACGACGCTGTTGCGCCCCGCCTGCGCCAATCCCCTGTACACCGAGACGATCCGCGCGCTCACCGGCGACTCGGGCGGTCGGGGCACGTAGTTCACCGGCTGCACCCGCTCGGCCGGCATCAGCCGGTCGCCGGGGCCGACTTCCTCGTTCACGCTCACGATTCGCACCGTTGCGGGGTCGCCGCCGCGCTCGAGCCGCGCCGTGCCGATGAACAGCGCCTCCCAGGCGATGGGCTTGCGCGTGTCCGGGTCCAGCAGCGGGCGCGTGTTGCGGTACACGTGCCAGTCTTGCGTGGACGTGTCCTTCAACCCGCGCACGTAGGCGAGGTCGCCGCGCGCGAGGTGCACGCGCCCGTCCTGGGTGGCGACGATGCGCGGGTTGTTCTCCAGCGCCTTCTCGTCGCCCACCAGCGCGCGATTGAGGAAGGGCTCGATCTCGCGGGCGTTGATCGTGGGCACGGGCGCCGCGGCGATCGGCTCGCTGCGAACCCGCGGCGAGGCGCGCTCGACCCGCTCGGAGGCCTGCCCGCCGGACTGGCCCGCGGCGGCGGAGGTGCCGCTCGTGTCGATCGCCTTGCCCAGCCTCAGCCGCGGGCTCGGCCCGCTCGTGTCGAGGTAGACGACGTCGCCCGGATAGATCAGGTGCGGGTTGCGGATCTGCTCGCGGTTGAGTTGCCAGATCTCGGGCCAGCGCCAGGGCTTCTGGAGGAACCGGCCGGCGATGTCCCATAGCGTGTCGCCCTTGACCACGACGTACTTGTCGGGGGCGTCTTTCTGGAGTTCGATCGTCTGTGCCTGGGCTTGCGCCGTGAGCGCCCACAGAGCGAGCGCCAGGACCTGCGTGATAAGCTTTGCCATTCGGAGTCCGCCGCGCCTTGAAGAAATTCCGCCCGAAAAGCCCCGCTGAATCAAGGGTTTGAAAAACGGGGGGTCGGGTCGGATTCTGCCGATCATCGCTCGATGCCGCAAGGATCATTCTGAATCAACGGTAGTTCTGCGCCGATGGCCGTCCTGAGCATTCTTCGCTACCCCGACCCTCGCCTGCACCAGGTGGCCAAACCGGTGGAGGTGTTCGACGAGCGCTTGCGCACGCTGGTGCGCGACATGGCGCAGACCATGTACGAGGCGCCCGGCGTCGGGCTCGCGGCCACGCAGGTCGACGTGCACGAGCGCGTGATCGTGATCGACGTGTCCGACGCGCGCGACGATCTGCGCGTGTTCGTCAACCCCGAGATCGTCGACTCGAGCGCCGAGCGCAAGGTCTACGAGGAAGGCTGCCTGTCGGTGCCGGGAATCTACGAGGAGGTCGAGCGCCCCGACCGGGTGCGCGTGCGCGCGCGCGACGAGCACGGCGAGGCCTTCGAGATCGACGCCGACGGCCTGCTCGCGGTGTGCCTGCAGCACGAGATGGATCACCTCGACGGTCGCGTCTTCGTCCAGTACCTGTCGCGGCTCAAGCAGGGCCGCATCCGCTCGAAGATGCTCAAGGCCGAGCGCGAGCCCGCCTGAGCGGCGGAGCCCGCGCCAGCCAGGCCGCGCGCGCCGATGCGACTGATCTTCGCCGGCACGCCCGATTTCGCGCGGGTGGCGCTCGAGGCGCTCGTGGCCGCCGGACACGAGATCGCGCTGGTGCTCACGCGCCCCGACCAGCCCGCCGGCCGCGGCCGCCAGCTGCGCGAGAGCCCGGTCAAGCGTTTCGCGCGCGACGCCGGCCTGGCGATCGCGCAGCCGCCCACGCTGCGCGGCGAGGCGGCACGCGCGCTGATCGAGCAGGCGCGCGCCGACGCGATGGTGGTGGCGGCCTACGGGCTGATCGTGCCCGCCGGGATCCTGTCGCTGCCGCGGCTGGGGTGCATCAACATCCACGCGTCGGTGTTGCCGCGCTGGCGGGGCGCCGCGCCGATCCAGCGCGCGATCGAGGCGGGCGACGCGCGCACCGGCATCACGATCATGCAGATGGACGAGGGCCTGGACACCGGGCCGATCCTGCTCGCGCGCGAGATCGCGATCGCCCCCGACGAGAACGCGGGCAGCGTGCACGACCGGCTCGCCGCGCTCGGCGCGAAGACCGTGGTGGAGGCGCTGGCGGGGCTCGCTTCGGGGGCGCTGTCGCCCCGGGCGCAGCCCGAGGACGGCGCCCGCTACGCGCACAAGATCACCAAATCCGACGCGATCCTCGACTGGCGCGAGCCCGCGGCGCGGCTCGCCAACCGCGTGCGCGCCCTGGACCCCGCCCCCGGGGCGGCCGTTCGCCTCGAGCGCTCGGGCGAGGCCTTCAAGCTGTGGCGCGCCCGGGTGGCCGGCGATCGCGCCGCGCCCGGGCTCGCCGCCGGCGCGCCGGCTGCCCCGGGCACCGTGCTGCGCGCCGACCCCGGCGCGCTCGAGGTCGCCTGCGGCGAGGGCGTGCTGTTGCTGCTCGAACTGCAAAGGCCGGGCGGGCGCCGCCTGCCCGTGGCCGAGTTCCTGCGCGGACACCCGGTGGAGCGCGGCGAGCGCTTCGCGTGCCCGCGGTGAGCGGCACTTGTCCGCTGCCGGTGCCGCCCCCAGATAGTGCTTCGGGTGCGCAGACCGCGCGCGGTCGTCGTCGCGACGCCGCGAGCAGCTGCGCGATCACACGACGATCGGGTCTCGGAGCGCACTGATGTTCAACTGGGTCAAGACGGCCATGCTGATGGCGGCGATCACCGCGCTGTTCGGCGTGGTGGGCGCGTCGATGGGCGGGCAGCAGGGCATGGTGCTCGCGCTGGGCTTCGCGCTGGTCACGAACTTCTTCGCCTACTGGTTTTCCGACCGGATGGTGCTGCGGATGTACAACGCGCGCGAGGTCGACGAATCCAGCGCGCCGCAGTTCTACGGCATGGTGCGCGAGCTGGCACGGCGCGCCGAGCTGCCGATGCCCAGGGTCTACCTGATCGACGCGCCGGCGCCCAACGCCTTCGCCACCGGGCGCAACCCGCAGCACGCGGCGGTGGCGGCCACGACCGGCATCCTGCGCGTGCTCTCGGCGAGCGAGCTGCGCGGGGTCATGGCGCACGAGCTCGCGCACGTGAAGCACCGCGACATCCTGATCTCCACCATTTCGGCCACGATGGCCGGCGCGATCTCGGCGCTGGCCAACTTCGCGCTGTTCTTCGGCGGTCGCGGCGGCGGCGGCCGGCAGTCCAATCCGCTGGCGGCGATCCTGGTGGCGATCCTCGCGCCGCTGGCCGGGGCGCTGATCCAGATGGCGATCTCGCGCGCGCGCGAGTTCGAAGCCGACCGCGGCGGCGCCGAGATCACGGGCGACCCGCGCGCGCTGGCCTCGGCGCTGGAAAAGATCCACCGCTACGCGCAGGGCATTCCCCTGGAGACGGCGGAGCGCCACCCCGAGACCGCGCAGATGATGATCATGAACCCGCTGTCGGGCGCAGGCCTGCGGGGGTTGTTCTCCACGCACCCCGCCACCGACGAGCGCATCCGGCGCCTGATGGCGATGGCGGGCGTTCCTGGCTGAGTCGGGGCAACCGGCGGGCGACGTGCGCGACAGCGCCCGCGCGCTGGCATTGCGCGCGCCGCTCGCGGTCGAGCTGCGCGCCGCCGC
>DATCZK010000069.1:0-18776 GCA_036525975.1 Burkholderiaceae bacterium | reverse complement strand
AACTTTGCGCGCGCCGCGGCGGCGGCCGGCGTGCGGCACGTGATCTACCTTGGCGCCCTTGCTGACCCGGCCGATCGCATGGGTCGCCATCTGCGCTCGCGCATCGACACCGGTGCAGCGCTGCGCGAGGGTCCGGTGCCTGTCACGGAATTCCGCGCCGGCGTGATCGCCGGCGAAGGCAGCCAGTCGTTCCGGATGATCCGGCGCGTCACCGAGTGGCTGCCCATCATTCCCGGCAGCCCTTGGCTGCGGCACAAGACGCAGCCGCTGGCGGCACAAAACGTCGTCGACTACCTCGTCGCCGCGCTGAACAAGCCGCAGAGCCACGGACAGGTCTTCGAGATCGGCGGCCCCAAGGTCTCAACCTATGCCGAGATGATGCTCGCGTTCGCGCGTGTGCGCGGCCTGCGTCGGCGCATCCTGATCATCCCCGGTCTGCCGGTGTGGCTGATGGCGCTCGGCATCGGGATGCTCACGCCGGTAAAGGCCAGTGTCGCGCTGGCCATCGCGGGCGGCCTTGCCAGCGACAGCGTGGTTGCGCACGACGACGCACGGCGCGCGTTTCCCGAGGTCAGGCTGGTCGACTTCGAATCGGCGGCGCGCTTGGCGCTCGAAGCTTCGCGGCGACGTGGCGAAGGCCACCTGGCACAGCCCGCCGCCTGGACCGCGGTGCCGGGATGGCGCTGAGCACGCGATGCCTGGCGGATTCGGGATCGGATCGAGGGCGAAATGCCACTGGACCGAAACCGAGTGACCGCATCATCGAATGCCGCCGTTTCACGTCGATGTCGCACGTGCCCTGGCTGTGTTTCGTTTGTTCTTCTCGCCGCCCCTTCGCCGGTCCGGGGGGGGACAACGCAGCCGGCTGTTCAGCCTAGGCGCGGGGCGCGTCGGGAGGCGCGTCGGGTGGCGCGTCGGAGGTCGCGACCGGGGGCGCGAACCGCGGCTGCACTTCGAGCAGCTGCTCGTCGGTGGTGGCGACGATCCACAGTCGCGCGCCCTCGACGATGTGCCGGTTGTGATCCTTGAACGGCCCCATCGAGACGACCTTCTTCCAGGCCACGTGCGAGATCTGCGTCGTCTTTTGCGACGGCGCGCCGACCAGCAGCGCGTAGGGCCCGAGCGGCATCGACACGAAGGGCATCGGGGGCTTGGCGCGCAGGCGCCAGTCGATGAAAGGACAGTCGCTGAGCATCAACGCGGTGGGCAAACCGTGGAACACGGTGAAGTCGTACATCGCGAGTTGCTCGCGCAGCGCGAGGTAGACGCGGCGAATGTCGTTTGCGACGGCCTCGCGAATCTCGTCGTCGAACAGCGGCTCGAGCGAGTAGCGCGCCTTCGCTTCCAGCGCCTCGCGCTGGTACGCGCACAGCAGCGCAATCTCGATGCAGTCCTGCGCCGCGCGTTGCACCTCGTTCACGGCGCCTGCCGCCTCCGGATTGCCGAGCTGCGCGGCGCGCAGAAAGCGCGCGAGCCCGGCCTCGTGCACCGGTGGCCCGTCGAGCCCGGCCTGTTCGTGCGCGTCGCGCGCGAGCGGCACGAAGATCGGCACCTCGCTTGCGAAACGCGCCTTCTTGCCGTCGTCGAACCTCAACTCGCCGCTCGCGCAATCGAGGTAACGGGTGCCGACGTGACCGTGTTCCCACACCCAGTTCTTCAGGAACGGACGCAGCGGGTGCAGGGTTTCCAGTTCGCTCAATGTGCTCTCCTCCGGGCGAGTATGGCACCCGCCAAGGCCGCGGTGGAAACGCTCAGTCGAGCGTGCGCCTGAATGTCTTCAGACCCAGCCCCAGCACCGCGAACATGAACATGAGGATCGGCCAGACGTGGTCCCGGAGCGTCGGCGGTGCCGTGCGGGATCGCCGCAGCCACCCGGCGCAACGGCTCATGGGCGACGGCCGGCAATAACCGTACTCGCGTACCGGATTTGTGAAATCCCTCGATCGGCAGCGTTCGACCTGGCGCAGCCTCCGCTTCCCAGTGGCCCGACCATGACACTCGCCTGGCGGAGAACGCGGGGAGGCGCTTCGCAATTCTTGCCCGCAATCCTTGTCGACGGAGGGTCTGAGCGATGTCCAATCCTTCCAGAATTCGTGCGTGGCTTCTCGGGGTCTCGGCGGTGCTGTTGGCGCTGTGCGGTCCCGCCCTGTCGCAGGACAAGCCCGCCGGGGAGATCGTTTTCTCCAAGTCTTCGATCGATCGCGACAACCCCTCGGGGCTCACGACCGAATTCAAGGCCGGGGACTACATCTACGGCTTGATCCGGACCAGCCAGCCCTGGTCGAAGATCTACAAGAGCGAAAAAGGGGCCAACGTGATGGTCAGCGTGATGCTCGGCGGCAAGAAGGCCCACGCTGCGCCAGGGCCCGAACGAGCTGACCTACCACCTCGGCCAGCTCGGGCCGGGCAAGCACGCGATGCAGCTCCAGATCCAGTACTTCGGCACGATCTGGGCGAAGGGGGAATTCACGATCGAGGGCGCGGACTTCAAGCCCTACGCCGATCTGCACGCGAAGATCGCCGGCGCGGTGAGCCAGGCCGTGACGCTGCCCGAGGCCAAGATGGTGAACAAGAGCCTGGCCGACGAGATGAAGGCGCTGCTCGGGAACGCCGGCTGGTCGAACATCCATCGGATCAACATCGTGGACAAGGACTGGTGGATCAACCGGACCAGCGGCGGAAACAGCCCCGTCAAGTCGCGGCACATCGCAGCCGCCGCCCTGGCCAAGGACGGCGGCGGCTACTACTACAAGGTGTGCACGTTTCAACAGGACCGCCTGATCTCGGGAGGCTTCGGCAAGCTCCATCTGAGCCACCAAGGCGCGAAGGTCCCGGTGCCCGCGCGGAACATCAACAAGTGACCCGGCGCGCGTCGCCGGTCCCGGCGCAGTGCGGTCGGCGCCTTGCCCCCCCCGGAACGGCCGCAGATCCGCCGGTAACGACGACGCTCGCGCGGCCACTCTTGCCCGATCGGCCGCATCGATGGCATCGTTGTGCACGGTTTGCCGGTTCGGCTTGCAGGCCGGGGTAGCATTCACCGCACGACAAGGAGCAGGATCACCATGCCCGAGTGCGTCATCGAACGCACCGTCGCCAACGAGGAACTGGTCCGTGAGCACGCCCGTCGCGGGGGCTTCCCCCCGACGTGGTGTCGAAGGTTAGCGTCACGATCGACCCCACCACCGCCGAGGCCTGAGCCGCAGCGCGGCCGCCGCCCCTCACCGCAAGGAGTACGAACATGATGATTGCCCGCTGGAGCATTGTCGCGAAGTTCGGGTACAAGCAGGATCTCATCAAGCTGATGGAGCGCTGGGTGCGCGAAGTCGGCCCGCAGATCGGCAGCACGAAGGAGACGACCCGCATCGTCACCGGCTCGGTCGGCGCGCTCGAGTCGGAGGTTCAGACCGAGCACGTGGTCAAGGACCTCGCGGAGTTGAACGCGATGTGGGACAAGCTCGCGCAAATCCCCGCGCACGCGCAATGGGCCAAGGAAATGGAGCCTCTGGTGGTGTCGGGAACGAACCGGTGGGAGGTCTTCCGGGTCATCGGCTGAACGCCGCTGCCCTGAGGCCGCGGGGCGTCAGCGGGGCAGCGCCCCGCTGCGCCCCGAGGGGCTGCCCTGCCCCACCCGCACGAAGCGCTGCTCGAGCACCTCTTTGCCCCACTGCGTGCCGGGGCGCTCCTCGACGCAGGCGAAGCCGTGCGTCTCGTACAGGTGCCGCGCGGCATCGAGGCCGGCGAATGTCCACAACTGCGTTTCGGGCACGCGCTGCGCGTCCACGAACGCGAGCGCCCGGCCCAGCAGGCTTCGGCCCAGGCCTTTGCCGCGCGCGCCGTCGGCCACGATGAACCAGCGCAGATGCGCGGCGTTCGCGCCGAGGTCCTCCCCGTCGATCGCGATCGAGCCCAGCAGTTCGCCGCCGCGGGCGGCGACCCAGATTTCATTGCGGGGGCTGTCCAGCCGCGCGCAGAACTCGGCCAGACCGGCGGCCACGACCGACTCGAACGCGCACCCGAACCCCGAGGCGCTGGCGTAGTAGGTCGCGTGCAGCAGCGTCACCCGCCCGATCAGCCCCGGGCGGTAGCCGCGGGAGATCTCCACGGGTTCGGAACGGGCCTGCGCTTCGCGGCGCACCAGTCACATCGCGCAAACGCGCCGCGCGAATTGCTCGACGCGCGACCAGTCGGTGAATTCCACGACCGTGCTCGGGTCCGTCGGCCCGCGCGTGATCAGCATGATGAAGCGGATCATCTGCCGGTCGAAGAAGCCATAGCGCGGATAGTCGAGCCTGCCGGCGAACACGTCAAGCTCGGTCGGGCGCCAGCGCACCCGCGCGAGGAACTTCTTCAGGTACGGGTTGGTCTCGGGGCGGTCCTTGCCCGGCTTGCGCGCGACGATGTTCACGGTGAAGAACGCGCCGGGGCGGCCGTGCAGCTCGTCGGCGTGCTCGTTCACGAACCGGTATACGCCCGGGCGGTGCTTGCCGTAACGGATGCTCGCGCCGACGACGATCTTCTGGCAGGCCTGCACCTCGGCGCGCCCCGCGCTCTCGATCGGGAGCAGCTGCACCGCGTGGCCGCTCGCCTCGATCGAGCGCTGCAGCTTCTCGCAGATCGTGCGGGTGTGGCCGTCGACGGTTGAGTAGACGATGAGCACCGAGGACATGATCGTGGCAGCGCGAAGAGGGACGATACCGGTTGCGAGGGTTGAGGATCGGGCGCGCCCGTGCGGGCACGCCCGGCAACGCTACAAGTGCGTGAAGAACCCGATGGCGACCATCGTCAGCAGCGTGAGCCCGCACAGGATCAGCACGAACCCCAGCAGCTTCGAGGCCTTCACCATCGCGCCCGAAGGCGGATCGACCAGGTGCCGCTCCAGCTCGCCCGACTCCACCAGCCGCTTGTACTCCAGCGGATGCTCGTGCCTGAACTCCTCGAGCGTGAACGTGCCGGTGAACATCACGATGTCGAGCGGGAACTTGTCGGGCCGGAAGTGGTTGTTGAAGAAGTGCACGGTGAACAGGAACACCACCGCCAGGAACGCCTCTTCGCTGTGGAAGATCGTGGCCACGTTGAACACCCATCCGGGCAGGTACGCGGCGGTCACGTGCGGCACCCACAGCATCAGCCCGCTCACCCCGATGATCGTCACGCCCCAGAACGGCGCCCAGTAGTCGAACTTCTCCCAGTAGGTCCAGCGGTCGAACACGGGCCTCGGACCCAGCCCGAAGAACCACTTGAACATCGACGCGATGTCCTTGAGGTCCTGCAAGCCCGGAATCAGCGAGTTCGGGCCGAAGACCTCGAAGTTCCTCCAGTCGCGCCCGATCCTGATCCCGACGTAGCCCAGGTGCCAGAAGAACACGCCGGCGAAGATGACGGCGAACACGCGGTGGACGGTACCGGCCGCCTGCGGGCCGCCGAGCAGGTTGATCAGCGGCTTGGCCCACGGGGCGTCCGGGTAGAACAGCGAGATGCCCGTGAGCGTGAGCACCATCAGGCTCAGCGCGAACAGCAGGTGCGCGATGCGCCACGTGCCGGTGAACCGCCGGAAGTGCTTGCCTTGCAAGCCGGCCGCAACCTCCGGCAGGCCCTGCACTCTGAGCTGGGGTTGCGAGGCGCGCTTGCGCCGCTCCCTGTACTCGCGGAAGAACCACAGGATCGTGTGCACCCAGAAGAACGTGAAGGTGCCCAGCAGCAGGTTCACCATGACGAAATTGGCGATCCAGATCTGCGGGTGCTTCTCGAAGTCGTTCGTCGCGTGCGGGCTGAAGCTCACGAAGCCAATGGTGGCCTCGGGAAGCCGGTCGCCGTCGTGGCATTTCTGGCAGGCTTCGAGACGGTTGTCCAGGTGCATCCTGGAGACCGGGTTCGACGACGGCTCGATGTCGTGGCTGCTGTGGCAATCGAAGCACTTCGCGGTGTGCGCGAAACCCAGCGTGGCCACCTGGCCGTGGTAGGTCGCACGGTAAGACTTGTAAGCGTCCTCGTGGCAGCTGCCGCAGCTGTCGGTGATCGCGAGCTTGACATCGGTCGACCGCGGCCGCGCCACGCTGTGCGAGGTGTGGCAATCGGCGCAGTTGGCCGAGTTGGGGTTGTTCTTCTCCTTGACCTCCCTTCCGTGCACCGACTCCGCCCACTCCTCGAGGTGCGCGTCGTGGCAGGTGCCGCACATGTCCGACACGCCGAGGCGGAACTCGGCGCGCTCGGGCGAACCGCGCGGCGGCACGTCGAAGGTGTGCGTGTTGTGGCAATCGCTGCACGAGGCGTTGACCTTGCCCGGAATGTCGCCCTCGGGCTTGGCGTGCGACGAGGCCTGGTAGGCCCGAACGTTCTCGGCGACGATGCGAATCGCCCGCCGCTCGCGCGCGGTCTTGTAGTTCGACGGAGTCTTTGCGATCTCGAGGTGGCACTGCGCGCAGTCGGGCCGCTTCTCGCCCAGGCTCTTGCTGTGCGGCGCGACGCTGTCGTTGATCTCGAGGTGGCAGTTGATGCACTCCATGCTCGCGTGCACCCCGTTGGCGAACCTCGCCGGATCGACCTGGTTGAGCGCCCGCATCTCGCCATCGGCCTGGCGCACCTCGATCTTCTTTTGCTTGGCGCCGTGGCACGAGAGGCAACTCTCGTTGCCGAGGTCGGTTTGCGCACCCCCGCCGGCGGCGGTGGCCGCGACCGCGGCGCCTGCGAGGTTCGCGACAACGAAGGCCGCAGCCGCGACCAGGCGCGCAGCGAGCTTGCCGATATCCATGACTGATTTCCTTCGGAAGACCCGGCCGGGAAACACCGGCCGGGCGGACACGGTCAGCGCATCAGGATCCACTGCGCCAGGTTCTTCAGCGCGGCTTCGTCCTTGGTCTTGATGATCGTGTGCTCTTCCTGCGAACCGTCGTCGAGCTTCACCTTCGGCCCGGTGGTGATGCTCTTGATGATCGCCGCTTCGGCGTCGGCCTTGCCCTTGTACTTGGAGGCGATCGACTTGAGCGACGGGCCGGACTTGTCCTTCTCGGCTGCGTGGCACTTCGTGCACTTGTTGCTCTTCATCAATCCCTGCGCGCTCTCGGCGTCGACCGCGGCCTGCGCGGGCGCGAACCCCGACAGCGCGAGGGCGATCGGAATTGCGGATAGGAGGGAGAGTCTGGCTTTCATGGGAACTCCATAGGGTTCATTTCGGAAGAACGCGCGTTAGCGTCTATCCTGCAGACTCTGTGCGTACGTGAGGATGTCGGTGACGATCTTCTCGTCGAGTTCCCGCAGCGCCGGCATGTTGTCGTCGGGATGCCCGTTGAGCATCGAGTGCAGCGCTCCCCACGGGTCGGTTCTGACACGGTTGCCGAGGAAGCGCTTCGCCGTGAAGCGCCCCGACCTGCCGTGGCACCCGATGCACATCGTCTGGTAGTACGTTTCTCCGCGCTTGGCGTCTCCTCGCGCTTTCCCCGTCTTCGGATCGATGAACTTGTCCATGTCGATCTGGCCGCGCGTCACGAAATTGGCCAGGTCCTGCAAATCGCGGTACTTCAGGATCGCACCGAAGCGGTGCGTGCTGTTGCGCAGGATCGCCACCGTCAATTCCGGGTCTGCGCCCGCCATTGCGCGTATTCCCTTGATGCCGGTGGCGTGGTTGCCTGCCGCGTACTGCCCGTCCTTGCCCTTGTAGTCGGGCCCGTGGCACTCCCTGCACCGCCAGGTGACCGACGGAACGTTGGAGTAGTGCAGCTTTTCCGGGTAGGCCGGGTGCGACAGGGCCTGCCGGTTTCCCGTGGCCCACTGCCAGTCGTCGTAGAGGCGGCCTCCGTTGGTGATCGACGCCGCCATGTTCGGCGCCGGCAGCGTGCTCGCGTACGCGAGCATGCCCACCGCCATGCTCGTGCCGAAGGCGCGCAGAGCGGGCATGTTTCCGCCGGCGTGGCCGTTGAGCACGATGTGCAGGACCTTGCTCGGGTCCTTGCGCGCCGTCTCGCCGATCTGCGCAACGCCGCGCTGGCGGTTGCCGTCGGCGCCGTGGCAGTTGGCGCAGGTGGTGGCGAAGATGTTCTCGAACGCCGCGGCGCCCGCGCCGCCGAGCTTGCGCGCAGACTCGATCAATTCATCCATGTCGACCTGCCCGCGGGTCACGAAATTGGCCAGGTCGAGGAAATCGGCCTCCTGCATGTGCCCGGCGAACTCGTGCGGCTTGGATTTCATCAGCGAAACGATCTCGCCCGGCTTGCCTCCCGCGCGCTTGCGGATCGAGGGAAAACCGTGCCTGCCCTTGTAGTCCCACCCGTGGCACTCGACGCAGCGCCAGGTGTCGGGCGGGTCGACGCGCACGGTCTTGGTGGCGAACGCGGGGTGCGGGACAACCTCCTCGCGCTCGCCCGACTCGTGCGCCCAGTGCTCGTACAGGCGCGCGCCGCGCGCGATCGAAGCTTCGGTGGAGAGCGCATTGGATTGCGCGGCGGCATCGGTCGAGCCGGTGCCGAGGATGGCGAGGATGGCCGAGAAAACGGTGAGGGTGATGATGTTTTTCATTCTGGTTCCCATGTGAGCGCCCTACCGAGCGCCAAAGTGCCTTTCTCGGCGAGGACTGATCCGCGATCGCGGCTTCACGACAAACCCTTGGGTAGCAGCGGCGTGCCCACGCCGTTAGCCAGAACACGACCCATTTGAGCAGAGGGGCGACCACCCGGCATTGAGGAAACGCAATAGCGCACAGCGCGCGAGCGCCGGCCAACGGGCGCGCCCTCGCCGCGACGGCCTGGCCGCGCCGGCCTAGCCGACGACCAGCTCGTGCGGCGGCACCGGCTCGCCGCGCGTGACCCGCTCGAAGTTGGCGTACATGCGGCTCACCGTGGGCACGTAGGTGTCGACCGACAGCGCCGCGAGGTGCGGCGTCGTGACCAGGTTGTGCAGCCCCAGCAACGGCGAATCCGCCGGCAGCGGCTCGTGCTCGAACACGTCGGTCGCCGCGGCGCGGATCACGCCGTTCGCAAGCGCCCAGCACAGGTCGGATTCGACCACGATGCCCCCGCGGGCGGTGTTCACGAGCACCGCGGTGCGCTTCATCGACTGCAGCGCGGCGCGATCGATCATCCCCGCCGTCTGGGGCGTGAGCGGGCAGTGCAGCGACACGACGTCGGACTCGCGCAGCAGTTGCCCGATCTCGGCGAAGTGCGCGCCCAGCGCGCGCTCTTCGCTCGGAGGCAGCGGATCGCGCTTGCTGTACAGGATGCGGCAGCCGAACGCGGACAACAGGCGCGCCAGCTGCTGGCCGATCGCGCCGAAACCCACGATGCCCACGGTCTTGCCCGAAATGAGGAGCGGCTCGGGCGACACCGCGAACCCGCGCCACCGGCCCTGTTGCAGCTGCGCGTGCCCCGACGCCAGCCCGCGCATCGCGCAGATCATCAGCCCGAGCGTGAACTCGGCCACCGGCAAAGCGTTGCTGCCCGTGGTGCGCGCCACCCTGATGCCGAGCTCGCGCGCGGTCTCGAGGTCGATGTTGTCCACGCCCACGCCCCACTTGTGCAGCAGCCGAAGCTTCGCGGCGGCGCGCAGCACCTCGCCCGACACGCCCACCTGCCCTGCGATCGCGAAGTCGGCCTCGGCGATGATCGACTTCAGGTGCTCGTCACCGCGTTGCGAGGCGCAGCGGATGCTGAAACCCGGCGGCATCAGCGCCTTCAGCCTCTCGAAGCTCGCCGGCGCGAGCGGGTCGAGGACGACGATGGTGGCGGTGCGATCCGAGGCCATGGAACAGTCCTCCAGCGGGTTCAGGCAACCGAGAATCCGACGCCCGTGCGCGCCAGCCCCCCGGCGATTCCCACCGGCGTGCCGTCGGCGCGCCAGCACGCGGCACCGAGGAGCTCGCCGTCGCCGCCGAACGCGATCGCGTTCATGCCCCCGGCGATCCTGGGCACGCGCTCGACGCGATGCCCCATCTCGCCGAGCACCCGCGCCACGTCGTCCCCGATCGCGGCTTCGAGCTCGAGCACTCCGCCCTCGGTCCACACGCGCGGCGCCTCCACCGCTTCCTGCAGGCTCATGCCGTGGTCGACGAGGTTCACGATCGCCTGCAGCGCGGAGGGGAAGATCCTCAGCCCGCCGGGAAGACCGAGCGCGTAGCGCAGCCGGCCGTCGCGCAGCACCATCATCGGCGCCATCGACGTGAACACGCGCTTGCCGGGCGCGACCGAGAGCGCGTTGCCCGGGTGCGGGTCGAAGTTGTACATGTAGTTGTTCGCGAGCATGCCGGTGCCCGCGACCTGCACGCAGGCGCCGAACTGCCCGTTGATCGTCTGCGTGCTCGAGACCACGTTGCCCAGCGCGTCGGCCACCGTGACGTGCGTGGTATCGGGCGAATCGGCGCGCGCCAGCCCCGGCGACCAGCTCCGCGCGCGCTGCGGGTCGATCGCGTCGCGGCGCCGCCCGGCGTAGGCCTTCGAGAGCAGTTCCTCGACCGGGACGTCGACGAAGTCGGGGTCGGCCGTGGCCACCGCGCGGTCGGCGAACGCGATCTTCAGCGCCTCGGCGAGCAGGTGGATCGCCGGCGCCGACCCGAAGCCGAGCGCGCCCACGTCGAACCCCTCCAGGATGTTGAGCATCTGCACGATGTGCACGCCCGAGGACGAGGGCGGGGGCGGGCCGACGAGCTCGAACCCGCGGTAACTCCCGCGGATCACGTCGCGCTCGATCGCACGGTACCCGGCGAGGTCGGCCAGCGAGAGGAGTCCGCCGCGCGCCGCGAGCTCTGCCACCAGCGCCCGGCCGAGCGGTCCGCGGTACAGGGCATCGGCGCCGCGCTGCGCGATCTCCTCGAGCGTGTCGGCGTAGTCGCCGCGAACGAGCCGCGCGCCGGCCGCGATCGGCGCTCCGCCGGGGAGCAGCATCCGGGCGAGCCCTGCGTCGCGCGCGAGGTTCGCGGCGTTCTCGGCCACGCAGGTGGCGAGATACGGCGTCACCTCGAAGCCGCGGCGCGCGTAGCGCATCGACGGCTCGATCACGTCACGCAGGCTCACCGATCCGTGCGACGCGAGAAGGCCGCACCAGGCGCTCAGCGCGCCCGGAACGGCCACCGCCAGCGCGCCCAGCGAATTCGCCTGCCCGCGCGTGCTGCGGTAGGCCGAGAGTTCGGCGGACAGCGGCTCGTACATGTCGGGGCGCGCGGCCGCGGGGGCGGTGCTCAGGCCATCGATCACCAGGTGCCGGCCCTGGGCGGTGCGCAGGTGCGCGAGGCCGCCGCCGAGCACGCCCACCATCATCGGCTCGACCACCGTGAGCGCAAAGAGCGCCGCCACCGCCGCGTCGACCGCATTGCCGCCCTCGAGCAGCACCTGCGCGCCGGCGGCCGAGGCCAGCGGATGGTTGGTCACGACCATGCCGCGCGAACCCGTCGCGGGGCGTTTCTCGCAGTTCGAGTGGGCGAAGCGCTGCGCTGTCATCCGGCGGTCGACCCGGGGCGCTCGCCCCGCGGTGGCTGTGCCAAAGCCGTGATCTTGCCGTATAACGGCGATGACGTCGCCACCGAAGGAGCACCGGCCCGATGCAGCCCAATGCGATCAAGCGCGAGATCCTCGACGGCGGCACCGTTGCCGGCGCGATGGTGTTCGAGTTCTTCACGCCCGGCGTGTCGGCGATCCTCGCCAACGCCGGTTGCCGCTTCGTGATCTACGACATGGAGCACGCCGGCCTCGGGTACGAAACGCTGAAGTGGTTGTTCGCGAGCTGCCGCGGATTGCCGATCGAGCCGATGGTGCGCGTGCCGCGCGGCGAGTACCCCTGGATCGCGCGCGCGCTCGACCTCGGCGCGCGCGGCGTGATGGTGCCGATGGTGGAGTCGGCCGCGCAGGCCCGCGCGATCGTCGAGGCGTGCCGGTATCCCCCGCAGGGGCGGCGCGGGGCGGCGTTCGGGTTCGCGCACGACGACTACGCGGGCGGCGACGTGGGCGAGAAGGTGCGCATGGCCAACGAGCGCACGCTGGTGATCGCGCAGATCGAGACCGAGCGCGGACTCGAGCAGGCCGACCCGATCGCGGCCACCGACGGCGTGGACGTGCTCTGGGTGGGCCAGTTCGACCTGTCGAACTTCCTCGGAATTCCGGGACGCTTCGACGACCCGCGCTTCGAGTCGGCGATGCGCGTGGTCGCGGACTGCGCCAGGCGCCACGGCAAGGCGGCCGGGTTCATGGCGCCCGACGCCGCGTGGGTCGATCGCGTCAAGGCGATGGGCTACGGCATGATCGCGGTGGGCACCGACACGGGGCTGTTCGGCGCCGCCGCCCGATCGCTGGTCGCGCGCGTGGGGTTAAGCTAGGCCGTGCGGGTCCGCGTTCACGGCGCGGGCGATCGGGGCGATCAGGGGAGCGCGGCATGGGCATCGAGGCAGTCAAGGCACTCACATTCGACACCGGGGGCACGATCCTCGACTGGCACACCGGGTTCTGCACCGCCCTGGAGTCGCTGGGCAAACGCCACGGCGTGGCGAGCGACTGGCACGCGCTGGCCAACGAGATCCGCGCTCGTTCGCTCAGGAAGATGCTCAACCTCGGCGAGCACGAGCCGCCGGCCTACAACTTCGACGGCGCGCACCGCATGGTGCTCGACGAAGTGCTCGTCGAGAACGGGCTCGGCGCGGCCAGCGCCGAGGAGCGGCGCGCGATCTGGTGGGACACCGTGCACAACCTCAAGTGCTGGCCCGACTTCCCGGCCACGTTGCCCGGGCTTCGCGAGCGCTTCATCTGCGCTTCGTTCACGATCCTGAGCTTTCGCATCATCATCGACACGGCCCGGCGCAACGGACTGAGCTGGGACGCCGTGATCTCCTGCGAAGCGATCGGGAAGTACAAGATCCTGCCCGAGGCCTATCTCACCGCGGCCCGTTATCTCCAGCTCGAACCCGCGCAGTGCTGCATGGTGGCGTGCCACAACTTCGACCTCGACGCCGCCAAGGCGGCGGGGTTCAAGACGGCCTTCGTGCGCCGCCCCGACGAGTGGGGCCCGGCGGGCCCGCCCGACCCGACCCCGAGCGCCCACCACGACATCGTCGTCGACACCTTTCCCCAGCTCAACGAGGCGCTCGCGGCGCGCTGACCCGCCGGCAGGCGGTTCGCGGCTCGAGCGCACGCGCAACAGGCACGATGGACACGATCAGCCAGTTCGCGCTCGGCGCGGCGGTGGGCGCGGCCGTGGTGGGACGCCGCGTGGGGCTTGCGCGCGCGGCGCTCTGGGGCGGCGTGTGCGGAATCGCCCCCGACCTCGACGCGTTCATCGATTACGGCGACCCGGTGAGCAACATGACGCAGCACCGCGCCGAAACGCACGCGCTGTTCTGGCAGACCCTGGCCTCGCCCCCGATCGCGGGCGCGCTCGCGTGGCTGCACCGCGCGCGCGCGCGGCCGCGCGACGCCTTCCCGGGGTGGCTGCTCGCGGTGTGGCTGGTTCTGGTCACGCACGCGCTGCTCGACGCGACGACGATCTACGGCACCCAGCTCGGGCTGCCGTTCACGAACCACCCTTACGGCCTGGGCTCGATCTTCATCATCGACCCGCTCTACACGCTCCCGCTGATCGCCGGGCTCGTCCTGGCCGCGCGCTCGGGCTCACCGGGGCGCCTGCGCTGGAACGCCGCCGGGCTCGCGCTCTCGAGCGCCTATCTGGCGTGGAGCGCGATCGCGCAGTGGGGCGTGCAGGAAATCGTGGCGCGCGACCTGGCCGCGCGTGGCGATCCGCCGCCCGCGCGCGTGCTGGTGACGCCGGCGCCGTTCAACACGCTGCTGTGGCGCGTGCTGGTGATGCGCGAGTCCAGCTACGACGAGGGCTACTACGCGCTCGCGGACCGCGGACGCCCGATACGCTTCGAGCGCTTCGCGCTCGACCCGGAACTGCTCGCGCAGGGCCGCGCGGTGCCCGCACTGGCGCGAATCGCCTGGTTCAGTCACGGGTTCTTCAAGGTCGAGGATCGCGGCGGGGTCGTCGTCGTGAGCGACCTGCGCATGGGCACCGAGCCAGCCTACAGCTTCGAGTTCGCCGTCGCGACGCGAGCGAGCACGATGCGCCCGATCGTGCCGGTCTCGGTGGGCGGCCTGCGCGGCGTCGACCTGCCGGCGAGCCTGCGCTGGATCGCCCGGCGCATCGGCGGCGAAGACTCGCCGCCGCCACGCGCGCCGCGAAGGCACTGATGCGCGCCACGCGCGGCGGTGCCGGGGGGCCGCACGCATGCCCCCGGGACGAAACCCACCCGCGGGGCTAGCCCCTTCGCCCGATCCGCGGTTTTGCGCAGCCAATCTGGCCGATACTCGGGCTGGGTTTGGGCGGAGCCGTGGTTCCGGCCTGGGAGGCAAGAATGCTCGAGTACGGGTTGATCGCGGGAGCGAGCGCGGGCGCTCAAAGCCTGCTCGTTGCCGTGCTCGACGGCGCCCGCCAGGGGGCCGAGAGCCTTTTCAGGCTGGCGGGCGAAAACCCGGTCGTTTCACTGATGCTGTTGGCGGCCCTGCTCGGATGGCTCCTGCTGCGGCGCCGGTAGGCCGCCCGCGAGCGACACGCGCCCGAACCCGGGCAGGCGCAGCGCGAAATCGTCGAAGTCCAGCCCGAACGAAAGGCCCAGCAGGTTGAACTCGACGCCCTCGGCGCGCGCGATGCTCACGCCGAGCATCCCGCGCACCGAAGCCTGCCAGCCGGTGCCGCTCGGCGTGGGCGCGACGCCTGCGCCGTCGCCCAGGAAATCCTTGCCGATGGCGGTGGGCGGGAGGTCGAGCCCCAGCTCGGGCACCGCGCGCGCCACGAAGGCGGTGAAGGTGTTGCTGTTCGGGCCCGGCCAGGCCGAATAACGATCCGCGTAGGGGTAGTCGCGCACCGCCGCGTCGATGCGGTCGATCAGCGCCTCCACGCCTTCGCCGCGCCGCTCCGCGAGCAGCTGCGGGCGGGCGCTGAACCAGTGGAAGTCGGACACTTCGCGCTGCGAGACCGTGACCGCCGAGCGTCCCCGGTAGAGGTTCCATCCGATCACGTGACGGATCGTGTAGCTGCGCTCGCCGGCGCGCTTGGTTGCGATCCAGGTGTGGATCGCGAACGCGCCGCGCCACCGGTAGGTGCGCGCACCGTACACCCGCACGACGGCCTGCGGTTCGTCCGGGGCGGCCGGCGCCAGCCCCGCGCCGGCGTGGCTCGCGGCGCTCCAGTGCGTTTGAAGGTCGAGCTCGCCGAACGCGAGCACCGCGAGGGGCCCGGCGAGCAGGATCGCGAGCAGCGCCGCCGCCCTCAGCGGCCACCGCAGCCAGCGCGCCCACCGCCCTCGCGGCGCGCGCCCCGGCACTGCAAGCCGGCGCACCGACCCTACCGGTAGACGCCGTCCCACGGGCCCGAAACCACCCGCGCGCTGCGACCGTCGGGATCCACCGTGGGGCGGTTGAGCGAGAACGTCGTCTCGGGGGTGACGACCGCGTAGTCCATGTAGCCGAGCCGGGCCAGCGGGCGCATCGCCGCCGTGTCGACGATGCCGTCGCGCAGGAAGCTGTCGTCGATGTACACGCCCACCACGAGCCCGAACACCGCGGTGTACGAGTGCTCGCCGCGCGCGTGGGGGTCGGTGCGCCACTGCGGGCCCGGCAGCTCCACCGTCTTCCACAGCTTGCACTCGAAGGCCGCGGGGCTCTCGCCCACGCGCGGCGCGGCAACCCACTTCGACGCCGCGGGCGTGAGGCCGGCGAGCGCGAACTCGTCCACGCCGCGCGCCACCGTGGCGGAACTGAGGTTCATCGCGTCGCGCAGCGCCCAGGTGGCGACCGAGCAGCAGAACTCGCCCGTTTCCTCGATGTTGGCCAGCGTGTCCTTGTAGCCCCCGGACGAGAACATCACGACCGCAGGGCGGTCGCTCACGCCGTTGAAGAAGCTGTAGGGCGCGAGGTTGGGCACGCCGTCGCGGTTCACGGTGGAGATCCAGCCGATCGGGCGCGGCACCACCAGCGCCTTGAAAGGGTCGTGGCGCATTCCCGGCGCGCGTTCAGTGGTTTCGTAGTGCATCTGGTTGTGGCCTCGGAAGAATCGGTGCGGTGCGACCTGCGATGATCGCACGACGGCGCGGCGAGGCTCGCGAGCGACGCGGCGCTCGCCGCCGCGCCGGGCTTCGCGCGCCGGGGCGCTACCGGCCGCCCCCGCCTTCGGGCGCCGGCGCGCGCGGCAGGCTCGGGCCCGTGAGCATCGCCGCGAAGTGCCCCAGGCACAGCGCGAACGCAAGCGACCACGCCAGCGCCGAGCCCGCGGCCCACGTCGTCGGCGACCCGGCCCACGCCGCCCCGACGCGCAGCACGGCGGCGCAGGACATCGCTCCCCAGGCCCACAGCGCCACCGTCGGCACGATCGGCGCGCGCCCGGTGTGGCGCAGGACGACCCGCACCATCAGCCCCACCGACATCGTCCCGATCGCACCGATCGTGAGCGCGTGCAGCCAGGCGTTCGCGGGCACGGGGGCGAGAGCCGCGAGGCCGCGAAGCCCGTAGGCCACGACGAACCACGCGTAGGCCACGTGCATCACGAACACCAGCGGCACTGCGGCCACGTGCAGGCCGCGCCAGCGCGCCAGCCGTGCGGCGTTCGCGAGGCAGGCCGCGAGCGCCGACCATCCGACCACGGCGGCCGGCGCCTGCAAAGACTGCAGTACACCGGTCGCGAGCACCGTGCCCACCGCCAGCGTGTCGAGCGAGGCCGAGGGCTGCACGCCTACCCGGCTCGCGCGCTCGCGCAGCGCGTTGCGCGTGAACACCGGCGTGAGCACGCCCGCCTTGAGCACGAACATCAACGCGATCGAATCGATCGCCATGCGCAGGCCCCGCTCCGCCAGGCCCGACTCGGGCGCCGACACGCCCGCGTGGTACATCAGGTTCGACGCGAACAGCCCCGCGAGCACGACGAACAGCAGCAGGTAGCGTCGATCGGCGAGCGCCGCGATCTGCGGCGCGAGGACGGCCGTCAGGACCACGACGAGCGAGAGATCCGCGAGCGCGACCAGCCACCCGGGCACCATCGGCGCCAGTGCGATCGCGACCCGACCCGCGAGCCACAGCAGCGTGAGCCACGCCAGCATCCCGCCCTTGACCTCGGGCGTGCCCGCCCAGCTGGGCAGGGCCGTGAGCAGCGTGCCCACGATCATCGCGGTGGCGAACCCGAACGCCATCTCGTGCCCGTGCCACCACTGCAGGGGGTGCGCGAAGATCGCGTTGACCAGGCCGAGGTAGCCGGCGCTGGCAACCACCATCACCAGCACCGCGTAGGCGGTGCCGAGCAGGTAGAAGGGCCGGAACGCGCTGCGCCACAGCGGCGCGTGGCACGAGGTTGCGAAGTCGAGCTTCAAGCGGCCACGGCCTCGCGCGAAGCCTCGAAGGCCTCGAGCAGGCTCTCGCGCTTGCGGTCGGCGCGCTCGCCGCTGGCCGCGCGCACCGCGCCGAAACCGCGCACCGACTCCTCGAGGCCCGCGATCTCGGCCGCGATCCCGAGGTTTTGCGCGCACAGCCCGTCGAGCACCCGCGCCACGTCGCGCTCGTAGCGCGAGAGCGCGGCACGATGCGCGCGGTGCTCGGGCGTGAATCGCAACGGGTCGAACGCGGTTTGGCGGATGTGCCGCCCGCGCGCGAGCACCGCCAGCAACGGCTCGGCGATCCAGTGCGGCACTGCGCGCTTCCTCGGTCTGCCCCCGGCGCGTTGCGCGCGATCGACGAACGGCAGCGCGAAGTAGTAGCGCACCCGGTAATCGCCGGCGAAGTTGCGCGCGATCTCGCGCTTGAATTCGGGGTCGCGGTACAGGCGCGCCACTTCGTACTCGTCCTTGGGCGCGAGCACCCTGAAGTAGCCCCTCGCGACCGCGGCGAGCAGCCGCTCGGAGCCAGGCGCCACCGCATTCTCGCGCGCGCCCACCTTCTCGAGCAGCGCCCGGTAGCGCCGCTCGGTGCGCGCGTCGTGCGAGCTGCGCAGCCACGCCGCGTTTCGCTCCACGAGCGCCGAGGCCGTGAGCGCGCCGGCGGCCGCCTGGCTGCCCGCGCCCGCCTCGCCGATCGCGCCGCCCGCGCCGGCCGCGCCGATCGCCGCGACCGCCGCCGGCCGGCTCGCCGCGACCCTCCCCCACGCGAGCGCCGACAGATTCTGCTCCACCGCCACGCCGTTGAGCTCGACCGCGCGTTGCAGCGACGCGAGCGTGATCGGGATCGCGCCCTTCTGCCAGGCGTAACCGATGAGAAAGAGGTTCGTGTGCTGCGTGTCGCCGCAAAGGCGCGCCGCGAGACCGCTCGCGTCGACGCGATCGAGACGCCCGCGGGCCACGGCAGCCTCGAGCGTGCCCTCCATCTCGGCCTGCGGGTGCACGAACTCGGGGTTGCCGATGTAGTCGGCCACCGGGCCGCGCGCGGTGTTCACCACCACGCGGGTGGTGGCGGGGTCGATCTTCGACATCGCCTCGTCGCCCACCGCGACCGCGAGGTCGCTGCCGAGCAGCAGGTCGGCCTCGCCGGTTGCGATGCGTGCCGCGTGGATCCTGGCCGCGCCGCTGCACACCTGCACGTGCGAGACGACGGCACCGCCCTTTTGCGCGAGTCCGGTCATGTCGAGCACGGTGGCGTAGTTGCCGTCGAGGTGCGCGGCCATGCCCAGCAGCGCCCCCACGGTGACCACGCCGGTGCCGCCCACGCCCGCCACCACGATCGCGTAGGGCTCCTGCGCGCGCGGAAGATCCGGCGTTTCGATCGGGTGCGGCGCGCCGCCCCCCGG
The DNA here is from genome assembly GCA_036525975.1 of Burkholderiaceae bacterium. GTDB lineage: Bacteria > Pseudomonadota > Gammaproteobacteria > Burkholderiales > Burkholderiaceae_E > Quisquiliibacterium. The sequence goes on along the minus strand of DATCZK010000069.1, from coordinate 50 downwards.
ACCGGCGTCCCCCGGACCGGCGTCCCCCGGACCGGCGTCCCCCAGACCGG
>DATCZK010000068.1:0-28122 GCA_036525975.1 Burkholderiaceae bacterium | reverse complement strand
CTTCGCCGCGCCCGGATGGAAGGGAACCGGGGAGGCCGCCGCCTTCTGGTTCTCGAGCTTGAAGTTGGCCGCTTCCTTGTGCACGGCGATCAGGTCGTCGCGCTTCTCGAAGATCGTCTTCACGATGTCGTAGGCGGTCTTGTCGGACATCTTCTCGTGCGTGACCAGCACGTTCATCACGGTGGCCTGCTTGTTGTCGGCCGTCATGCCCTTGTAGGTGGCCTGCGGGATCACGTCCTGAACGTACAGGTTGCCGTACTTGGCGTTCATCTTGGGCACCAGGTCGGCGTGGTCGACCATCTTGATCGTGATGCCGGGCGTGTTCGCCAGGTCGGTGACCCCGGCGGTGGGCAGGCCCCCGACCCAGAAGAACGCGTCGATCTTGCGATCCTTGATCGCGTTCACCGACTCGGCCACGCCCAGGCGCTCGCGGGTCATGTCCTTGTCCTTGTCCAGCCCCGCGGCCTCGATCACGCGAAAGCCCATCACCTCGGTGGCGCTGCCGGGCGAGCCGGTGGACACCCGCTTGCCCTTGAGGTCGGTGATCTTGCTGATCCCGCTGCCCTCCACCGTCACGACGTGCATCCGGTTCGGGTACATGATCATCAGCGTGCGCAGCGGAACCTTGCCGCTGGTGAACTTGCCCTCGCCGCGCAGCGCGTCCTGCGCCGCGTCGGCCATCGACAGGCCGATGTAGGGCTTGCCGGTGTTGATCAGCTGCAGGTTCGCCACCGAGCCGCCGGTGACCTCGGCCGTGGCCTGCATGCCGGGCACGTACTTCGAGAGCGCCGCGGCGATGCCGCCGCCGAGCGGGTAGTAGACCCCGCCGGTGCCCCCGGTTCCGATCGAGATGTTTTCAGCCGCAGCCGCGCCCGCGAAGGCGAGGCCGGCCACGAGCGTGGCGAGCCGCGAGAATTTGCGCATGTTACCCCTCCCTGTTGTCTGGATATCGTGAACGGCGGGCGCACCGGCCCGCGCAGGCCGCGAGCTTAACGACGACTGGCGCGCAGGTCAAAGGCAGCGGCCCGCGGCCGCGAGCCGACTCAACGGCGCGCGACCGGCGCCTTCCCGCCGGCGCGGGGCTAGAATCAGCGCTTTTGCCCGAACCATGGCACTGCGCTCAGTCGTTCACAAGGCCGATCTGCGGATCGCCGACCTCGGCCGCGCGCACTACGCCGACTACGCGCTCACGGTGGCGCGCCACCCCTCCGAGACCGAGGAGCGGATGATGATGCGCCTGCTGGCGTTCGCGATGCACGCGCGCGAGCGCCTCGAGTTCGGCAGGGGGCTGTCGACCGACGACGAGCCCGACCTCTGGCGCCGCGACCTCACCGGCGCGATCGAGCTCTGGATCGACGTGGGTCTGCCCGACGCGAGGCTGGTGCGCAAGGCGGCCGGGCGCGCGCGCGAGGTGGTGGTGGTGTCGTACGGCGCGGCACGCGCCGAGGCCTGGTGGGCCGCGCAGCGCGGCGCGCTCGAGCGCATCGCCAACCTCGGCGTGTACGGCGTCGCGGCCGAATCGTCGCGGGAGCTGGCGGCGCTCGCCGACCGATCGATGCGCCTGGACGTGACGATCCAGGAAGGGCAGCTGTGGTTCTCCAACGGCGCGGCCAGCGTGTGCGTGGAGCCGGCCGTGCTCAAGGGGGCGCAATGACCCCCGTTTCGACCGCGCTCGCCAGCGACCTCGTCGACTCGGCGCAGGCCTGGTGGCGCCTGCTCGCGAGCCTGGCGCTGATCACGCTCGGGTCGAGCGGCATGTACGCGGTGGTGGTGGTGCTGCCCGAAGTCCAGGCCGAGTTCGGCGTGGCGCGCGCCGACGCGTCGCTGCCCTACACGCTCACGATGATCGGCTTCGGGGTCGGCACGATCCTGATGGGGCGGCTGGCCGACCGCTTCGGCGTGATCGTACCGGTGCTGATCGGGGCGGTGAGCCTGGGGGTGGGCTTCGCAGCGGCCGCCTGGGCCACCAGCCTGTGGCAGTTCGCGCTCGCACAGGGGCTGCTGATCGGCCTGCTCGGCTGCTCGGCCAGCTTCGCGCCGCTCGTGGCCGACACCTCGCTGTGGTTCCTGCGCCGGCGAGGCATCGCCGTGGCGATCTGCGCGAGCGGCAACTACCTCGCCGGCGCCGCGTGGCCGCCGATCGTGCAGTCGCTGGTCGAGAGCGTGGGCTGGCGCGAGGCCTACCTCTGGGTTGCGCTGGCGTGCTTCAGCCTGATGCTTCCGCTCGCGCTCGCGGTGCGGCGCCGGCCGCCGCTGCAGGCGACCGCGCCCGCTGCCCCGCCCGTTGCCTCGCCCGCTGCGTCGCCCGCTGCCTCGCCCGTTGCCTCGCCCGTTGCCTCGGCCGCTGCGTCGCCCTTTGCCTCGGCCGCTGCCTCGCCCGCTGCCGCTCGCGGCGCCGAGCGCCCGCTCGGGATGTCGCCCACCGCGCTGCAGAACCTGCTGTCGATCGCCGGCATCGCCTGTTGCGTTGCGATGTCGATGCCGCAGGTGCACATCGTGGCCTACTGCAGCGACCTCGGGTACGGCGCCGCGCGGGGCGCGCAGATGCTCTCGCTGATGCTCGGCTTCGGCATCGTGAGCAGGCTCGTGTCGGGCGCGATCTGCGACCGCATCGGCGGCTTGCGCACGCTCGCGCTCGGGTCGGCGCTGCAGACGGTGGCGCTGTTGCTGTTCCTGCCCTTCGACTCGATGGCGTCCCTGTACGTGATCTCGGCGCTGTTCGGGCTGTTCCAGGGCGGCATCGTGCCCTCGTACGCGATCATCGTGCGCGAGCACTTCGCGCCGCAGCAGGCCGGCGCGCGCATCGGCATCGTGATCACCGCCACGTTGCTCGGGATGGCGCTGGGCGGTTGGCTCTCGGGCAAGATCTTCGACCTCACCGGCTCGTACGACGCGGCCTTCGTCAACGGGATCGCGTGGAACCTGCTCAACCTCGCGATCGTGCTCGCGCTGATCTCGCGCGCGCGCAAGCTGCGCACCAACGCGCTCGCGTTCGGCTCGAGCGCGGCAACGGGGTTAAGATCGCGGCCATGAATCCGAACCACGCGATCTCCGACGCCGACCTGGCCGAACTCGACCGGCTCCTGACGGCGATCGATCCGGACGAGTCGATGGCGGCCGAGGAGCTCGACGGGTTCTTCGCGGGCCTCGCGTGCAGCCCCGCGCCGGTTCCGCCCGACGAGTACCTTCCGATGGTGCTCGGCGCGCCGCTGCCCGACGCGCAGTCGCGCCTGGGCGACCGCGAGTTCCAGCGCCTGCGCAAGCTGCTGGACCGCCACCGCGAGACGATGGCCGCGCAACTGTACGAGGGCGAAGGCATCGCGCCGGTGCTCGGCTACGACGACGACGGGCGCGCGTCGGGCAACGCGTGGGCGATCGGCTTCGTGCGCGCGATGTCGTTGCGCCCGCAGGCCTGGGACACGCTCGACGACGACGAGAACGCCGAACTGCTCGATCCGCTGATGCGGCTGGTGGAAGAAGCCGAACCGTCGGCGGGCGAGGAGCCCGAGCCGATCGAGGACGACGAGCGCGACGGACTGATCGCGGCGATGGTCGACGGCGTGCAGGGCGTCTACGACGCGCTCGCCGACCAGAGGGAGCGCGCCCTCGCGCCCGCCGAGCCGCTGCGCCGCGAAGCCCCGAAAGTGGGTCGCAACGACCCCTGCCCCTGCGGCAGCGGGCGCAAGTACAAGCTCTGCTGCGGCGCGAACTAGGCGGATAGCGCGTCGAGGCGTCGGCGCGCGACCGGCGCGGCGTGCGCGGCCGGCGCGGCGTGCGCGGCCGGCGCGACCGGCAAGGCAGGCACCCGCGACGCAAGCGGCCGGCACACCCGATGAAAGCACGCCGCGTTTCGCGCGACGGATCGGGGAAGGTCGCCCGCGGCATCACGCGACGCACGCGCGACCGACCGGAGGACACGATGAAGACGCGCAATGCGCTGCCTGCCGCGGCGCTCGCCCTGGCCGCGTTGGTCGGCGCTCTCGCCGCAGCCCCGGCGTGGGCGCAGACGCGCAACGGCTTCGACCTGGCCGCCTCGCTGATCCCGCCCGACGAGATCCTGCCCGGCGGCCCGCCCAGGGACGGCATCCCGGCGATCGACCGCCCGAAGTTCGTGACCGCTTCGAACGCGCGCTTTCTCTCGGCCGACGACCCGGTGCTCGGCGTCGCGCGCAACGGCGTGGCGAAGGCCTATCCGATCCGGATCCTCAACTGGCACGAGGTCGTGAACGACCGCGTCGGCGCCGAGCCGGTCGTGATCACCTACTGCCCGCTGTGCGGCTCCGGGGTCGCGTTCAAGTCGACCGTGGCGGGGCGCGCGCTGAGCTTCGGCGTGTCGGGGCTGCTCTACAACAGCGACGTGCTGCTCTACGACCGGCAGACGCAGTCGCTGTGGTCGCAGATCGCGCACAAGGCGGTCACCGGCCCGATGAAGTCGAGCGTTCTCGAGGCGGTGCCCATTGCGCACACCACCTGGAGCGACTGGCGCGCGCGTCATCCGGCCACGACGGTGCTCTCCACCGACACCGGGCACGCGCGCGACTACGGCCGCGACCCTTACGCGGGCTACGAGCGCCAGCGCGAGATCTACTTTCCGGTGAAGTTCCGCTCCGAGGGTTTCCACCCGAAGGAGCGCGTGCTCGGCCTCACGGTGGCGGGCGCGCACAAGGCCTACCCGTTCGTGGAACTGGCCCGGCGCGCCGGCCCGCGGGAGCGCGCGTCGGTCGAGGACCGCGTTGGCGGGCGCAGCGTGCGCGTGGAATACGACGCGGTGCACCGCAGCGCGAGCGCCGCCTACGGCGACGGCACGCCGCTACCGGCCACCACGCTGTTCTGGTTCGCCTGGTACGCGTTTCACCCCGACACCGAGGTCTTTCGCGCAAACTGACAGCGCCTGCGAGAAGCGCGCGAGGATCGCGTCGGCCTTCGACGAATCGATCCAGCGCAGCACGACGACCGCGTCGCGGTCGGGGTCGATCCAGACGATCGACGTGCCCGCGCCCACCGCGAACCAGCTCGACTCGGGCAGGCTCGGGTACAGGACCCGGTTGCGGTTGAGCCAGACCAGGTAGCCGTAAAAGGGCGCCAGCGCGCACGGCGCGAGCATGCGCGCGATCCACTCCGACGAGAGCACGCGCCGGCCGCCGGCCACGCCCCCGCGCAGCAGCATCTGCCCGATGCGCGCCTGGTCGAAGCAGTCGATCGAGACGCCGCCGCCCCAGTGGCTGCCGCCCGGCACCGACTGCACGCGATGCCCGCCCACCTCGACCCAGGCGTTGTCGTATCCGCGCCAGCGCCAGTGGGCGCTCGCGCCCGAGGGCGCGGCGATCGCCTCGGCGAACACCTCGGGCAGGGCGCGACCGAACAGGTGCAGCAGCGCCAGCGAGAGCTGGTTGATGCGAACGTCGTTGTATTCCCAGTAGGTGCCCGGCGCCCCCAGGGGGCGCGCGTCGCCCTTGCGCCCCGCGGGCGGGCTCGGGTCGAACGACGCGCGACGATAGCGATCGACCGTGTCGGGAATTCCGAAGCAGCTGCCCTCCCACTCGCTGGTCTGGTGGAGCAGGTGCGCCCAGGTGACGGCGCCGTTGCGCGCGCCCTCGAAGCCGATTCCCGGCACGCGCCGGGCCACGGGCTCGTCGACGTCGGCGAGCAGCCCGCGATCGAAGGCAACGCCCGCGAGCAGCGCGAGGTAGGTCTTGGCCACGCTGAAGGTGAGGTCTTCGCGGTCGGGCTCGCCCCAGCGCGCCCGCTCCTCGCCGCCCACGACCACGACCCCGGAGCAGGGCCCGCGCGGCGACACCGGGCCGAGCATCCGGTCGTGCGGCGGCGGGTCGTTGCCGTGCACGCCCCAGGGCCCCGCGCCGGGGTCGCGCGACCACGGGCTCTCGCGCGCGCGGGCGAACGCGATCGCGTCGTCGAAGGTTCCCAATACGGGTTTCCTGGAATGGATTTTGTCCGGACCCGACTGTACTATGCCGGCTGCATCAAATAACGAGAGAGGAGACAGAAATGACGATGTTGCGCAAGCTCGCAATTGCCGCCATCGCGACCACGCTGCCGCTCACGGCGGCGCTGGCGCAGGAAATCAGGATCTCGCACCAGTGGAAGGCCAACGTCGACGGCCGCGACCGCGCCGCGCGCCTGTTCGTGTCCGAGGTCAACAAGGCCGACCCCAACATCAAGTTCCGCATCTACCCGGCGCAGTCGCTCGGCATCAAGCCGGTGGCGCAGCTCGACGCGCTGCAAAACGGCACGCTCGAGATGGCCGTTTTCCCGATGTCGTACGCGGTGGGCAAGGCGCCCGAGTTCTCGATCATCATCATGCCCGGCACCGTGCCCACGCTCGACTTCGCGATGAAGTTGAAGGGCACGCCCTTCCACAAGAAGCTGCAGGAACTGGCCCACGCCCACGGCATCCACATCGTGAGCTGGTGGTGGACGCCCGGCGGGTTCGCCGCCAAGGATCGCGACATCACCGGCCCGGCCAGCGTGGGCGGCATGAAGCTGCGCGCCGCCGACCCCACCTTCGAGGTGATGCTCAAGGCCGCGGGCGCGTCGGTGGTGAACATGCCCTCGACCGAGATCTACCCGTCGCTGCAGTCGGGCGTGCTGAGCGGCACGCTCACGTCGGCCGAGACCTTCGTGAGCATGCGCCTGTACGAGCAGACCAAGCACGCAACGGTGGGCGGCTACAACCTGTGGATGCTGATGCAGCCGCTGGTGATGTCCAAGCAGCACTGGGACAAGCTCACGCCCAAGCAGCAGCAGATCTTCGAGGCCGCCGCCGACAAGAGCGACCAGTTCTTCCTCGGCCTGCAGCGCGAGGCCACCGACAAGATGGCCGACGCCTACAAGAAGGCGGGCGCGAAGGTGATCGAGATGTCGAAGGTCGATTTCGACGCCTGGATCGACCTCGCCAAGAAGACCTCGTACCCGGAGTTCGAGGGCAAGTCGCCGCTGGCGAAGGAACTGCTCACGCTGCTGCTGCAGGTGAAGTGATCGCCCTCGTTCCGGTCGATCGGATCCGAGGGGGTTCGGCGGGGCGCGCCTAAGCCAGCGCGCGCCCCGCTCTCGCCGCGATGCGTTCGTTCGTCTCGCTCATGGACAAGGTGGCCGTGCTGTGCGCGGTGATCGCCTCCATCCTGCTGTTCGCCGCCGTCGTGATCATCTGCTGGATGGTGATCTACCGGGCCATGGGCAACTCCACCTACTGGGAGATCGAGTTCGCGGTCTACGCGATGGTGGGCGCGATCTTTCTCGCGTCGCCCTATACGCTCAAGACGCGCGGCCACGTGTCGGTGGACCTCCTTCCGCACTACCTGCCGCCGCGCGGGTCGAAGGCGCTGATGCGCATCACCGCCGTGGTCGGGCTGGCGGTGTGCGCTTACCTCGCCTGGGTCGGCGGGCTGCACACCGTCCACGCCTGGACGATCGGTGAAACCACCGAGAGCGCGTGGGCGCCGCCCAAGTGGCCGCTGTACGCGACGATGCCGCTCGGCCTGGGGCTCACCGCGCTGCAGTACCTGGCCGAACTGATGCGCGAAGCCGCGCACCCCGAAGCCAAGCCATGAACGAACTGCAGATCGGGCTGCTGATCGTCGTGGTCACGCTGTTCATCCTGTTCTCGGGCCTGCCGATCGCCTGGGGGCTGTCGCTGGTGGCGATCGCGTTCCTGGTGATCTTCGAGGGGCCGGCGAGCCTGGCGAACATCCCGGTGCTGATGATGGACGAGCTCTCGTCGTTCGCGCTGCTCACGATCCCGCTGTTCGTGCTGCTGGGATCGGCGATCGGGGTGTCGGCGGCCGGACGCGACATCTACGAGTCGATGCACCGCTGGCTCGACCGCGTGCCCGGCGGGCTCGTGATCGCCAACATCCTCGCCTGCGGCCTGTTCTCGGCCATCTGCGGGTCGAGCCCCGCCACCGCCGCCGCGATCGGCAAGCCCGGCGTGCCCGAGATGCGCAAGCGGGGCGTGCCGGCCACGCTGGCCACCGGGTCGATCTGCGCGGGCGGCACGCTCGGCATCCTGATCCCGCCCTCGATCACGATGATCCTCTACGGAATCGCCACCGAGACTTCGATCGGACGGCTGTTCCTCGCCGGCGTCGTGCCCGGGATCATGCTGGTCGTGATGTTCTCGATCTACGCGTGGGTCGCCACGCTGGTGCGCCGGCGCGAGCTGAGCGCGGAGGACATCCCGTCCTACACGCTGCGCCAGAAGTTCGAGGGCCTCAAGCGCGTGATGCCGTTCATCGCGATCGTGATCGCGATCGCCTACTCGATGTACGGCGGCCTGGCCACCCCGTCGGAGGTGGCGGCGATCTCGGCCGCGCTCGCGCTCGCGCTGGTGATCGTGATCTACCGCGCCTACACGCTTCGCGACCAGTGGCAGATCTTCCGCGAAACGGTGCGCGAGTCGACGATGATCCTGATGATCATCGGGGCGGCGGCGCTGTTCTCGTACATGATGTCGTTGCTCTACGTGACGCAGACCGCCGCGCAGGCGCTGGTGGACCTGAACTTCAGCCCCTGGATGCTGCTGTTCGCGGTGAACGTGTTCCTGCTCGTGGCGGGGTGCTTCCTCCCGCCGGTGGCGATCATCCTGATGGTGATGCCCATACTCACCCCGGTGCTCGAGGCGGCGAATTTCGACCTGATCTGGTTCGCCGTGGTCATGACGATCAACCTCGAGGTGGGGCTGATCACGCCCCCGGTGGGCCTGAACCTGTACGTGTTGAAGGGCGTCGCGCCCGACGTGCCGCTCACCAAGGTGCTGTGGGGCTCGGTGCCGTTCGTGCTGATCATGCTGTTCGAGATCGTGCTGCTCGCGATCTTCCCCGACATCGCGCTTTGGCTGCCGAAACTGGCGATGGGGGCCGGCGGCTGAGCGGCCGAGCCTGAGGCGATGACGACCGGCTTCGGCGTCCTCTCGATCGGCGCCTACCTGCCGCGGCGGCGCCTGCAGCGCGGTGCGATCGCCGCGGCGAACGCCTGGTTCAATCCGGGGCTGCGCGCGCAGGCGCGCGGCGAGCGCGCCACCGCCAACTGGGACGAAGACGCGATCACGATGTCGGTCGAGGCGGCGCGCGTCGCGCTCGCCGGCGTGCCGCGCGAGTCGATCGGTGCGATCGCCCTGGCCTCCACCACGCACCCCTTCGACGACCGCCTCAACGCCGGCGTGGTGGCCGGCGCGCTCGGGCTCGACGCGGCGCTGCGCGCGCACGACGCGGGCGGCAGCCTGCGCGCGGGTGCGACCGCGCTCGCCGCCGCGCTGGCCGCGCCGGGTGACGGGCGCCGCACGCTGGTGGCGGCGGCCGAGCGCAGGCGCACGCGCGCCGCGAGCGCGCAGGAAATGCTCTACGGCGACGGCGCGGCGGCGTTCGTCGTGGGCGCGGGCGAGCCGATCGCGAAGCTGATCGGCGCGCACTGCGAGACGGTGGACTTCGTGCACCAGTACCGGATGGCGGATCGCGACAGCGACTACGCGTGGGAGGAGCGCTGGATCCGCGACGAGGGCTACCTCAAGATCGTGCCGCGGGCCGTGTCGGCTGCGCTGCGCGCGGCCGGCGTGGAGCCTTCGTCGATCGCGCACTTCTGCATGCCCGCCACGCTCGCGCGCGTGGGCGCCGCCGTCGCGCGCAGGGTCGGGATCGCCGAGACGGCGGTGCGCGACACCCTCGCCGCCGTGTGCGGCGACACCGGCGCCGCGCATCCGCTGCTGATGCTGGCCGCCGCGATCGAGGATGCGAGCCCCGGCGAGAAGATCGTGCTCGCGGCCTTCGGCGAGGGCTGCGACGCGCTGGTGTTCGAGGTGTGCGAGGGCCGCCGCGGCGTCGCGCGCCCGGTGCGCGACGCGCTCGCGCGCCGCAGGCCCGACGAGAACTACATGCGCTTCCTCGCCTTCAACGGCGTGGTCGACCTGGAGCGCGGCATGCGCGCCGAAGTGGACAAGGCCACGCCGCTCAGCGTGCTCTACCGCAACCGCGAGACGGTGCACGGGCTCGTGGGCGGGCGCTGCCGGGCCTGCGGCACCTTCCAGTTCCCGCGCGGGCGCTACTGCGTCGAGCCCGCGTGCAACGCGCTCGACAGCCAGGACGCGCACGGCTTCGCCGACTCGCGCGCGCGCGTGATGACCTACACCGCCGACGCGCTCACCTACTGCCCCGACCCGCCGGCCTGGTACGGCATGATCGAGTTCGACGAGGGCGGGCGCATGATGGCCGACTTCACCGACGCCGAGGGCGAGGAGGTTGGGGTGGGCAGCCCGATGCGGATGGTGTTCCGGATCAAGGACGTTGACGAGGCGCGCGGCTTCGTGCGCTATTTCTGGAAAGCCGCGCCGGCCTGAGCGGCGCGCGCACATCGCAAGGAGGGGCACGATGGCCACCGGCATTCGCGACAAGGTCGTGATCCTGGGCATGGGGTGCTCGAAGTTCGGCGAGCGCTGGGACTGCAACGCCGAAGACCTGATGGTGGAGGCCTTCGAGGAGGCGATCGCCGACGCCGGCATCGAGCGCAACCAGATCGAGGCGGCGTGGTTCGGCACCGCGATCGAGGAGCAGCACGTGGGCAAGTCGGGCGTGCCGCTGGCGATGACGCTGAGGCTCCCCTACATTCCGGTCACGCGGGTGGAGAACTACTGCGCCACCGGCACCGAGGCGTTTCGCGGCGCGGTCTACGCGGTGGCTTCCGGGGCGGTGGACATCGCTCTGGCGCTCGGCGTGGAGAAGCTCAAGGACACCGGCTACGGCGGCCTGCCGCAGCGCACCCGCGGCGCGCTGAACAACCTGCTCTGGGCCAACGTGTCGGCGCCCGGGTCCTTCGCGCAGCTCGCCGCCGCGTATCGCGCCACCCACGGCGTGGGCGCCGCCGACCTCAAGCGCGCGATGGCGCACATCTCCGTGAAGAGCCACGCCAACGCCGCGCACAACCCCAAGGCGCACCTGCGCAACCCGATCACCGAGCAGGCCGCGCTCGACGCGCCGATGATCGCCGAGCCGCTGGGCCTGTACGACTGCTGCGGCGTGTCGGACGGCTCGGCGTGCGCGATCGTGACCACGCCCGACATCGCGCGCGGCCTGGGCCGGCGCGACCTCGTTGCGGTGAAGGCGCTGCAGGTCGCGGTCTCGAACGGCGAGGAGCTGCAGCTGGGCAAGTGGGACGGCGCGCACTTCGCCACCACGCGGGTGGCGGCGCGGCGCGCCTACGCCGAAGCGGGCATCGCGAAACCGCGCGAGCAGGTGTCGCTCCTGGACGTGCACGACTGCTTCTCGGTGACCGAGCTCGTGACGATGGAAGACCTGGGCCTGTCGGAGCCGGGCCGCGCGATCGGCGACGTGCTCGACGGCGTGTTCGACGCCGACGGCGCGATCCCCTGCCAGATCGACGGCGGCCTGAAGTGCTTCGGCCACCCGATCGGCGCGTCGGGCCTGAGGATGCTCTACGAGATGTACCTGCAGCTCGGAGGCCGCGCGGGCGCGCGCCAGCTCGGTGCGCCGGTGTTCGGGATCACCCACAACCTGGGGGGCTTCCCCAGCCAGAACGTTTCTTCGGTAACGATCGTGGGCAGCTACGGGGCCTGAACCGCGTCGCGGCGCAGCCCCGCGGCATCGAGCGCGCGACCCAGGTCGCGAATCGCGCGCGGGTCGGTGAGCAGCGACGCGCGGATCCACGCATCGCCGTCGAAGCCCGGGTCCTGCGCACGCACCTCCTCGGCCTCCCACGCCGCGTCCTCGCGACGCCCGGCGCGTGCCAGCGCGGCCGCCAGGTAGACCCTCGTCTCGAGGAAGCCGGGGTTGACCTGGGCGGCGGCACCCAGGTTCGCGATCGCCTGCGCGTCGTCGCCCTGCAGGAAATGCGAGCGCCCGAGCACCAGGTGATAGAGGAACCCGGGCCCGGGCTTGAGGCGAACCGCGGTGCGCATCAGTGCGAGCGCTTCGCCGGGGCGACCCGTGTAGGTGGCGATCGTCGCGGCGAGCGCGTAGCTGTCGGCGTGCGAGGGGTTCAACTCGAGTGCACGGCGCACCCGATGGAGCGCGCCTGCGTAGTCGCGCGACTGCGCCAGCACCCAGGCGCTCACCCAGTGAACGTCGGCGAGGTCCGGATCGAGCGCGTGCGCCCGGTCGGCGGCGTCGGCGGCGAGCGCGATCGAACTCTCGCGCTGCGGGCCGGGGCCGAAGGTGGCGTCAGCCGCGTGGCTGAGCGCCAGTCCGGCGAGCGCCCTGGCGAAGGTGGGGTCCTCGGCCAGCGCGCGACGATAGTGCTCGCGCGCTTCCAGCGTGCGTCCCGGATCGCGGGTGCCGAACGCCGCCTGACCGGCCAGGAAATGCTGGAACGCCCGCGTCGACGGCGTGTAGGGGCGCGCCAGCCGAGCGCGCTCTGATTCGCTCAGCTTCACCGTCAGTGCGCCGAGCAGTTCGCTCGCCGCCGAACCGCGCCCCCTCGACAACTCATCGAGCGGGATCGCCGTTTCGCGGCTCCAGATCACGGCCCTGGACGAGGTGTTGCTGAGCACGAGATGGACCCCGATCTGCTCGCCCAGGTCGCGCACCGTTCCGTCGACCTGGTACCGGATCGCGCCGCCACCGGGGGCGGCGGCCACCGGCGCATCGCCGTCATCGGCGATCACGCGCAGCTGCTGTGACTGCGAGACCCCGGCCACCACCTGCATCCAGATCGCGCGCGAGACCCCGCTCGCCTGATGTGCGGAACCAATCTCCGCGAAGCGCCGGATCACGACCTCGGCGATCACGCGCTGCGGCGTTGCCACCTCGGTGGCGCGCGCGACGATCGCGCTCAGGTCGTCTTGCGCAGTGGGCCGCAGCACCGCCCAGCCGAGCGCTGCGAATGCGGCGAACACCACCGTCGCGACACCGATCGCCCACCCGCGCCGTGGCCACCACGCGCGCGCGGCAGCCCCCGCCGAGGGCGAGTGCGCCTGCGGTCGTTGCGGATCGCTCGCGGGGGTCGTGTCGGCCGCAGGCGCCTCGAGCCGGTAACCGCGTTTCGATATGGTCTGCACGAAGCCCGGCGCGCGCGACGTCTCGCCCAAGGCCCGGCGCAGCTTGTTGACGCTCTGCGTGAGCGCCTCGTCGCCCACGGCCACGCCGGGCCAGACCGCGTCGAGCAGTTCGTCGCGACTCACGACGCGCCCGCGCCGCTCGATCAGGGCCTGGAGAAGGTCGGCGACCTTGGGCTCGACGCGCACCACCTCGGGCCCGCAGGACAACTCGTTGACCGAGCGATCGAACAACCACCGACCGACGCGAGCCTGCGCTTTGGCCGCGGCGGCGGGAGACGACTCGGCCTTCGGGTCTGACGATTCGGTCACGATGCCTCGATTCGGTCGACCGACAGCGAATCATCAGCAATTCGTGAGCCGATCGTAAGGATCGTCGCGCCCGGTCGCGGACAAGCTTACGCAACGCGTAGGACACGCGCAATCAACGAACGGCGGGAGAAATGACCGAGACAGTGAAGACGGTGACCAATTCAACGCGCGCCCGGCGCACGCCGGGCGTGGGTGCAGGTGCGCCCGATGCCCGGGCGGGGCACGCGCGCCGATGGCTCGGCGTGGTGTCGATATCGATCGCAGCGATCTGCAGCACCCAGGCCGGCGCGGCCGCCGCGGAATCCGTCGCGCGCGGCAAGTACCTGGTCGAAACGATCCTCGCCTGCGGCAACTGCCACACGCCCAAGGAGGCCGACGGGCGGCCGATCGCGGCGAAGAACCTCTCGGGCGGCGGACTCGGCTTCGACCTCCCGATCTACTCGGGCACCGCCCCGAACATCACCCCCGACAAGGAAACCGGGATCGGTGCCTGGACCGACGACGAGATCAAGGGCGCGATCACCCAGGGCAAGCGCCCCGACCACGGCAGGCTCGCCGGCGTGCCGCTCGCGCCGATGATGTGGGTTGCGTTCTACAAGGCGCTCACGCCCGGCGACCTCAACGCGGTGGTCGCCTACCTGCGCTCGATTCCCCCCGTGCGCAACGCAACGGCGCTGCCCGTGTACAAGCGCTCGGTGCCGCGCGAGCCTTACCCGGACGCCGAGAAAGGCTTCACCGACGCCGACATGGCGAACCCGGTGCGGCGCGGCGCGTACCTCGTGACGATCGGGCACTGCATGGAGTGCCACACGCCGGCGGACAAGGGGCGCTCGCTCTACGACTCGGCGATCGGCGCCGGCGGGAAGCGCTACGACCCCGCGAACGTGAAGGGCTACCCGGCGGCGTGGCCCGGCGCGGTGGCGAAGAACGTGACTTCGCACCCGCAGGCGGGGCTGGGCAAGTGGACCGACGCCGAGATCAAGCGCGCGATCACCCAGGGCGTGTCGCGCGACGGACGAAAACTTCAGCCCCCGATGGGTTTCTTCTGGTACGAGAGCCTGACCGAACAGGACCAGAACGCGATCGTCGCCTGGCTGCGTACCGTGCCTGCGCGCGAGTAGCCCTGCCAACGGGCGCCGCGCCCGAAGCGGCGCCCGAAGCGGCGCCCGAAGTTGGGTGAGAATGGGGGGCGATGTTCCGGTTCTTCGAATCCCTCGTCCCCCGCTCGCTGACGCCGCCGGCCGACGCCGCGCACTCCGGGCCGCCGGCCGACCTGATCGGCTTCTACTGGCACTTCGTGCGGCAGTCCAGGGGCCTGTACCTCGCGATGCTCGCCACCGGGCTCGTGGTTGCGCTGATCGACACGCTGGTACCGGTGCTGATCGGCAGGCTCGTGGGGCTGATGACCGAAGCCGACCGCGCGCGCGCGATCGAGGCGCAGTGGCCGCTGCTCGTGGCGATGGCCGCGCTCGTGCTCTTTGGCCGTCCGCTCGCGCTGGGCCTGGACAGCCTGGTGCGCAACAACGCGGTGATCCCCGGCGTGACCACGCTGATTCGCTGGCAGAGCCACTGGCACGTGGTGCGCCAGAGCTGGCCGTTCTTCCAGAACGACTTCGCGGGGCGCATCGCGAACCGCGTGATGAACACCGCGAACTCGCTGCGCGAGAGCGTCGTCTCGAGCATTCGCGCGGTCTGGTACATCGTGGTCTACGGCGTGGCCGCGCTCGTGCTGATGCTGACGTCCGACCCGCGGCTGGCCGCGCCGACGCTGCTGTGGATGGCGGGGTACCTGTTCTTCCTGCGCTACTTCGTGCCGCGCATGCGCGACCTCTCGAAGACGAGCTCGGAAGCGCGCTCGCTGGTGATGGGCCGCGTGGTGGACTCGTACACGAACTTTCCCACCGTGAAGCTGTTCGCGCGCGCCCGCGACGAGGACGCGTACGTGCGCGAGGCGATGGATGCGCACCGCGACCGGATCGACGCGCACATGCGCTTGACGACGCGCTTCATGTTCACGCTGCACTGCCTCAACGCGATGCTGGTGGTGGGCACCGCCGCGATCGGCGTCGCGCTGTGGGCCGGCGGAGCGGTCGCGCCCGCAGTGGTCGCGACCGCGCTGCCGCTCGCGTGGCAGATCGGGAACATGGCCGGCTGGGTGTCGTGGGAAGTGAGCGGGATCTTCGAGAACGTGGGCATCGTGCAGGAGGGCATGCAGTCGATCGCGGTGCCGCACACGCTCGTAGACCGCCCCGACGCGCGCCCGCTCGAGGTCTCGCGCGGCGAGATCCGCTTCGAGCACCTGCGCTTCGGCTACGGCCAGGCCGCAGCGGGCGGGCGCACGGTGCTCGACGAGCTCTCGCTCACGATCAAACCGGGCGAGCGGGTCGGACTGGTGGGCCGCTCGGGCGCCGGAAAGTCGACGCTGGTCGCGCTGCTGCTGCGCTTTCACGACGTGGAGGGCGGGCGCATCACGATCGACGGGCAGGACATCCGCAACGTGCAACAGGAGAGCCTGCGCGCGGCGATCGGCATGGTCACGCAGGACACCTCGCTGCTGCACCGCTCGATCGCCGCCAACATCCGCTACGGCCGCCCGAACGCGAGCGACGCGCAGGTCGAGGCCGCGGCGCGCCAGGCGCACGCGCACGAGTTCATCGTGGAGCTGCGCGACTGGATGGGCCGCACCGGCTACGAGGCGCAGGCGGGCGAACGCGGCGTGAAGCTCTCGGGCGGGCAGCGCCAGCGCGTGGCGCTCGCGAGGGTGATCCTCAAAGACGCGCCGATCCTCGTGCTCGACGAGGCGACGTCGGCGCTCGACAGCGAGATCGAGGCGGCGATCCAGGAGCAGCTCGACACGCTGATGCACGGCAAGACCGTGATCGCGATCGCGCACCGCTTGTCCACGATCGCGCGGATGCACCGCCTGGTGGTGCTCGACGCCGGGCGCGTCGTGGAGCAGGGAACGCACGACGAGCTGCTGCGCCTGGGCGGACACTACGCGGCGCTGTGGAAGCGCCAGTCGGGCGGGTTCCTCGCGATCGAGCCCGATCCCGCGGACGCGATCAAGGCCGGGCTCACAGACTCGCCTCTAACAGCCTGACCAGCGCGTGCAGCGCGCCATTGACCGGCGCGGCCACGCCCAGGGCCTTCGAGCGGCTCACCACGTAGCCGTTGAGCGAGTCGATCTCGGTCTTCCTGCCGCGGGCGAGATCCTGTTCGGTGGACGAGGTCGCCCCCGCCATGCGCTGGCCGAGCGTCATCGCCGCCTCGTGCAGCTCGGCGGCCGGGGGCAACTCCACGCCGTCGGCTCGGGCCACGGCGACGCACTCGTCGACGACCGCGCGCGTGAGATCCCGCGCCAGCGGGTCTTCGACGATCAGGCCGTAGCGCGCTCGCGCCAGCGCGGACACCGCATTGAACACGCAGTTCATCACCAGCTTGGTCCACAGCGCCGTTCGCGCGTCGGCAACCACCGGGCAGGGCACGCCGGCGGACTCGAACATCGACGCGACCCTCGCGGCGCGCCCCGGCGCGCGCGCGCCGCGCGCCCCGTTGCCGAACTCGCCGAGAACGAGGTCGCCGCGCCCGGCGTGGACCACGTGCCCCGGTCCGGCCATCGACACGGCCACGTAGACGACTGCCGCGAGCGCGTCGACGCCGCCGGCGGCGGCACGCTCGACGTTGTCGACGCCGTTTTGCATGCTGACCACGATCGCATCGGGTGGCGCGAGCCGGGCGATCGTTCGCGCGCACGCTTCGGTGTCGGGCGACTTCACGCAAAGCAGCACGAGCCCGGCCTCGCGCAGGCTCTCGGTGGTGGTGCTCGCGTCGATCGCGATGTGCCGCGTTTCGCCACCGCTCTCGAAGCGCAGGCCCCGGGCGCGGATCGCGTCGACGTGCGCCTGTCGCCCGATCAGCGTGACCGGCACCCCCGCCTCGGCGAGCCGTGCGCCGAAGTAGCATCCGACCGCGCCGGCACCCATCACCACGACCCGCGAAAACCCGGATTGCGTTTCACCCATCGCGCGCCCCCCGATTCGCGATCAGATTGTCCGTACGCCGCTCCGATGCCGCGGAGCGGCCACCGCTACTCGAAGCCCCCGTCGCGGCGGAGCGCGCGCGCGCCGGCGCCGGTGACCAGCGCCACGAAGCGCGCCGCGAGCGCCGGATCGGCGGCGCGGCGCGTGACCGCCATCGAGTAGACGGTGGCCAGCTCGAACTCGGGGGGCAGCACGCCCACCAGCTGCACGCCGGGCGTGTAGAGGATCTCGGTCACCTGCGTGATGCCGATCGCGCCCGGGCCGCCGGACTCGGCCATCGCAGCCATCGCGGTCGCCCCGTTCGGGTAGGTGCGCAGGCGCGGCTCGAGCGGCTCGCCGATTCCCAAAGACCCGAGCACGCGCATCGCGTGGATGCCGGCGGTCGCGTGCTGCGGGTCGGGAAAGTAGACGGCGCTCGCTCGCACCAGCGCGTTGCGCAGCCCGAGCGCGGTCGCGACGTCGGGCAACTCGCTGCCCGCCGGCACCGCCACGCCGGTGCGAACCGTGCCGATGTCGGCGGCCGACCCCTCGACCAGCTCGCCCGCTTCGCCCAGCGCCGCGATCATCGCGGCGGTGAGCACGATCACGTCGCAGGGCTCGCCGGCGGCGTATTTCGCCTTCATCGCCCCCACCGCCCCGAAGGGGCCTTGCACGCCGTGGCCTTCGGCGCGCTCGAATTGCGGCGCCAGGCCGCCGATCAGGCCCTTCGCGGCCCCGGCGCTGAGTATGTGCAGTGTCATCGTTCCTCCTTCGTCCAGTTTGCCTGATCGCTCCGGGCGGACGCGGCATCTCGCACGCGGCCGCCGGGTCGTTCCTCACGCCATCGCGTCCACGACCCTCTGGGGCGTGATCGGCAGCGCGCGCACGCGCACGCCGATCGCGTCGCACACCGCGTTCGCGATCGCCGCCGCGGTGGGCCCGAGCGACGCCTCGCCGGCGCCCAGCGAAGGCTCGCCGGGCTGGTCGAGAATCGCCACCTCCACCTCGGGCGCCTCGGCAAAGCCGAGGATCGGGTAACGCTCCCACGAATCGCTCAGCACGCGGGTGCGGTCGAACGCCACTTCCTCCTTCAGCGCCCAGCTCGTGGCCTGGATCGCGCCGCCCTCGATCTGGTTCGCGAGGCCGTCGGGATTCACGACCGCGCCGGCGTCCACCGCGATCACGAGGCGCCGCACGCGCACCTGCGCGTCGACCTGCACCTCGGCCACCACCGCGCACCAGGCGCCGGTGTTCTTGTAGCGCGCGTAGCCGATGCCGCGCCCGCGCGCGACGCTCCCCTCGTGCGTTGCGCCTCTCCCGCTGCCCTCGCGTGCCTCGCGCCGCGCGTCGCTTTCGCCCGCTCCGCCCGCGAGCGGGCTGCCCCATCGGGCGGCCGCGGCCGCGCGCTCGAGCACGGCGCGGCCGCGCGCGTCGGCGAGGTGCGCGAGCCGGAACGCGAGCGGGTCGGCGCCGGTGCCCCTGGCGATCTCGTCGATGAAAGACTCGGCGGCGAAGACGTTGGCGAAGGCGCCGAGCGAGCGCAGCGCGGACGAGCGCAGCGGCATCGTCAGAACGCGATGGCTGCGCACCCGCAGCGCGCCCACCTCGTAGCCGGGCACCGCGTTGCGCTCGGCGCCGCCCCCGGCGGCCAGCGGCGCGTTCACGGCCGGGAGCGCCGGCGCGGGCGGGTGCGCGTGCCAGCTCCCCAGCAGCGTCGGGGTCGGCGCGCGCCCGGGCCTGATGCTGTGGCCGTTGGACCAGACCTCGTGCGACCAGCCGCGCAACCTGCCGGTGTCGTCCACCCGCGCGCGAAGCTCGACCCGCATCGCCGGGCCGAAGGGCCCCCACGAGAGCTCGTCGGCGCGCGACCACAGCACCCGCACCGGCACGCCGGGAACGGCGGCGGCGAGGCGCGCCGCGTCGTAGGCCACGTCGTCGGCCGGGTTGTGCCCATAGCAGCCGGCGCCCTGCGCGTGCTCGACCACGACGTCCTCGGGCGCGAGGCCGAACGCGAGCGCGAGGTCGGCGCGCAGGTTGTACGGGCCCTGCGTGTGCGACCACACCCTGAGCGCGGGCCCGGCGTGGCCGTCGGCGCGCAGCGCCAGCGCGCAAGACAGGCCGATCGACGCGTGCGCGATGAAAGGCTTCTCGTAGACGGCCGCGAATTCGCGCCAGCCCGGATTCGCGTTCGTGTTCGGGCTCGTGCGCGCGCTGCCGTCCTCACCCGCACTGGCGTCAATGCTCGCGCTGCCGCTCTCGCTCGCACCGGCGGATTCGGCCACCGTCGTGGTGTCGCAGGGCTGGGCAACGAGCCACTGGCCGACCGAGTCGGCCGGCGGCAGCGACGCGGTTTCGCGCCACGACACCGCGCGCGCGATCGCCGCCACCGCGACGCCCGCCGCGTGCTCGGTTGCGGCCACCACCCCGAGGAAGTCGCCGTCGCGCACCGTGGCGATCACGCCGGGCAGCGCGTTCACGCCGGCGAGCTCGCAGGCCTGTACGCGCGCGCCCGGCGAGGGCGGGCGCAGCACGCGCCCGTGCGCCATCGCGGGCAGAACGAGGTCGTGGATGAAGCACGGCGCGCCGAACACCTTGTCGGGCAGGTCGAGCCGCGGCGCCGGCGTGCCGCGCAGCGTGCGGGCGGCGGCGTGCTTGAGCGCCACCGGCGCCGAGAGGTCCACCTCGAGGTCGACCTCGCCCGCGAGCGCGCCGTAGGAGAGCGCGCGGCCGTCGGCGCAGACCACGCAACCCTCGCGCGCGTGCAATTGCGCCGCGGGCACCGACCAGCGCCGCGCCGCCGCTTCCACCAGCCGCGCGCGCAGCTGCGCGCCCACCTGCGCGAGCGCGGCGCCGCACTCCTGGACCGACAGGCTCCCCGAGGTCACGCCCTCGTCGGGGCTGGTCGCGGTGCACACCGGCATCATCCGCACGCGATCGAGGCCCGTCTCGAGCTCGTCGGCCACGATCTGCGCGAGCGCGGTGTTGATCCCCTGGCCTATTTCCACCTTGCCGGGAAAGACGCGCACGGTGCCGTCCGGGTCGAGCGCGACCCAGCGCGACAGCCGCGGGTTCACGCGCAGGCTCGCGGGCATCGCGGCCGCGCCCGGGGCGGGCGGCGCGGCGCCGAGACGGAACGCCAGGTTCACGTTTCGCTCATCGCCCGGTCATCGCCCGCTCGCCGCCCGCTCGCCGCCCGCTCATCGCCCGCTCGCCGCCCGCTCACGGCTCGCGCGACGCGCGCAGCACGGCGCGCACGATGCGGTTGTGCGCGCCGCAGCGGCACAGGTTGCGCTCGAGCGCCGCGCGCACCTCGGCCGCGTCGGGCGCCGGGTTGCGTTCGAGCAGCGCCGCGGCGCCGATCAGCATGCCGGAAGTGCAGAAGCCGCACTGCGCGGCCTGCTCGGCAATGAACGCACGCTGGAGGCGGTGCGGCCGCCCGGGCGAACCGAGCCCCTCCACCGTCGTGACCTCGCGGCCCTCGACCGCCCACACCGGCGTGTCGCAGGCCGCGAGCGCGCGCCCGTCCACCAGCACGTGACAGGCCCCGCACTGGTTCTCGCCGCAGCCGTGGCGCGTGCCGGCGAGGCCGAGCGCGTTGCGCAGCACGTCGAGCAGCGGGCGCGAGGGCTCGCACTCGACGCGCAGCTGCGCGCCGTTGACCCTGAGCGACCAGCCGCGCTCGGCCGCGGTGCGATCCGGGTCGGCCATCACCGCACCGCCAGGCCCGCGCCGCAGGCCCTCACTCCTGCTTGGCCCCCGAGATCTTCACGATCTTCGCCCACTTCTCGATGTCGGCGTTGAGGTACTTGCCGAACTCGTCGGTGCTCATGCGCATCGGCACCGCGCCCTGCTGGCCCCACGCCTGCCCCACTTCGGCGCTGCCGACGATCTTGCCGATCTCGGCGTTGAGCTTGGCGACGATCGGCGCCGGGGTCTTGGCCGGCGCCATGATGCCCAGCCAGATCACCGCGTCGTAACCCGGAACGCCGGCCTCGGCCACGGTGGGCAGCTCGGGCATCACGGTGGAGCGGGTCTTGCCCGACGTGGCGAGCGCCCTGACCTTGCCGGCCTTGGCTTGCGGCGCCATCGTCGTGACCGCGTCGAACATCATCTGCACGTGGCCCGCGAGCACGTCGGCGCGCGCCCCCGAGCTTCCCTTGTAGGGCACGTGCGTGATCTTCACGCCGGCCAGCGCCTTGAACAGCTCGCCGGCCATGTGATACGGGGTGCCCGGCCCCGACGAGGCGTAGTTGAGCTTGTCGGGCTGCGACTTCGCGAGCTTGAGCAGGTCGGCCACGCTCGTGGCCTGCACCGACGGGTGCACGACCAGCACCAGGTCGGAGTAGTTCACCGGCGCCACCGGAACGAAGTCCTGCATCAGCTGGTACGGGCGGTTCGTGATCAGCGTCTCGTTGACCGTGTGCGTGTTCGACATCATCAGCAGCGTGTAGCCGTCGGGCGCGCTCTTGGCCACCTCGTTGGTGCCGATCACGGCGCCGCCGCCGGGCTTGTTCTCGACCACGAAGTTCTGCCCCAGGGCATCCTGCAGCTTCTGGCCCAGGAAGCGCGCGTAGATGTCCGCCGGCCCGCCGGCAGCGAAGGGCACGACGATCTTGACCGGTCGCGTCGGATAGTCCTGCGCGAGCGCGAACGCCGGCAACGCCGACGCGGACACCGTCACTGCCGCCGCGACGAGGCGGGTGATTGCGAGCATGGTGACTCCTCCTGGGTGGGGTTGATTCGCCCGGAGTCTGGGCCCCGGGGGAGCCGCGATTATAGGCCGCGAACCGGCCGCTCAGATGATCGCGAGCGGCCGCTTTCGGCGCGGCGGTGGGAACAGGCGGTCGATCTCGGCCAGGTCTTCGGCGCCAAGGCGCAGCGCCGCCGCCGCGTGGTTCGACTCCACGTGCGCGATGCGCGCCGCCTTCGGGATCGCCACCACGCCGGGGCGCGCGAGAAGCCACGCGATCGCCACCTGCGCCGCGCTCGCGCCGTGGCGCTCGCCGATCGCCGCCAGACGCGCGTCGCCCACGAGCGCGCCCTCGTCGAGCGGGCAGTACGCCATCAGCGGAATCGAGCGCGCCGCGAGCCAGGGCGCGAGGCTGTGCTCCACCCCGCGCTGCGAGACGCTGTAGTAGACCTGGTTGGCGCAACACTGCGCGCCCGCGTCGAGCGCGGCGAGCTCGTCCATGTCGTGCACGTCGAAGTTGCTCACGCCCCAGTGGCGGATCTTTCCCTGGGCGCGCAGCTCCTCGAAGGCCCGCACCGTCTCGTCGAGCGGGACGTCGCCGCGCCAGTGCAGCAGGTACAGGTCGATGCGGTCGGTGCGAAGCCGCCCGAGGCTGCGCTCGCAGGCCGCGATCGCGGCGCGGCGCCCGGCGTTGTGCGGGTAGACCTTGCTCACGACGAACACCTGGTCGCGACACCCGGCGAGCGCGGCCCCGACCACGCGCTCGGCGCCCCCCTCCGCGTACATCTCGGCGGTGTCGACCAGCCGCATCCCCAGTTCTACCCCGCGCCGCAGGGCGGCCACCTCCTCGCCGAGCCGGCTCGCGTGCTCGCCCATCTTCCAGGTGCCCATGCCCAGAGCGGGAATCCGCTCGCCCTCGGGTAGTGAAACCAGGTCCATCGTGTTGCCCCCTTCGCTTTGCCTGCGCCGGCACGCCGCAAGGAACGCCTAGCGCTTGAACAGGCCCTCGAGCGCCGAGCCCAGCGACCTGGCCGCTTCGCCCGCCGCCTCGGCACCGCGGCCTCCTGCGCCCCCCAGCCCTCGCACGACGCCCTCGAAGCTCACGCCCAGTTGCTGCGCGAGCGATGCCGCCACGCGCGCCGCGAGGTCTTCGCTGAGGGAGAATCGCGGGTCGTCGAGGCGGCCGCTCAGCGAGAACTTCAGCGTGATCCGGTCGCGGCCGTCTTTCATCAGCGCGAGCACCGCCTGCCGCGGCAAGCCCATGAACGTGGCTGCGCCGGAACCGGTGGGGGCGAGCTCGAGGCCGGTGAGCGTCAGCACGCCGGGAGCCTGCACGCGCCCGGCGCTGATCGTGGAACCGAGGTCGAGGTCGAGCAGGCCGCTTCGCACGGCCGTATCCGGGGTGCGGATCAGGTACGGCTGCAGCGCGACCAGGTCGACGCCGCGAAGCCTGCTCTGGAGTTCGGAGTCGCGCGTTGCCAGCACGATCCAGCCGTTGACCGACACGGTGCCGTCGCGCGCCGCCCCCTCGCGCGCCGCGCCGCGCACGGTGCCCGCAACGCGCAGGCGGCTGCGCGCGTCGAGCGACGGGATCCGCAGGTCCTCCAGGTCGACCGCCAGGTCGCTCAGCGACACCTTCAGCGCCGGGCGCCGCACGCTCTGGTCGAAGAACTCGAGCGCGCAGTCGCGCAGCTCGAGCTTGTCGACGTGCGCGGCGGGCGCCTCGCGCGCAGCCCCCGCGCCGCCGCCCGCCCCCGCTTCGCCTCGAGCGCCGGCCGCGGCTTCGCCTCGATCGCCGGCCGCGGCTTTCGCGCTCCCGGGCAGGACTTGCACGCGCCCGTCGCGCGCGCGAAGCATCGACAGGTACCCCTGCTCGATCGTCACGCGCGACACGCGCACCGTGGACGAGAACAGCGTGCGCATGTCGGGGGTGACGACCACGCGGCGCGCGCGCAAGGCGTCGGGCGCCGGCCATCCCGCGGGGGCGCGCACGCGCAGCGACTCGATCTCGACGCGGCCGAATCCCAGCGTGATCGCGCCGGCCTCGCTCTCGGGCCCGAGCGCGGCCACCACCTGCGCGCGCAGCGCGCTCGCGGCCAGGTGCAGCGCGCCCGCGCCGATCGCCGCCAGCAGCGCCAGCGCCGCAACGACGATCGCGAGCCGGCGCTTCATCGCGTGCCGCGCGCCCTACTTGAGCGGCTTGTAGCGCAGCCGGTGCGGTTGCGCGCCTTCCTCGCCCAGGCGCTGGCGCTTGTCGGCCTCGTACTCCTGGTAGTTGCCGTTGTAGAAGACCCACTGCGAGTCTCCCTCGGCGGCGAGGATGTGGGTTGCGATGCGGTCGAGGAACCAGCGGTCGTGCGAGATCACCATCACGCAGCCCGCGAACTCGAGCAGCGCGTCCTCGAGCGCGCGCAGCGTTTCCACGTCGAGGTCGTTCGAGGGCTCGTCGAGCAGCAGCACGTTGCCCCCCTCGAGCAGCGTCTGCGCGAGGTGCAGCCGGCCGCGCTCGCCGCCCGAGAGGTTGCCCACGAGCTTTTGCTGGTCGGCGCCCTTGAAGTTGAAGCGCCCGCAGTACGCGCGCGAGGGCATCTCGAAGCGCCCGATCGTGAGGATGTCGGCGCCGCCCGAGACGGCCTCCCAGACGCTCTTGTCGTTCTCGAGCGCGTCGCGCGACTGGTCGACGTAGGCGAGCTGCACGGTGGGACCGACCCTCACCTCGCCGGAGTCGGGCTTCTCGCTGCCGATGATCATCCGGAAGATCGTCGACTTGCCGGCGCCGTTGGGGCCGATGATGCCCACGATCGCCCCGGGCGGCACCTTGAAGCTCAGGTCGTCGATCAGCAGCCGGTCGCCGTAGCCCTTGCTCACGCCGCGAAACTCGATCACCTCGTTGCCCAGGCGCTCGGCCACCGGCACGAAGATCTCCTGGGTCTCGTTGCGCTTCTGGTACTCGTAGGAGGACAGTTCCTCGAAGCGCTGCAGGCGCGCCTTGCTCTTGGCCTGCCGCCCCTTGGGGTTCTGGCGCACCCAGTCGAGCTCCTTCTTCATCGCCTTGATGCGCGCGTCTTCCTGCCGCGACTCCTGCTCGAGGCGCTGCTCCTTCTGCTCGAGCCAGGCGCTGTAGTTGCCCTTGTACGGAATGCCGTAGCCGCGGTCGAGCTCGAGGATCCACTCGGCGGCGTTGTCGAGGAAGTAGCGGTCGTGGGTGACGGCCACGACGGTGCCGGGAAAGCGGGTGAGGAACTGCTCGAGCCAGTCCACGCTCTCGGCGTCGAGGTGGTTGGTGGGCTCGTCGAGCAGCAGCATGTCGGGTTTCGAGAGCAGCAGCCGGCACAGCGCCACGCGACGCTTCTCGCCTCCCGAGAGCGTCGCGATCTTCGCTTCCCAGGGA
Organism: Burkholderiaceae bacterium; assembly: GCA_036525975.1. Taxonomy (GTDB): domain Bacteria; phylum Pseudomonadota; class Gammaproteobacteria; order Burkholderiales; family Burkholderiaceae_E; genus Quisquiliibacterium. The sequence goes on along the minus strand of DATCZK010000068.1, from coordinate 2,695 downwards.
GGCAGGCGCAGCGCGTCGGCGGCGATCTCGAGCTGGTGCTCGACCTCGGAGCCGCTCGCCGAGAGGATCGCCTCGTACTTCGCCTGCTCCGCGGCGAGCGCGTCGAAGTCGGCGTCGGGCTCGGCGTAGGCGGCGTAGATCTCGTCGAGCTTCTTCTGCGCGCCCAGCACCTCGCCCAGCCCCTCCTCGACGGCCTCGCGAACGCTCTGCTTCGGGTCCAGGCGCGGCTCCTGCGGCAGGAAGCCGACCACCAGCCCGGGCATCGGCCGCGCTTCGCCCTCGATCTCGCTGTCCTCGCCCGCCATGATGCGCAGCAGCGACGACTTGCCCGAGCCGTTGAGGCCGAGCACGCCGATCTTGGCGCCGGGGAAGAACGAGAGCGAGATGTCCTTGAGGATCGTTCGTTTCGGGGGGACGATCTTGCCCACCCGGTTCATCGTGTAGACGTACTGAGCCATTTGCCTCGTTCGCTCGTTCGGCCGGGCCCGCAGCAGGGGGTGCGCCGGAAGGGGAAACCGCTATTGTGCCCTGCATCGCCTCCCGGGCGCGCCGCGCCACGTAGAATCCGGGGGCTGCGCGGGCATCGACGCCCGCGAGCACGGCGATGAACGACCCCCAGCGAGACACTGCCGAGGAAGTGCGCAAGCACCGCTCATTCACGGTGCGCGTGGCGCTGCTCGCGCTCGGAACGCTGTTCCTCGCGCTGGGCGTGATCGGGGTGTTCACGCCGCTGCTGCCCACCACGCCCTTCGTCCTGCTCGCCGCCGGCTGCTACGCGCGCGCATCCACGCGCTTGTACGGCTGGCTGATGCGCAGCGGCACCTTCGGCCCGATGATCCGCGAGTGGCGCGCCCACCGCAGCATCCGCTACCGCACCAAGCTGGTGGCGATCGCAACGATGGCGGCCACGCTGAGCGCGTCGATCCTGCTGTTCGTGCGCCCGCTGTGGCTGCAGCTGGCGGTGGCCGCCTTCGGCCTCGTGCTCGCGGCCTGGCTCTACCGCATTCCTTCGCGCGACGCGCCGGCGCGGGCGCGGCAGGGGGCGCGGTGAACGCGGTCGAGCGCATCGCCTGCGTCTACCGCGTCGAGGCGGGCGCCGACGCGATCGAGGCGCGCGCGCAGGCGCTCGCGCTCGAGCAGAGCGTGGAGCTGCCCCTGGCCGCGATCGGCGACGCGCGCATCCGCGAGCGCGTCGCCGGCCGCGTGGAGGCGATCGAGCCGGCCGCCCACGGCGAGGCCGCCTGGTCGGTGACGATCGGCCTGGCGGCCTCGACCACCGGCGCCGACCCGGGGCAACTGATGAACATGCTGTTCGGCAACGCCTCGCTGCAGCCGGACGTGTCGCTGGTGGACGCGCGGCTGCCGGCGTCGTTGCTGCAGGCGTTTCCCGGGCCGGCCTTCGGGGTGGAGGGCCTGCGCGCGCTGGCCGGCGCCGGGGCGCGGCCGATGTCGTGCACCGCGCTCAAGCCCCAGGGGCTGGCGCCCGACGCGCTCGCGCAGCTGGCGGGCACGTTCGCGCTCGCCGGCATCGACCTGATCAAGGACGACCACGGCATCGCCGACCAGCCGAGCGCGCCCTTCGCCCAGCGGGTGCCCGCGATCCAGCGCGCGGTGCTGCGCGCCAACGCGGCCACGGGCGGCGCGAGCGTCTACGCGCCCAGCGTGTCGGGCGGCCCGGGGGCGATCGCCCGGCAGATGCGCGTGGCGCGCGACGAGGGCGTGCGCTGCGTTCTGGCCTGCCCGATGGTGCTCGGCGTTTCCGCCTTCGCCGAGCTCGTCCGGGCCGAGGGCGACGTTGCGATCCTGGCGCACCCGTCGCTCGCGGGCGCGGGGCGCATCGCGCCCGCGCTGCTGCTGGGCAAGCTGTTCCGCCTGTTCGGAGCCGACGCCACGATCTTCCCCAACTTCGGCGGGCGGTTCAGCTATTCGCGCGCCACCTGCCAGGCGATCGCGCGCGCCGCGCGCGAGCCGATGGGCGCGCTGCGCCCCGCGATGCCGGTGCCGGCCGGGGGAATGCGCGTGGAGCGCGTGGAGGAAATGGTGGCGCAGTTCGGGCATGATTGCATGCTGCTGATCGGCGGCAACCTGCTCGAGGCGGGGGCCGCGATGCCCGAGCGCGCGCGCGCGTTCGCCCAGGCCGTGCGCGGGCAGCGCGCGGCAGCGGCCTGAGGGCGATCGCGGCGGCAACGGGGTTGCGGCAACGGCGCGGGAAGATCGCGCCGGCAACGGGCTCACGGCAACGGCGCGGGGAACATGGCGGCGGAAACGAGATGACGGCAACACCGGTGCGCAGGGCGAGTGCGACCTTCCGCTGGGAAGGCGTGGACCCGTTGCGCTACAAGGACGAGGGCGAGGCGAGCTTTCGCGAGGTGTCCAGGCAGGTGCTGTTCGACGCGGCCGGGGCGCAGTGGCGCTACTTCGAGGTGGCGCCCGGCGGGTGGACCACGCTCGAGCGCCACGCGCACACCCACGCCGTGATGGTGCTTCGCGGCCGCGGGCGCTGCCTGGTGGGCGGCGCGGTGCACGAGCTCTCGGCGCACGACCTCGTCGAGGTCGCGCCGCTGCAGTGGCACCAGTTTCGCGCGGCGCCCGACGCGCCGCTCGGCTTCCTGTGCCTGGTGGCGGCCGAGCGCGACCGCCCGCAGCGCCCCGACGCCGACGCGCTCGCCGCGCTTCGCCGCGACCCGGCGGTTGC
>DATCZK010000067.1:0-28596 GCA_036525975.1 Burkholderiaceae bacterium | reverse complement strand
AGCCCGGGCGCGAGCGAGCGGTACTCCGGGCGCTACACCACGCCGCTCTCGTCGGACGCGCTTTACTGGTCCGAGATCGCGCGCGTGCGCGGCTGGGAGCGGGTGCGCGTGCCGGCCGGCGAATTCGTCGCGCTGCGCGTGCAGCGCACGATCGCGTTCGAGCACGCCGACCGGTTCAGGCAGCGCGAGAGCCGCACCGACACGCTCTGGTACGCCCCCGAGGTGAACCGGTGGGTGCGGCGCGAGTGGACCGGCTACTACGGCACGCGGGCGACGCTGCGCACGAACATGCGCGAAGACTGGGTCGCGCACGAACTGATCGAGTATCGGCGCGGGCCTTAGGGGCCCGACGGCGCCGACCGCCTCACCCAGCGCTGGCTGGCCAGGACGATCGCGATCAGCGCCAGGCCGACGAGGTCGGTGATCCAGCCCGGCTTGATCAGAACCAGCGCCGCGATGATCAGCAACGGCCGCTCCCAGCGACGGGCCGGGCCGAGAAAGAAGAACTCGTGCAACCCGCCGGCCAGGCAGATCACGCCGACCGAGGCCGTCACCGCAGCCAGCGCCACGGTCAGGAAGTCGCCCATCAGCAGCAGCGAAGGCGCGAACACGAACATGAACGGGATGATGTAGCCGGTGAGGCCGAGCTTGACCGACGCCCAGCTGGTGTCCATCAGCGTGCCGCGCGAGATGCCGTTGGCCGCGTAGACCGCCATCGCCACCGGCGGCGTGATCGCCGAGAGCACCGCGAAGTACAGCACGAACAGGTGCGCCGCCTCCACCTGCACGCCCAGCTTGACCAGCGCCGGAACCAGCAGCGCAACCTGCACGATGTACGCCGGCGTCGTGGGCAGGCCCATGCCGAGCAGGATGCCCGCGAGCATCGTCAGGAACAGCGCGAGGATCAGCGAGTTCTGCGACAGGGCCAGCACCACGCCCGTGAAGGCGAGCCCCAGCCCGGTGAGCGTGATCGTCCCGATCACGATGCCGGCGCAGGCGCAGGCAAGCGCCACCACCACGGTGTTGCGCGCCCCGGCCTCGAGCGCCTCGACGATCGCACGCCACGTGAAGGTTCGCCGCGTGCTGGCGCGCAGCCAGGTGGTCGGGAGGACCGAACCGATGCCGCACAGCGCCGCGAACGCCGCGCTGCGCCCGCTGAGCAGCACCGCGATGATCACCACCAGCGGCAGGAACAGGTGCCCGCGCTCGCTGAGCACCTGCCGCATGCGCGGCAGATCGGCCTTGGGCAGGCCCTTCAGGCCGATGCGACGCGCCTCGAAATGCACGGCCATGAACACGGCCAGGTAATACAGCACCGCGGGCAGCAGGGCGAAGCCCGCCACCATGAGGTAGGACACGCCGAGGAACTCGGCCATCACGAACGCGGCAGCGCCCATGATCGGCGGCATCAGCTGGCCGCCGGTGGACGCGACCGCCTCCACCGCGCCGGCGAATGCCGGCCGGTAGCCGGTGCGCATCATCAGCGGGATCGTGAAGGTGCCCGTGGTCATCACGTTCGCCACCGCGCTGCCCGAGACCGTGCCGAACAGGCTGCTGGTGATCACCGCCACCTTGGCCGGCCCGCCCGAAGTGTGGCCGGCGATCGCGAGCGCGAAGTCCATGAACAGCTGCCCCGCCCCGCTGCGCTCGACGAACGCCCCGAACAGGATGAACAGCATCACGTAGGTCGCCGACACGTACAGCGGAATGCCGAAGATGCCTTCCGTGGTGAGGTACAGCTGATCGAGCATGACGCCGAAAGACTGGTCTCCCAGCGTCAGCCCGTAAGCCATGAACGCCAGCGCCGTGACGGGCAGCGCCCAGCCCGTGGCGCGCCGCGTGGCCTCGATGATCATCACGATCAGCGCGCCGCCGAACACGTAGTCGGCCACCGTGGGGTCGTCCACGTAGTACATGCGGTTCTCGATGTACTCGAGGTTGGCGCTCGGGTACAGCGCCGCGGCGGCCGCGACCAGCACCAGCGCCGCATCCCGCCACCCGACGCGTTCGGCGCGCCCGCTGCGGCCCGGCATGATCATGAACGCCAGCACCAGCGCGAAGGCCAGGTGCGTGCCGCGCATCACGTAGGCGTTGGGCGGCCCGACGAAGGCCACGTACAGGTGGAATACCGACATCACCACCGCGACGGTGGTGACGATGCGCCGCGCGAGGGTCACGGGAAGCTCAAGCATGGACGCGCTCCGGCGCCCGCGGGCGCCTCAGGGGAGAGTTTGCGGCGCGGGCGCCAGCCCGCGCCGCAAGGGTCGTCAGAGAACGCCCGCTTCCTTGTAGTAGCGCACGGCTCCCTTGTGCATCGGCACGCCGATGTCCTCGGCCATCATCTTGGGCGTCGTGGCGCCCATGGCCTTGGCGATCGCGGTGAGGTCGGCCTTGTTGTCGACCATGCCCTTGAGGACCTTGTAGACCACCGCCTCGTCCAGATCGCAGCGCGCGATCACGTGCGTCGCGTAGCCGATGGTCTGCACGTCCTGCGCCTGCTTCGGGTAGCTGCCCGCCGGGATCACCAGCTTCGTGTACCCGGGGTTGAGCTTGCGCATGGCCTGGAACTTGTCGTCGGGGATGCCGACGATCTTGATGTCGCGCGCGGAGGCCAGGTCCATGATCGCCGAGGCCGGCACCGTGGTTCCGAGCGTGAACATCTGGGCGTTGTTGTCCTTCATCAGCGACACGGCGTCGGTGTAGGAGACATAGCTCACGCGGCCCATGTCGGCATATTTCAGGCCGTAGACCTGGAGCGCCTGCTGGCTGATGAATTCCGCCGTGTTGCCCTTGGGCTGCACGGCGAGGCCCTTGCCCTTGATGTCGCCCAGCGAGCTGATGCCCGCATCGGCGTTGGCCACGACCTGGAAGTACTGCGGGTACAGCGTGCCCACGTTGCAGACGTTGGTGGCCTTCGCGTCGAACGGCGCGCGCCCTGCCACGCCGTCCACGGTGGAGATCGAGTTGGCGAATCCGAGGTCGGCCTTGCCGCCCTGCACGGCCTTGACGTTGGCGATGCCGGCGCCCGGCAGCACCTGCACCTTCAGCCCGGCCTTGTCGGCGATGTTGGCGATGGCGCCGCCCAGCGGATACCAGGATCCGCCCTGGGGGCCCGTCATCAGCTTGACCTGCTGGGCCTGTGCGGCGCCGGCAAGGCACAGCAACGCGGCAGTGGCGACCGGTGCCAGGTTCATTTTCGTTCGCATCTCGTGTGTCTCCTTCCGTGGGTTGAATGGGTTCTTGTAGGTCTCGAACAATACTAGGCTAACAGGTGCGTGCTGCCGCACCGGCGCGAGCACGGGTGCCTCTCGCGCCGACACGCGTTGCCTCATCGCCGCTCGACCCGCGGCCAGGAACACGCCCCGCGAACACGACGCGGCTGCGCCGGCGCTGCACCCTCGCGCGCCGCTCGCGGCCGGACCCGGCCGCACGGTGCCGCCGTTGCCCTGGACGCAATGCCGCTCGAGGGTCGGCCGAACGCGAGGCCCCGATTCCCGTGCCCGTGCGAGAAGCCTCCGGGCACCGGCCCGGCCGAGATTCTCGAAGCCTCTGCTTCGCCGAGCGCAACTGTATCGCCAGTCGCCGCGCGCGGTCAAACGAGCGGCGCGCGATGAAAACCGCGCTCTGGCGGCGTGCGCGCACGCGCGCGGCGCCGTCAGGCCTTGAATTTCGCCGCGAGCGCGTCCGAGCCGCGCGCCAGGATGCCGACGTCGGCGCCCACCGCCACGAACAGCGCCCCCGCCGCCAGGTAGCGGCGCGCGTCGGCCTCCACCGGCGTGAGGATGCCCGGCGCCTTGCCGCAGGCGCGAATCCTGCGGATCGCGTCCTCGATCTTGGGCACGACCTCGGGGTTCGCCGTCTCGCCGATCAGCCCCATCGAGGCGTGCAGGTCGGCGGGCCCGATGAACACGCCGTCCACGCCGTCGACCGCGCAGATTTCCTCGATGTTCTCGAGCGCCTGCGCGGTCTCGGCCTGCACCAGCACGCAGATCTGCTCGTGCGCGCGGCGCGCGTAGTTCTTGATGCGCCCGAACCTCCCCGCGCGGGTGGTGCCGGCAACGCCGCGCACGCCCTGCGGGGGGTAGCGCGTGTACGAGACCGCCGCGCGCGCCTCGTCGGCCGTGGACACGAACGGCACGAGCAGGCTCTGCGCGCCGGCGTCGAGGATGCGCTTGATGCCCACCATGTCGTTCCACGGCACGCGCACGACCGCGTGCGACGGGTAGGGCTGCACCGCCTGGAGCTGGCGCAGCACGCTCTCGAGGTCGTTGGGCGAGTGCTCCATGTCGAGCAGGATCCAGTCGAAGCCCGCTCCGGCGATCACCTCGGCCGCGTAGTGCGAGGACAGGCTCGACCACAACCCGATCTGCGTGTTCCCGCTTGCGATCGCCGACTTGAATGTGTTGTGCGGCAGTGCGATTTCCATCTTGTCCTCGGTGACGTGTTTGCGCGCCCCGGCGCGCGCGGGCGTTGCGGTCGCGGCCGCCGGGCGGCCGGAACCCCGATCATAATCGCCGCGCACGCGGCCGCGCGCGGCCTCAGCGCAGCAGGCCCGCCCACGCCGCCATAAGCGGAACGGCGATCGAGGTCAGCAGCGCCGACATCCCCATCGCCAGCCCGGCGAACGCGCCCATCTCCTCGCTCACCTGGAAGGCTCGCGCGGCGCCGATGCCGTGCGACGCGACGCCCAGCGCGAAACCGCGCGCGTCGTGCCCGCGCACCCGCACCAGGTCGAGCAGCGGGCGCGCGCACATCGCGCCCACGATCCCGGTCACGATCACCAGCGCCGCGGTGAGGCTGGGCAGGCCGCCGATGCGCTCCGAGATGCCCATCGCGATCGGCGTGGTGACCGACTTGGGCGCGAGCGAGAGCACGGTCTGCGGCGACGCGCCCAGCGCCAGCGCCAGCGCCGTCGCCGACACCACCGCCACGACCACCCCGGCGACGAGCCCGGCGAGCAGCGGCAGCGCGAGCCTTCGCACCCGCGCGCGCTGCTCGTACAGCGGGAGCGCGAGCGCGACGGTGGCCGGGCCGAGCAGGACGTGGACGAACTGCGCGCCCTCGAAGTAGGTCTCGTAGGGCGTGCCGGAGGCGGCCAGCAGCGCCGCCAGGATCAAGACCGAGATCAGCACCGGGTTGGCGATCGGGTGCATGCCCGAGCGCCGGTAGATCGCGTACGCCAGCTGGTACGCGAGCAGCGTGGCGGTGAGCCCCAGCAGCGGCGTGGCCGCGAGGTAGACCCAGATCTCGCCGAGCAGCGGTTCCACCGTCAACCCCGGCCGCCGTCGGCGTCTTCGCGATGCGTCTCGCGCCGCTCGAGCCAGCGGCGCGTGCGCTCGACCACGACCGCGGTCACCACGATCGAGAGCGCGGTGCTGGCAACGAGCGCCACGCCCACCGCCAGCGCCTCGTCGGCCAGGCGGCGCAGGTGCAGCATCACGCCCACGCCGGCCGGCACGAACAGCAGCGAGAGGTGCGACAGCAGCGTGAGCACCGGCTCGCGCAGCGCCGCCACCTCGCGCGGCTTGAGCGCGAGCCAGGCGAGAAACGCGAGCATTCCGATCACGGGGCCCGGCACGGGCAGGCCCAGGGCCAGGCGCACGATCTCGCCCGCCACCTGGAACACGAGCAGCGTCGCCAGCGCGCGCAGCACGTCGGTCTCGCGCGGCGCGCGCTCAGGCGCCGCTCGGCCCTTCGCCGGACGACCCGCCCGCGAGCGGCCCCTGCGGGTGCGGTCCTTCGGCGGCGGCGTCCTCGTCGGCCGGCCCTTCGGCGCGCGCCTTCTCGCCCGGCCCGCCGCGCACGGCGCTCATCGCCCAGATCCCGGCCACGCCGAGCGCGGCGGTCAGCACGAGGCGGCGCAGCCAGCGACCGCGAGCGCCGCCGCGCGCCGCGCCCAGCGCGAGCGACAGCGCCGAACCGAGATAGGGGTGCTCGCGAAAGAGCGCGAGACCCCGCGCGAGCACGCCCGCAACGCCCGCCCCGGCCATGCCCGCGCCGCGCGGGCGCAGCAGCACCTCGGCGGCGAGCGCGAGCGGACGACGCGCGCGCCGGAATTCGTCGAGCGCGTGGCGCATCTGCACGCGCTCGATCGCGGCGCGCGTGAGCAGCAGCTGCCGGCGGTCGGCGAGCGGGAGACGGCCGCTCATTTCCTCAGCGCCTGCGCGTCGCGCTCGAGTTCGGCCATCGTCGTGTCGAGCAGCGGCGGCGCCTCGCGCGCCAGCGCCCGCAGTCGCAACGCGCACCACCCGCCCGCGATCGCGTACACCACCGCCGCGCCGGCCAGCGCAAGGGGCCCGTGCTCGTCCCACGTTGCGATCACCACCCACGCGGTGACGGCCGCGAGCGCGAGCGCGAGCAGCGTGGCCGCCGCGATCGCGAGCGCGGCCAGCCGCAGCAGCCGGTTGCGCTCTTCGGTGAGATCGAGGAAGGCCAGCGCGAGGCGCGTGTTGGCCAGCGAGAGCGCCGAGCCGCCGAGCCTGCGCGCGGCATCGAGCAACCCCCTCGCGCGTCGCTCGCCCTCGTCCGGAGCGTCGGCCGGTTGGCCGGCGCGGTCTGGGGCTTCAGTCATCGCCGTTCAGCCCACCGCAATCGTGGGCAGGCGGTTCGCGCTCAGCGCGCGCGATTGACGAGCAAGCCGAGCGCGACCCCGACCGAGAACGCGACGCCGATCGAGCGCCACGGATTCTCGTGCACGTAGTCGTCCGCGGCACGCGCCGCCTCCTTGCTTCTGGCGACCGCGGTATCCTGCATCGCGTGCGCCTTCTCGCGCGCCTGGCTCAGCATCGCCATTGCCCGCTCGCGCAACTGCACCGCCTGCTCGCCCGTGGATGCCGCCGACTGACGCAGCAGATCTTCAGCGTCTCCCAATACGGTTTTCACGTCGGAGACGAGCTTCTCTTTCGTTGCTTCGGTCATCGCGTTCTCCCTTCTACCGCTACCCTTTCAACGGGTACTTTTGCACAATAAGGCTACCACATCGGGTGCCGGCACCCGAGGCGCGAACGGGCCCGCGCAGCCGGTGCCGTGCGAGCGCGCGGCGGCGAGCGGAACGGCTGTCGGAAAGGCTGTCGGGAGGGCTGGCGGAGAAGCCGTCGGGAGGGTCGTCGGGCAACGGTTGCGAGGCCGGCGCGGTGCGCTCGCGTCAGTTCGCGCGCGCCGGCGGCACCGCGTTCGCCGGGCCGTCCGCGATCACCCGGTCGAGCCACTCGATCCAGTGCATCACCGGGGTGTCGGTACCCGCCTGCAGGTGACCGATGCAGCCCACGTTGGCCGAGAGCACGAGCCGCGGCCGCGAAGCCTGGAGGTTGGCGAGCTTGTTGTCGCGCAACTGCCGGGACAGCTCGGGCTGCAGAACCGAGAAGGTTCCGGCCGAGCCGCAGCACAGGTGCTCGTCGGCCACCGGCTGCAGGTCGACCCCGAGCGAGGCGAGGAAGCGCTCGACCTCGCCGCGCACCTGCTGGCCGTGCTGCAACGAACACGGCGGGTGGAACACGACGCCGCCCACCGGCGTGTACCGCACGAGCGCGGCGGCGTCGCGCGCGCCGTGCGCGAACTCGCCGGGAAGCCACTGCGCGAGGTCGCGCGTGAGCGCGACGACGCGCGCCGCCTTGTCGGCGTAGTCGGGATCGTTTCGCAACAGGTGCGCGTATTCCTTCACCATCGCGCCGCAGCCCGAGGCGTTGATCAGGATCGCCTCCACCGCGGCATCGCCGTTGCGCTCGCCGAGGTGCGGCCACCAGGCGTCGATGTTGCGCCGCGCGTCGGCGAGCGCTCCTTCCGGGTCGCCCAGATGCTGGCGGATCGCGCCGCAACAGCCCGAGCGCGGCTCGATCACGGCCTGCACGCCGATCGCGTCGAGCACGCGCGCGGTGGCCGCGTCGATTCGCGGCATCATCGCCGGCTGCACGCAGCCGTTGAGCAGCAGCACGCGCCGGGGGTGAGCGGCCCGGGGCCACGCGCCGGGCTCGCGCCGCGGCGGCACCTTGTCGCGCAGCGCCGGCGGCAGCAGCGCGCGCAAGGTCTGGCCCACGCGCATCGCCGGGTCGAACAGCCAGCGGCGGGTCATTCCCTCGCGCAGCGCGAATCGCAGCAGGCGCTGGCCGAGCGGGCGCGGCACGCGCTCTTCGACCAGCTTGCGCCCGATGTCCACGAGGTGCCCGTACTGCACGCCCGAGGGGCAGGTGGTCTCGCAGCTGCGGCAGGTGAGGCAACGGTCGAGGTGGGTCATCGTGGCGGCGCCGGGGGTCGCGCCCTCCACCACCTGCTTGATCAGGTAGATGCGCCCGCGCGGCCCGTCGAGCTCGTCGCCGAGCAGCTGGTAGGTCGGGCAGGTGGCGGTGCAGAACCCGCAGTGGACGCACTTGCGCAGGATCTCCTCGGCCTCGGCGCCCGCGTGCGTTCCCTTCAACCAGAGGGCGAGGTGCGTCTCCATCAGAGCCCCGCGTACATGCGCCCGGGGTTGAAGACCCCGGCCGGGTCGAACTCGCGCTTGAGCCGCTGGTGCAGGGCCGCGAGCGGCGGCGCGAGCGGCTCGAACGCGCCGCACGCCTTGTGCGCCGCGCGAAAAAGCGTGGCGCTGCCGCCGGCGGCGCGCGCCGCCGCCCGCACCTCGTCGGGCAGCGCCGTCGCGCGCACCCACCGCAGCGCGCCGCCCCACTCGATCAGAGTGCTGCCGGGCAGCTCCAGCGGCGGCGCCACGCTCGGCACCGACACGCGCCACAGCGGCTCGTCGCCCGCGAAGAACGGGTCGGCGTGCTCGCGCAACGCTTCCCAGAACCGAGCACCCGAGTGCGCGTCCAGCATCTGCGCCGCGTGCGTCTGCTCGAAGCGCCGCGCGGACGCCTCCACCGCGGCCCCGGCGCCCGAGAGCCTCATCCGCAGCCGGCTCGCGTGCCAGGCCGTGGCCGAGACCGGAATCGGCTGCCCGCCCCACTCGTTGAGGCAGCGGATCGCGTCGGCCTCGGACAGCGTCATCTCCAGCGTCGCCTCGGCCGGCGGGCGCGGCAGCACCTTGAGCGACACCTCGGTCACGAGCCCGAGGGTGCCCAGCGCCCCGCACAGCAGCCGGGAGACGTCGTAGCCGGCGACGTTCTTCATCACCTGTCCGCCGAATGCCTTGAGCTGGCCCGCGCCGTCGAGCAGCTTCGCGCCGAGCACGAAGTCGCGCGCCGCGCCGGCCGCCATCCGTCGCGGCCCCGACAGCCCGGCGCTGAACACGCCGCCGACGGTGGCGGACTCGCCGAACGACGGGGGCTCGAACGCCAGCATCTGGCCGCGCTCGGCGAGCGCGGCCTGCACCTCGGCGAGCGGCGTGCCGCAGCGCGCGGTGATCACCAGCTCGGTGGGCTCGAAGGCCACGATACCCCGGTAGCCGCGGGTGTCGAGCAGTTCGCCGGTCGGCGCCTCGCCGTAGAAGTCTTTCGTGCCGCCGCCGCGAAGGCGCAGGCCGGCCCCGCTGCGCGCGGCGGCCTCGATGCGCTCGCGAAACTCGAGCAGTGCCGCTTCGCCCATCGCTCAGAACCGGGGCAGGTCGGCGAACGGCAGCTTGCCCGCGTGCACGTGCATCTTGCCGAACTCGGCGCAGCGCGCGAGCGTGGGGATCGCCTTGCCCGGGTTGAGCAGGCCCGGCGGGTCGAAGGCGCGCTTCACCGCGAAGAAGGTCTCGCGCTCCTCGGGCGTGAACTGCTGGCACATGGAGTTGATCTTCTCGATGCCCACGCCGTGCTCGCCGGTGACGGTGCCGCCGAACTGCACGCACTTCTCCAGGATCTCGGCACCGAAGGCCTCGGCGCGGCGCCACTGGTCGGCGTCGTTGGCGTCGAACAGGATCAGCGGATGCAGGTTGCCGTCGCCGGCGTGGAACACGTTCATGCAGCGCAACGCGTACTTGCTCTCCATCTCGGTGATCGCGACGAGCATCGGACCCAGCCGCTTGCGCGGGATGGTGCCGTCCATGCAGTAGTAGTCGGGCGAGATGCGGCCCGCCGCCGGGAACGCGTTCTTGCGCCCCGACCAGAAGCGCAGTCGCTCGGCCTCGCTGCCCGAGACGCGGATGGCCCCCGCGCCGGCCGCGCGCAACACGCGCTCGATGCGCGCGACCTCCTCCTCGACCTCCTCGGGGGTGCCGTCGGACTCGGCGAGCAGGATCATCTGCGCGTCGAGGTCGTAGCCGGCGCGCACGAAGGGCTCCACGGCGCGCGTCGTCTTCTGGTCCATCATCTCCAGGCCCGCCGGCACGATGCCGTCGGCGATGATCCGCGCCACCGCTTCGCCCGCCTGCATCACGTCGTCGAACGAGGCCATCACCACGCGCGCGCTCTGCGGCCTGGGCAGCAGCTTGACCGTGGCTTCGGTCACCACCGCGAGCATGCCCTCGGAGCCGATCATCGCGGCCAGCAGGTCGAGCCCCGGCGAATCGAGCGCCTCGGAGCCGAATTCGACGAACTCGCCGTCGATCGTGAGCGCGCGCACCTTGAGCACGTTGTGCACGGTGAGGCCGTATTTCAGGCAGTGCACGCCGCCCGAGTTCTCGGCGATGTTGCCCCCGATCGTGCAGGCGATCTGCGACGAGGGGTCGGGCGCGTAGTAAAGGCCGTGCGGCGCGGCCGCGTCCGAGATCGCCTGGTTGCGCACGCCGGGCTGCACCCGCGCCACCCTGGCGAGCGGGTCGAGCGAGACGATGCGGTTGAGCTTGGCCAGCGACAGCACGACGCCGCTGGCGTGCGGCATCGCGCCGCCCGACAGGCCGGTGCCCGCCCCGCGCGCCACCACCGGCACGTCGAGATCGCGGCACGCGTCGATCACCGCCTTCACCTGCGCCTCGTCCTCGGGCAGCGCCACCACCATCGGCAGCTGGCGGAACGCCGACAGGCCGTCGCACTCGTAAGGGCGCGTGTCCTCCACGCGGTGGAGCACGCAGTGCGCGGGCATCACCGCGCGCAGCCGCGACGCGACCGCAGCCTGGCGTTCGGCGCCGGCGGCGGCGGTGACGTCTGCGAAACGGACTTCGGGGGCGGCGTTCACGGCGATGGCGGCGGCGCGCTCGATCAGGGGACCCGTGCCGACGATACCCCAAATCGCGCGCCGCGCGCGACCGGCTAACATTGCGCGCGTGTCACATTCAGAACTCCAGAGCCTCACCAGCCGTCTCGCCGGCTACCTGCTGCTGTTCGCCGGAATGGCGCTGGTGGGCACCTACGTGGCGCTGTCCAAGCCGCTGGTGGCGGCCTTTCCGGTGTTCCTGCTCGCGTGGCTGCGCTTCGGCATCGCCGCGGTCGTGATGCTGCCGTGGACCGTTGCGCCGATCCGCGAGCGCTCGGTCTCGGCGGGCGAGTGGCGCAAGCTGTTCCTGCAGTCGTTCTTCGGCAACTTCCTGTTCTCGATCTTCATGCTCTACGGGGTGTCGATGACCTCGGCCACCGCGGCGGGCGTGATCCTCGCGACGCTGCCGGCAGTGGTCGCGCTGTTCTCGTGGATGTTCCTGCGCGAGCGGCTCGAGCGCCGGGCCTGGCTCGCGGTGGCGCTCGCGGTCGCGGGCGTGACCACGCTCACGCTGGCGCGCGGGCTGGCCGCGGACGCGCAGTCGGTGCTGGGCAACCTGCTCGTGTTCGCGTGCGTTTGCTGCGAGGCCACCTACGTGATCCTGGGCAAGCGGCTCACGGCCACGCTCTCGGCGCTGCGGATCTCGGCATTGATCAACCTGTTCGGCTTCGCGCTGATGACGCCGCTGGGCCTTTGGCAGGCGCTGCGCTTCGACTTCGGCGCCCCCGGGGCCGGGACCTGGGCGCTGCTGCTGTTCTACGCGCTCGCCGCCAGCATGTTCTCCACCTGGCTTTGGCTGTCGGGCCTGCGGCACGTGCCCGCGAACCACAGCGGCGTGTTCACGATCGCGATGCCGCTGGCGGCGACCGCGGTGGGGGTGGCCTGGCTGGGCGAGCGGCTCACGCTCGTGCACGGCGTGGCCTTCGCGTTCGCGGCGGCGGGCATCGCGCTGATCGCCTGGCCCGGGCGGCGCACTCGCCAGATTTGACATCGCCCCCCGCGGTGGGCACATTAGGGACCAGTCGAATGGCCGTGGCGGGAGAGACCCCCGCCAACAGCACGAGGCGGGCGGCGCCGAAGGTGTATCGCCCCGAAAACTCTCAGGCAAAAGGACTGCCACGGTATCGACTCTCTGGAGAGAAGGCGCGTTCGCGCTGCACTCGTCCCGGCACCCGGTGCCGGACATCGCAGCGTTCGCGGCGGCCTCGCCGAAGGAAACAGGTGGCCCGGATCGCGTCTCGTGCCGGGCGGCCGAATCTCTCAGGCAAAAGGACAGAGGGGGCTCCGAACCACCACGCGGCGAGCCCGCCGCACAGGAGCCCAAGATGGACAACCCGTCCGACCTCAAGTACACGTCCAGCCACGAGTGGCTGCGCAACAACGGCGACGGCACCGTCACCGTCGGCATCACCTCCCACGCGCAGGAGGCCCTGGGCGAGCTCGTCTACGTGGAGCTCCCCGAGTCCGGGAGCAAGCTCGCCGCCGGACAGCCGTTCGCGGTGGTGGAATCCACCAAGGCGGCGTCGGACGTCTATTCGCCGGTGGACGGCGAGGTCGTCGAGGCCAACGCGGCGCTCGCCGACGCGCCGCAGTCGGTGAACGAGTCGCCGTTCGACGCGGGCTGGCTGGTGCGCATCCGCATCGCCGACCCGAAGCAGCTCGAGGCGATGCTCTCCGCCGCCGACTACGCCGCCGGCCCCGGCGCGGGCTGAGGGGCGCGCGATGACAGCGAACGACCTGCGGGGCGCCGGCCTGAGCGCGCTCTTCGGCAGCGACGAATTCCACGCCCGCCACCTCGGGCCGTCCGCGTCGCAGGAAGCGGCGATGCTCGACGCGCTCGGCGTGAGCTCGCGCGGCGAACTGATCGCGCAGACGGTGCCGGCGGCGATCCTGCGCGACGCGCCGCTGGCGCTGCCCGATCCCGTGTCGGAGGCTTCGGCGCTCGCCGAGCTGCGCCGGCTCGCCTCGTCCAACCAGGTCTGGCGCTCGTACATCGGCGCCGGCTACCACGGCACGATCACGCCCGAGCCGATCCGGCGCAACCTGCTCGAGAACCCGGGCTGGTACACCGCGTACACGCCCTACCAGGCCGAGGTGGCGCAGGGTCGCCTCGAGGCGCTGCTCAACTTCCAGCAGATGGTGATCGACCTCACCGGCCTTGCGGTGGCCAACGCCTCGCTCCTGGACGAGGCCAGCGCCGCGGCCGAGGCGATGGCCGTGAGCCGGCGCGCGTCGCGCCACGCCTCGCAGGCCTACTTCGTCGATCGCGCGACGCACCCGCAGGTGATCGCGGTGCTCGCCACGCGCGCGAAGTGGATGGGCGTCGAGCTGGTGGTGGGCGACGCCGACACCGACCTCGACGCGGGCGCGGTGTTCGGCGCGCACTTCCAGACGCCCGACACCGAAGGCAGGCTGCGCGACTTCAGCGCGCGGATCGAGGCGCTGCACGCGGCCGGTGGCAAGGCGTGCATCGGCTGCGACCCGCTCGCGCTGGTGCTCGCGAAGACGGCCGGCGCGATGGGCGCCGACATCGCGATCGGGTCGGCGCAGCGGTTCGGCGTGCCGCTGGGCTACGGCGGCCCGCACGCCGCGTTCATGGCCGCGCGCGCCGACCTGGTGCGCACGCTGCCCGGGCGGATCATCGGCGTGTCGAAAGACGCGGCCGGCAACCCGGCGCTGCGCATGTCGCTGCAAACGCGCGAGCAGCACATTCGCCGCGACAAGGCCACGAGCAACATCTGCACCGCGCAGGCGCTGCTCGCGAACATCGCCTCGTTCTACGCGGTCTACCACGGCCCGCAGGGCCTGGCGCGCATCGCGCTGCGGGTGAACGCGCTCGCGCGCCTGCTCGCCGCGCTGCTCGCGCCGGCGATCACGCCCCGGCACGCGCACTACTTCGACACGCTGGTGTTCGACCTCGGCGCGTCGGCCGCCGACGCCTTCGAGCGCGCCCAGGGCCTGCGCATCAACCTGCGCGACTACGGCGGCGGTCGCGTGGGCGCGAGCCTCGACGAGACCACCAGCCTCGACGACGTCGCCGACCTCGCGCACGCGCTGGGCGGCACGCGCCTCGCCCCCGAGGCGCTGGCCGAGGCGACCGACGCGCTCGGCGTGGAACCCGAGTCGATTGCGCCCGCGCTGCGGCGCGCCGAGGCGCTGCTCACGCACCCGGTGTTCAACCGCTACCACAGCGAGACCGAGTTCGTGCGCTACCTGAAGAAGCTCGAGAACCGCGACATCTCGCTGGTGCACTCGATGATCGCGCTCGGCTCGTGCACGATGAAGCTGAACGCGGCCTCGGAAATGGCGCCGGTGAGCTGGCCCGAGTTCGCCAACATCCATCCGTTCGCGCCGCGCGAGCAGGCCGAGGGCTACGCGCGCATGCTCGAGCAGCTCGGGCGGTGGCTGGCCGAGATCACCGGCTTTCACGCGGTGTCGTTCCAGCCCAACTCGGGCGCGCAGGGCGAATACGCCGGGCTGCTCGCGATCCGCGGCTACCTCGGCTCGATCGGCCAGGGCGCGCGCGACGTGTGCCTGATCCCGGCGTCGGCGCACGGCACCAACCCGGCGTCGGCGCAGATGATGGGCATGCGCATCGTGGTCGTGGCCTGCGATCGCAACGGCAACATCGACATGCACGACCTGCGCGCGAAGATCGGCGAGCACCGCGACGCGATCGCCGCGCTGATGGTCACCTATCCTTCCACGCACGGCGTGTTCGAGGCCACGATCCGCGAGGTCTGCCAGCTGGTGCACGCCGCCGGCGGGCAGGTCTACATGGACGGCGCCAACCTCAACGCGCTCGCGGGCCTGGCGCGCCCCGGCGACATCGGCGCCGACGTGTGCCACATGAACCTGCACAAGACCTTCTGCATCCCGCACGGCGGCGGCGGCCCGGGGATGGGGCCGATCGCGGTCGCCGGGCACCTCGCGCCGCACCTGCCGCAGGACCCCTTCCGGGGCGACACGACGAGCGGCGTCGGGTCGGTGGCTTCGAGCGCGTCGAGCAGCGCGCTGATCACGACGATCTCCTGGATGTACCTGCGCATGATGGGCGCCGCGGGCGTGCGCAAGGCCACCGAGGTCGCGATCCTGAACGCGAACTACGTCGCGGCCAGGCTCGCGCCCTATTTCCCGGTGCTCTACGCCGGCGCGAACGGGCGCGTGGCGCACGAGTGCATCCTCGACACGCGCGACCTGAAGGCGAAATACGGCGTGACCGCCGAGGACGTCGCCAAGCGGCTGATGGACTACGGCTTCCACGCCCCGACGCTGTCGTTCCCGGTGGCCGACACGCTGATGGTGGAGCCCACCGAGAGCGAGTCCAAGCCCGAGCTCGACCGCTTCTGCGACGCGATGATCTCGATCCACGGCGAGTTGCAGCGCATCGCCGAGGGCGCTTTCGACCGCGCCGACAACCCGCTGAAGAACGCGCCGCACACCGCGCCCGAGGTGGCCGGCGAATGGAGCCACGCCTACTCGCGCGAGTGCGCCGCGTTCCCGCTCGCGTGGCTGCGCGAGGCCAAGTTCTGGCCGTTCGTCAAGCGCGTGGACAACGCCGCGGGCGACCGCAACCTGGTGTGCACCTGCCCGCCGGTTTCCGACTACCAGCAATGAGCGAGACCCGGCGATGACCGACGCACCGAAGACAATCGCGCTCGACGCGCTGCACCGCGAGCTCGGCGCGAAGATGGCGGGCTTCGCCGGCTTCGAGATGCCGATCCAGTACCGCAACGGGGTGAAGGCCGAGCACCTGCACACGCGCGAGCGCGCGGGCCTGTTCGACGTCTCGCACATGGGGCAGCTGCGCGTCACCGCCGCGGACGGCCGGCGCACGACGCTGCGCAGGCAACTCGAGGCAGCGCTGCCGGTGGACTTCGAGGGCTGGCCCGAGGGCCTGCAGAAGTACTCGTACCTGCTCAACGACGACGCGGGCATCGAGGACGACCTGATGCTGGTGAACCTCGGCGAAGAGGTGCGCATCGTGGTCAACGCGGGCAACCGCGAGCACGACCTCGCGCTGCTGCGCGCGCGCTGCCCCGATCTCGTCTTCGAGTGGATCGACGCGGCGCTGCTCGCGCTGCAGGGGCCCGCGGCCGAGCAGGTGCTCGCGAGGCTCGACCCGGCCGCGGCGCCGATGCTGTTCATGCAGTCGCGCACGCTCGCGCTGCTCGGAGCGAAGTGCTTCGCCACGCGCTCGGGCTACACCGGCGAGGACGGCTTCGAGATCTCGGTCCCGTCGGACAGCGCCGAGGCCGTGGCGCGCCGCCTGCTCGCCGACCCCGACGTGGCCCCGATCGGCCTGGGGGCGCGCGACACGCTTCGCCTCGAGGCGGGGCTGCCGCTGCACGGCAACGACATCGGCCCGACCACGACGCCGGTCGAGGCGGCGCTCTCGTTCGCGATCCCGAAGTCGCGCCGCGCGGGCGGCGCAAAAGAGGGCGGCTTCCCGGGCGCCGCGATCGTGCTGCGCCAGCTCGCCGACGGCGCCCCGCGCAAGCTGACGGGGCTCGCCTCCTACGAGTCGGTGCCGGTGCGCGCGCACGCGCTCATCGTCGACGAGCGCGAGCGCGCGGTGGGCGAGGTCACGAGCGGCACCGTCTCGCCCACGCTCAACCGCCCGGTGATGCTCGCGTACCTCGATGCCGGCGTTCTCAAGCACAGCGCCGACGGCGCGTTCCGGGCCGTGGTGCGCGACCGCCGCCCGGCGGTGCACGTCACGCCGCTGCCCTTCGTCGCGAAGCGCTACAAGCGCTGAGGGCGGCGGCCCGCGGCTCGGGCGCACTGCGCCCCGCCGCTCCCTGGGCGCACTGCGCGCCGCCGCTCGCTGGGCGCACTGCGCCCCGCCGCCGAACGCCGATTCGAGTCGCTTCCCGATACACGCTTTGTCGAATCGGCGTTCGACGTCGGGGCGAAGCGTGGGGGGGCGTGTCGTCGTCAGAGCACGGCGAGCGAAGCGTGGGGGGCGTGTCGTCGTCAGGGCACGGCGAGCGAACCGTGGGGGGCGTGTCGTCGTCAGAGCGCGGCGAGGGAACCGCGGGGGGCGTGTCGTTGCCGGGGCGCGGCGAGCGAACCATGGCGGGCGCGTCGCGCGTCGAGACGATGCGTGCCCGGCATGTCGCCGGTTCGGCGCGTGGGTCGCGACGCGCTCGCCCTGCGCAGGCGCGGCCTCGCGCACGCCACGGCCGCGCCTGTCCGGCGGGTCGGCCCGACAAAGCGTGTATCGGGAAGCGACTCGGGCCGACCCGCCGGGCAGGCGCTACGCGTTCCCCGAAGAGCGGCGCTACGCGCTCCCCGAACAGCGGCGCTACGCGTTCCCCGAACAGCGGCGCGACGCGTGCCTTGCGAGCGGCGCGCGGTGACACGCCGCGCGCGCGCCGGGGCTAGACGATGAAGATCTTGCCCGGGTTGAGGATGTTGTCCGGGTCGAAGGCGAGCTTGATCCGGCGCATCAGGGTGATCGCGTCTTCGCCGATTTCCTCGGCGAGGAAACCCATCTTGTGCAGGCCGATGCCGTGCTCGCCGGTGCAGGTGCCGTCCATCGAGAGCGCGAGCCGCACGATCTCGTCGTTCAGGCGCTCGGCCTCTTCCATCTCGACGCTGTCGTTCGGATCGACCAGCAGAACGGCGTGGAAATTGCCGTCGCCCACGTGGCCCAGAATCATGCTCGGGAACTTGGCCGTGTCGAGGATGCGCCGCGCGCCGGTGATCGAGTCGGCCAGCCGCGAGATCGGCACGCAGGTGTCGGTGGAGATCGCGCGGCAACCCGGGCGCACCTGGAGGCAGGCGAAATACGCGTTGTGGCGCGCGTTCCACATGCGGGTGCGGTCTTCCGGCCGGGTGGCCCACTCGAAATCCTGGCCGCCGTGCTCGCGCGCGAGCGACTGCACCACCGCGGCCTGGTCGCGCACCGACGACTCGGTGCCGTGGAACTCGAAGAACAGCGTGGGCGCCTCGCGCAGCCCGGTCTTGCTGTGCGCGTTGATCGCGCGAATGGTCGCGTCGCACAGGAACTCGCTGCGCGCGATCGGAACGCCCGACTGGATCGTCTCGATCACGGTGCGCACCGCGTCCGACAGCGTGGGAAAGTTCACCACCGCCGCCGACATCGCCTCGGGCACCGGGTACAGGCGCACCGTGACCTCGCAGATCACGCCCAGCGTGCCCTCGGAGCCGACGAACAGGCGGGTGAGGTCGTAGCCAGCCGAGGACTTGCGCGCGCGCTTGGCGGTGCGGATCACCTTGCCCTCGGCCGTGACCACGGTGAGCCCCAGCACGTTCTCGCGCATCGTGCCGTAGCGCACCGCGTTGGTGCCCGAGGCCCGCGTCGCGGCCATCCCGCCGATGCTCGCGTCGGCGCCCGGGTCGATCGGGAAGAACAGGCCGGTGGTCTTGAGCGCCTCGTTGAGCTGCTTGCGCAGCACGCCCGTTTGCACCGTCGCGGTCTGGTCTTCGGCGTCGATCGCAACGATCGAGTTCATCTGCGAGAGGTCGAGCGACACCCCGCCGCGCACCGCGAGCAGGTGGCCCTCGAGCGACGAGCCCGCGCCGTAGGGGATCAGCGGGTAGCGGTGCGCGCGGCACAGGTTCACCAGGTCGACGACGTCGTCGGTGGACTGCGCGAACACCACCGCCATCGGCGGCGTGACCGGAAACGGGGACTCGTCGCGGCCGTGGTGCTCGAGCACCGCGCGGGCGGTGGTGAAGCGTTCGGCGAAGCGCGCGCTCAGCGCGCTCCCGAGCGCCGGTGGCAGCGGCCGGCGCAGCGACTCGGCAAAAGCGATCTGGTTCATGACGTTCTCCGGCGGCCAGTGTAACCCCAGGATGGGCGGCAGTCCCTCGCCGCAGCGCGGATTTTGCTAGCATCGCAGCTCGGCGGCGCACCGGGCCGGCGGGCACCGGGTGGGCGACCGCGCTGCGTGCCGCTCTCCCGCGCGGCCTCAACGCGCGGAGCGAAAGCCATGGGAAAGAGACTGTCCACCATCACCACACGCACCGGCGACGACGGCACGACGGGGCTCGGCGACGGCAGCCGCACGAGCAAGTCGAGCGCGCGAATCGCCGCGCTGGGCGACGTGGACGAGCTCAACTCCTGCGTGGGGGTGCTGCTCGCCGAAGGCCTGCCCGAGGAGGTGCGCGACGCGCTCACGTCGATCCAGCACGACCTGTTCGACCTCGGCGGCGAGTTGTGCATTCCCGGGTTCGAGAACGTGCACGAGGCGCAGCTCGTGCGCCTCGACGGCTGGCTCGAGCGCTACAACGCCACGCTCCCGCGGCTCGACGAGTTCATCCTGCCGGGCGGCTCGCGCGCCGCGGCGCAAGCGCACGTGGCGCGAACGGTGGCGCGCCGCGCCGAGCGCGCGGTGGTCGCCCTCGGGGAAAGAGAGACGGTGCGGCCGCTGTGCCGCCAGTACCTGAACCGGCTGTCGGACCTGCTGTTCGTGCTCGCGCGCGTGCTCAACCGTCACGCCGGCGGCAGCGACGTCTTGTGGGACCCCGCGCGCAAGGGCTCGCCGCCCGCGGCGGCCTGACGCGGCGCCGGCTCAGGCCTCGCGCGCCGCCTCGAGGTAGCTCACCAGCTTGGCGCTGGTCTGGCGCAGGCGCTCGGAGAGCAGCTGCACGAGCTTGAGCAGGATCTTGTTGCCCAGCTTCGGTTCGTCGTTGAGAACCAGGAGCAGCGCGTCGCGTGTGAGCACCGAGACGCGCGAGCGCTCGAGCGTGACGCAGGACGCGAATCGGGGCTCGCCGTCGAACATCGACATCTCGCCCAGCGCGTGGCCGGCGTGCGCCACCGCGATCCGCGACGGGTAGTTGTAGCGGTTGCGGCGCAGCACGTCGATCATTCCGGACATCAGCAGGACCATGAAGTCGCCGGCCTCGCCCTCGGTGATCATCGTCACGCCCACCGGCGCCTCGTAGACGTACATGAACGCCCCGAGCCGGCGCGTTTCGTCCGCGTCGAGCCCCGAGAACAACGGCGTGCGCGCCATCAGCGCGTGGATCTCGTCGAAGAACTCGCTCGCCCTGCCAACGGGCTGAAGGCCCATCGCCAACAGCCGCTCGTGCGGCGTGGGGTTGGCGCCGGGCGGTTTCGGTGATGCGTCTTGCGGCACGGTCGCCGCCTCGTCGGCGGGCTTCACCGTCGGGGCCTGCTGGGCTTGCATGACTGCCTCCTGTTCACTGTTCCGCCTTATAGCACGGTTGTCCGGGCGGCGAGCCGGCGCACGACCGCAGCCGCGGCGATTTCCCGACGGGAGGCGGTCCTCGCGGCCTGTCCGGTCGGGCGCCGGCGCGCGAGCGGCCCCGGCCCCCCGCCGCTACTCGCTGGCGGCGAGCCTGCGGGCGACCACCGCCTGCGCCAGCGTCTCGAGAACGGCAACGCTGTCTTCCCACCCGATGCACCCGTCGGTCACGCTCTGACCGTACACCAGTTCCTTGCCCGGGACCAGATCCTGGCGCCCCGCCACCAGGTGGCTCTCCACCATCACGCCGAAGATCCGCCGCTCGCCCGCGGACAGCTGGGCGGCGATGTTCGCCACCACCGGAACCTGGTTCTGCGGGTTCTTCTGGCTGTTGCCGTGGCTCGCGTCGATCATCAGCCGGCACGCGAGCGCCGCCTGCGCCGCCTGCGCGCACGCGGCCTCGACCGCCTCGGCATCGTAGTTGGGCGACTTGCCGCCCCGCAGGATCACGTGGCAGTCCTCGTTGCCGTTGGTGGAAACGATCGCCGAGTGCCCGCCCTTGGTCACCGAGAGGAAGTGGTGCGGTTGCGACGCCGCCTTGATCGCGTCGAACGCGATGCGCAGGTTGCCGTCGGTGCCGTTCTTGAACCCCACCGGGCACGACAGCCCCGAGGAGAGCTCGCGGTGCACCTGCGACTCGGTGGTGCGCGCACCGATCGCCCCCCAAGAGATCAGGTCGGCGATGTACTGGGGGGTGATCATGTCCAGGTACTCGGTGCCGGCCGGCAGCCCCACCTCGTTGATCGTGAGCAGCAGTTCGCGCGCCAGCCGCAGGCCCTTGTTGATCTGGAAGCTGTCGTCGAGGTCCGGGTCGTTGATCAGGCCCTTCCAGCCCACGGTGGTGCGCGGCTTCTCGAAGTACACGCGCATCACGATCTCGAGCTCGCCCGCGAAGCGCTCGCGCTCGCCCGCCAGGCGCCGCGCGTACTCGAGCGCCGCGCGCGGGTCGTGGATCGAGCACGGCCCGATCACGACCAGCAGCCGGTCGTCCATGCCGTGGAGGATGCGGTGGATCGCCTGGCGGCACTCGTAGGTGACCGTGGAAGCCTTGTCGCTCACCGCGAACTCGCGCAGCAGGTGCGCCGGCGGGGCGAGCTCCTTGATCTCGCGGATTCTGACGTCGTCTGTGGTCTGCCTCATCGTTCGCTCCATCGGCCCGTTGGGCCCGCACAAACAAAAACCGCCGGTGGGGGCCGGCGGTTCGGTCGGATCGGGCTGCTGTCGACTATCTGCGCGCGCCCTCGCGACTCGTCCCGCCGGTGGCAGGAAAGCCGAAAAACTGAAACGCGAAATAGCTGGCTGCGGCAATCATCGCGGGCAAGTTTACGCACAAGCGCGGCATCGGGCAAATCGGGGGGCCGCAGGCGCCGGGCGGCCCGCGCATCGGGCGGCCCGCGCATCGGGCGGCCCGCGCATCGGGCGGCCCGCGCATCGGGCGGCTCGCGCATCGGGCGGCCCGCCGGATCAGGCGGTGCCGCCCACCGTGAGGCCCTCGATGCGCAGCGTGGGCTGCCCCACGCCCACCGGAACGCTCTGCCCGTCCTTGCCGCACACGCCCACGCCGGAGTCCAGGCGCATGTCGTTGCCGATCATCGTCACGCGCGTGAGCGCGTCCGGGCCGTTGCCGATGATCGTGGCCCCCTTCACCGGGTACTGCACCCGGCCCTTCTCCACCCAGTAGGCCTCGGACGCGGAGAACACGAACTTGCCGCTCGTGATGTCGACCTGCCCGCCGCCGAAATTCACCGCGTAAAGCCCGCGTTCGAGCGAGGCCACGATCTCGCCCGGATCGTGGCTGCCGCCCAGCATGTAGGTGTTCGTCATGCGCGGCATCGGCAGGTAGGCGAAGGACTCGCGCCGCCCGTTGCCCGTGGCCGGCACCTTCATCAGCCGCGCGTTCAGCGTGTCTTGCAGGTAGCCGCGAAGCACGCCGTCCTCGATCAGCACGTTGCGCTGCGACGCGTTGCCCTCGTCGTCGATGTTGAGCGAGCCGCGGCGCTCGGCGAGCGTGCCGTCGTCCACCACCGTGACGCCGCGCGCCGCCACGCGCTCGCCGATGCGGCCCGAGAACGCCGACGAGCCCTTGCGGTTGAAGTCGCCCTCGAGCCCGTGGCCGATCGCCTCGTGCAGCAGTACGCCCGGCCACCCGGGGCCGAGCACGACGGTCATCACCCCGGCCGGGGCCGGCCTCGACTCGAGGTTCACGGTGGCCGCGTGCACCGCCTCGCGAACGTAGCGCGCGACGACCGCGTCGTCGAAGTAATCGAGGCCGAAGCGCCCGCCGCCGCCGCTGGTGCCCTGCTCGCGCCGCCCGTCGGCCTCGGCGATCACCGTGATCGACAGGCGCACGAGGGGTCGCACGTCGGCCGCGATCAGGCCGTCGGAACGCGCCACCAGCACGACGTCGTGCTCGGCCGCCACCCCCGCCATGACCTGGACGATGCGCGGATCGCTGGCGCGCGCGAGTTTCTCCACCTTGTGCAGCAGCGCCACCTTCGCGGCGGCGTCGCGCGCCGCGATCGGGTCGTCACCCGAATACAGCGATCGGCCCTTTCCCGGGGTCATCGCGCCCGCCACCTTGACGCGGCCCGCGCCGCGGCGGGCGATCGTGCGCGTGGCCCGCGCCGCCGACAGCAGCGCGCCCGCGCTGATCTCGTCCGAGTACGCGAACGCGGTCTTCTCGCCCGCCACCGCGCGCACGCCCACGCCCTGCTCGATCGAGAAGTTGCCCGACTTGACGATGCCCTCGTCCAGGCTCCAGCCCTCGCTGCGCGTGTACTGGAAATAGAGGTCGGCGTAGTCGACCCGGTGCTCGAACACCTCGGCCAGCGCGCGCGTGAGATCCTCCTCGACCAGGCCGGTGGGCTCGAGCAGCACGCGGCGCGCGATCGCCAGGCGATCGACCCCTTCGTCAACGATCTTCATCGGTTCTTCCTCACATCACGCGGTGGCGCAGCGCGGGCAGCATCGCGCGCACTTCGTCCAGCCGTTCCTTCGAAATCGTGCCGGCGACCACGCCCTCGCCCTCGGCCAGCACCCGCATCACCTCTCCCCAGGGATCGACCAGCATGGCGTGGCCCCAGGTGCGCCGGCCGTTGGGGTGGACCCCGCCCTGCGCAGGGGCCACAACATAACACTGGTTCTCGATCGCGCGCGCGCGCAGCAGCGTCTCCCAGTGCGCCTCGCCGGTGCGAAAGGTGAAAGCCGAGGGCACGACGATCAGGTCCACCGGGCCGAGCCGGCGATACAGCTCCGGGAATCGCAGGTCGTAGCACACCGACAGCCCGATCCGCCATCCCTCGGCATCCACCACCACCGGCGTGGCGCCGGCCTCGATCGTGGCCGATTCCTCGTACCTCGCGCCGGCGCGCTGCAGCCCGAACAGGTGCACCTTGTCGTAGCGCGCGCGCCGCGTGCCGTCCGGGGCGTACACGAGGCAGGCGTTGCGCACCCGCGAGGGCCGCGCGCAGCGCAGCGGCACGGTGCCGCCGACCAGCCACACCCGGTGGCGCGCCGCTTCCTCGGCGAGAAAGGATTGCAGCGGGCCCTCGCCGTCGGGCTCGCGCAGCGCCACCTTGTCGGTGTCGGCGCCGCCGAAGACGCAGAAGTACTCGGGAAGCGCCACCACGCGCGCGCCCTCGCCCGCGGCCCGCGCGATCAGCTCGCGGGCCGCGGCCAGGTTCGGCCCGACCTCGGGCACCGAGACCATCTGCACGGCGGCCACGCCGATCGAGTTACCGGCTGCTGGCATCTTCGCTCGCGATCTTCACGCTCTTCACCCGGGCGCCTTCATCGCGCCGGAGCGGACGGGGGCTGCGCCGGCTGCGGCGCCGATCCGTCCTGCGCGGGCAGCGGCGTGCGCTTGCGCTCGGAGACCTGGGGGTCGGCCCACGATCCGGTCACCTGGTATTCGTAGCTCAGGATCTGCTGGATCGGCCCGCGCAGCGCGAACTGCGCGACCAGCGAGCCCAGCCCGATCACCGGGTTGACGATCGCGCCGTAAGCGATCGACGCGAGCCCCGCGTTGAGCTCGGGGCGAACCTCCACTTCGAGCGCCTGCGTCTCTTCGGCCAGGTTGGCCGAACCGCGGATCCTCACCTGCGCGTGCACGCCGCGCATCTGCAGGTTCTCGCTGCGCGCAACGCCGGCGAGCACCCCGACGTCGCCGTTGATCGCGTCGAACGCGAAGCCCTCGGCGAACACGTCGCGAAAGTCGAGCGCGAGCCGCCGCGGCAGCGACTGCAGGTTGAGCACGCCGATCAGCTTGGCCAGCCCCGGGTCGGTCTTGAGGAACTGGCCCTTGCCGAGCTTGACCTTCATCTCGCCATCGAGCGAGCGATAGTCGATCGCCAGCGGCGAGCCGTGCCAGTGAAGATGCCCCGCGATCGTGCCGGGGCCCGCGCGCACCGCGTCCTTGAGGCCGTAGATCGCGAGCAGCGCCCCCGAATCGGCGATTTCCAGGTCGAAGTCGAGCCGCGTGCCGCGCGGCGCGCCCGCCGCCCCCGGCGCCCAGTTCCCGCGCGCCTTGAACCTGGCCGCGCGGTTCGCGAGGCTCAGTTCGTCGAGCCGCCAGCCGTGCTGCATCGGCGTGGGCGTGTTGGTCGCGCGCAGGTCGAGCCTGCCCAGCGGGCGGTCGAACAGCACGAACTGCTCGGCCACGATGTCGAGCGCGGGCAGGTCTTCGGGCTGCGAGTCGAGCAGCGACTCGAACTCGCGCGCCCGCGATCGCGGCACCTCGAGCCGCGTGAAGCGCGCGTTCAGCGTCCCCAGCCGCTTTCCCGGCTCGGGCTCGCGCCAGTTGAAATACCCGTTCACCTCGCGCGCGCTGACGTTCGCGCTCCAGAACCCGCCCACGCGGGTCGCGCCCAGCACGACGTCGTGCAGCTCCTTGCCCGCGACGCGCACGCGCTTGGCCACCGCCGACACGGCGCCGGGCACCAGCGAGAAGCCCTGCTCGAACTCGCTCGCCGCGCGCTCGCCGGCGGCGCGCAGATCGGGCCGGGCGAGCAACGGCAGCCAGGCGTCGATGTCGACCTCGTCGGTGTTCAGCGCAACCGCGAGCCCCGGGTCGCGCAAGACCGGCTCGGCGTTGACGGCGAAGGCCGCGCGGCGCACGAGCAGCCTCTCGCTGCTCGGGCTGCGCACCCGCTCCACCACGAGCCCGATCGTGTCGCGAAGCGCGTCGCGCAGCGTGACGCGGATCGTGTCGCGCGCGGGGCGCGCGTCGGGGTCGGGCGGCGCGTCGGCAACCGTCTGCACCACGAGCGGCCACTGCGCCTGCGCCGCCTTGGCGAAGGGTGGCGGCAGCGACGAGGCGATCCCCCTGAGGTCGGATTCGATGCGCACCGACGCGGCGCGGCGAAGCACGTCGATCGAAGCCCGGTACGAAGCCTCCCCGCTCAGCGCCTGCGTGAGCGGGTTGTCGACCACCGAGCGCATGCCCTGCGCGGTGGCGCGCCCTTCGGCGCGGATCTGGAACCTGCCGGGCTCGGGCGTGCTGCCGTCGATCCTGATCTCGCCGCCCAGGAAGCGCGCCTGCACCGCGCGCAGCGCGAGCGCGCGCTCGGTGAACTCGAGCGCGCCCGACACGTTGGCCAGCGGCGGGATCGTGTTGTCGATGCGCAGGTCGTTGCCCTGGAACCTGACCGCGCCGGCCACGGTGGAGCGCTCGAGCTGGCCGAGCGGGAGCGCGAGCCTGAGCTGCAGCCGCGCCGCGCCGCTCGCGCGCGCGTCGCGGGTGAAATCGTCGATCCGGGTCGCCACCGGGCTTTCGCTGACGAAGCGCAACATGTCCGAGGCGGGCCCCTCGCCGGAACCCTCGATGCGAAGCATCGGATCGGCGAAGTCGGCGATCGCGGCCTGCGTGGCGCCCAGCGCCACGTCGAACACCTTGCCCGATCGCATCTGGATGCGCATGCCCGCGCGCTCGAACGCAAGCGTGCCCTGGAACTTCTCGATCGAGGGCCAGTCGGGCGCGTACGCGAGGGTGCCGTCGACCACGCGCCCGGTGATCGCAAACTCGCCGTCGTCGGCCGAACGATAGGGGAAGTCGGCCAGGTCGCCGCGAAGCCTGAAGCGCACGTCGTCGGAGGTGCCGGTGGTGACCGCGCTGCGCACCCAGTCGCGAACCTTCGGGTTGATGCGCAGCGGGAGGTAGCGCGCGACCGAGCGCACGTCGGCCCGCTCGAGCTTTCCGCCCAGCTCGACGATGCCCGGCCCCTTGCCGCCGCTGCGGTAGGTGCCCGAGATGACGCCGGCCGCGTCGGCGTTCGCGAATCGGAGTTCGGCGATCTCCACCGCCACGACCGGCTTGTCGCCGGCGCGCGCGATCGTCCATCGGGCCTGGGAGCGAAGCGTGTCGAGCGGCACCGCGGGCTCGGCGAACACGCCGGGAAAGGCGAGCGTCGCGCGCTGGGCGTTCACGCGCAGCTCGCCGCCGTCCGGGTCGATGCGGGCCTGGCCCGACAGGTTCTCGAACCAGGGCATGGCGGGCACCGGGCGCACCGGGTCGGGGGGCGGCGCCTCGCCGTAGCGGAACGAGAGGCGCTCGAAGTCGAGCGAAACCTCGAAGGGCTTCGCGGCGCCGGCCGTCCAGCTGCCCGACAGCGCCGCGACCCGGCCGGAGACCCTGAGCTTCGCGATCGCTTCGCGCGCCCCGGGCGAGAGCGGCAGGCGGCGCGCGAACGCGAGCGCGTCGGCCGCGTCGAAGCCGGCCACCGACCCGCGCGCCGACACCGGCGCGCCGTTCGCGTCGAGCGCCACCTGCTGCTCGCCCAGCGCGGCCACCCGGAAACCGCCGGCGTCGACGGCTTGCAGACGTTGCACCCGCAGCGCGTACCCCGCGCCCTCGGCGCGCCCCTCGATGTCGGCGTCGAGCGAACGCAGCTCGATCGTCCGCTCGCCGGCGCGCCAGCGAAGGTCGCTGGCGTCGGCCTTCACGCGAAGATCCTGCGGGCGCCCGTTGTCGAACCCCAGCCAGACCTTGAACTCCCCGCGCGCGCTCTCGAGCGCGGGCGCGTCGGGCAGGAACGCCGTGAAGGCCGCGGCATCTGCGCCCTGGACCCCGGCGTAGGCGTTGCCGCGCCAGGCCCTCCAGTCGGCCGGACGCGAGCGCGGCTCGCGGTAGAACTCGAACGCGACGTGCGCGCGCTCCCAGCCCGGGCCCGGCGCGCCGATGCGCACGGCGCCGCGGTGCCTGCGCCCGACGCTGCCGAGCGTGAGGTCGATCGCCTCGAGCGTTGCGCGCATCGCGCGCGGCCGGTCGAGGTAGTCGATCGACGCTTCGCGGATCAGGATCCTGCGCTGCGACATCAGCGCCGCGAGCGCGCTGCCGTCGTCCGGCGCATCGGGATCGAGTTCGAGCCCGGCGACACGCAAGCGCCCCGACTCGAGCCGCTCCACGCGGATCGACGGGCGCTCGAACTGCAGCACCGAGAGCCGCAGCTCGCGATCGAGCAAGGTCCGGGGCGAGACGATCGCGGTGGCGCGCGGCACCGTGAGCACCGGCGCGCCGTGCTCGTCCCACACCGCGAGCGCGTGCACGGTCAGGCGCGGCAGCAGCCCCTCGAAACCGGTTTCGATCCGCCCGATCTCCACCGGGCGGCCGGCCAGCGCGCTCAGCCGCTCGGTGAGGACCGGGCGCCAGTCGTCCAGGCGCGGCCAGACGTAGTGGCGCAGGCCCAGGTAGGCGAGGCCGGCCACGAAATAGGCGGAGAGCAGCGCCGCGAGCAGCGCGCCAGCGATGATCGGCCCGAGCCTGTGCAATCGGACCAGGGCTGAGAGATACCGCACTGTGATCGGGCCCGCGGGCGCATCCTCGTGTTCGCAACGGCTCCGTTAGGATACCCGTTCCGATCTGGCCGGCCGACACCCGAGACCCATGACTTACCGCGCGCACGAGTTTTCCGGATACTTCCGCAGGTCGCTCGCCGCGATCGAGTCGCAGGGCGAAGCGGGCGTTGCGCGCGTCGCGCTGCTCGACGCGCTGATCGCGCGGCCGATCGACGCGGCGTCGATCGAGCGGGCGGGCGCGGCGGCGCTGGCGAGCGCGCTGGAGCATCGCGCCTCGGGTGCCGACCCGGATGCCGCCGGCGCCGGCGTCGCGCGCGGGCTGCGCCAGTTGCGCCAGTGCCTGATCATGGCGCTGGCCGAGCGCGACATCCGCGGCGAGGCCTCGCTCGAAGAGGTGTGCAGCGCGATGAACGCGTTCGCCGCCTGCGCCACGCGCGAGGCGCTGCACCAGGCCGGCGCCGAGGTCGCGGCGCGCCACGGCCGCGCGCTCGACGCGCAGGGCGCGCCGCAGGACCTCCTC
>DATCZK010000066.1:0-11050 GCA_036525975.1 Burkholderiaceae bacterium | reverse complement strand
TGCCGGACGAACTGGTGCTCGTAGTCCCCGATGAGGTTCATGTAGTCGGGGATCCCCCACTCGAAGCCGACCTGGAGCCGCGTGCGTGGGTTGATGTTCTCGAGCTGCATCGGGTGCGCGAAGTCGAGCTCCTGGCGCATCGCGTCGATCTGGCTCTGCAGCTCGAGCTGGCCGCGCGCCATCTGCTCGAGCCGGTCGAGCCGCTCGGCGAGCTCCTTGGTTCGCGCTTCGATCATCAGCGCGATCTCCTCGAGGCGCGCCTTCGTGTCGCGGTTCTGCAGCTCCACCCGGCCGCGCAACTCGATGATCGCCTTGCGCGCCTCGTCGTCTTCGAACAGCGCGTGCGCGGGCGCGGCGGCGAGCGCGCCGGCGAGCACCGCCGCGGCGGCGGCGAGCGCGTGCAGACCCGGCTTCACTAGTACACCAGGTCGGCGCGACGGTTCTCGGCCCACGAGGCCTCGTCGGCGCCGGTGGCGCGCGGCTTCTCCTCGCCGAAGCTCACCGCCTCGACCTGGTTCTCGGCCACGCCCAGCGCGGCCAGCGCCTTGCGCACCGCCTCGGCGCGCTTCTGGCCGAGCGCCAGGTTGTACTCGCGACTGCCGCGGTCGTCGGCGTTGCCTTGCACGACCACGCGGCGCTGCGGGTTCGACACCAGGAACCGCGCGTGCGCCTCGATCGTGGCGCGGAAGTCGTCGCGCACGGTGAAGCTGTCGAAGTCGAAGTAGACGCTGCGCTTGGCGAGAGGGCTCGCGGGGTCGGTCAGCGGATCCTTGGCCGGCGCCGTCACCTGGGCGATCTGCCGGCTGTCGGCCGATCCGGCGCCCGCCGCGCCGGCAGTCGCGCCGGCGCCGGCCCCCGCGGCGCCCGCGGCGCCGGCACCCGCCTTCGCGGCGGCCGACTTGTCGTCGATCGGCGCGGTGGCGCCTTCGTCGAGCTTCACGCTCGAGGCACATCCTGCGATCGCGAGCGCGCAGCCCGCGGCGAGGAGCAGTCGCATGGTTCGGGTCATCGTTTCTCCTTTCAAATTGCCGCGCGCGTCGCGCACGGCTGAAAAAAACCAGCGCGCCGGAACCGCCTGGCGCGCAACAGGGTCACTTCGGGAACGGCCCCCAGGTCGGCTCGCGGATGTCGCCCAGCGCCGAGGTGAGCCGCTGCTTCACGCGGCCGTCGACCGAGACGGCCATCAGGGAGTCTCGCCCGCCGGACTGGGTGGCGTACATGATCCAGCGCCCGTTCGGGGAGAAGCTCGGCGACTCCTCGCGCCCGCCGTCGGAGATCAGCTGCTCGGTGCCGTCGGCGATGTTCTTCGCCGCGATCAGGAAGCGGCCGTCGCGGCGCGTGACGAAGGCGAGCGCGCGCCCGTCGGGGCTCACGCGCGGGCTCACGTTGTACGGCGACGAGAACGTGATCCGCACCGGGTCGCCGCCCGTGACCGGCATCCGGTAGATCTGCGGCGACCCGCCGCGATCGGAGGTGAAATAGAGGCTGCGGCCGTCGGTGGAGAACACCGGCTCGGTGTCGATGCCCGCAGACGTCGTGAGCCTGCGCGGCGCGCCGTTGCCGTCGGAGTTCACCAGGTAGATCTGCGACAGGCCGTCGCGCGTGAGCGCCACCGCGAGCGTGCTCCCGTCGGGCGACCACGCGGGCGCGCTGTTGCTGCCGCGGAAGTTGGCCACCGCGGTGCGCTTGCCGCTGGCGAGCGCGTGCACGTACACGACCGGCTTCCTGCTCTCGAACGAAACGTAGGCCAGCCGGCTGCCGTCGGGCGACCACGACGGCGAGATGATCGGCTCGGCCGAATCGAGCGGCGTGAGCACGTTCTCGCCGTCCCAGTCGGCCACGTTGAGCCGGTGCCGGGTGCCCTGCTTGGACACGAACGCGATGCGCGTGGAGAAGATGCCCTTCTCGCCGGTGAGCTTCTCGAACACCCAGTCGGCCACGCGGTGCCCGGCGTAGCGAAGGTCGTTCGCCGAGGCCAGCACCGACTCGCCGCCGAGCGAGGCCTGGCGAACCACGTCGCTGAGGCGAAACCGAACGTCGTAACGGCCGTCGGCGAGCCGCGCCACCGAGCCGGTGAGCGCCGCGTCGGCGCCGCGCGCGCGAAGCCCGGCGAAGTCGAGCGCGGCCACCTCGGAAAGCGCCGCCCTCGGGTCGATCAGGCGGAACACGCCGCTGCGCGCGAGGTCGCCGCGCACGACGTCGGTGACGCTGATCGGCGCGCCGTCGTTGTTGACGAAGTCGGCGACCGCGATCGGGTACTGGGCCGCTCCCACCCCGGAGACGTCCACGCGCATCTGGGCGAACGCGCCGCCCGGGGGCGCGAGCGCCGTGGCCGCGACCGCCGCGAGCAGCCGCGCGAGAGTGGTGCGCCGAGATGCCATCGGGCGATTATAACGAGCGCGGGATCGGGTCACCGCTCGTCGCGCGGGCCGCGCACGATCTCGAGTTCGCGCGGGCAGGTCCCGTCGGGCTTTCGCGGCAGCGGGTCGGTGCGCTTGATGCCACGCTCGGCGGCTTCGTCCCAGGCGGGAACGCCGCTCGAGCGCGTGAGGCGAACCTTGTCGATCGAGCAGTCGGGGCGCACCGACACCAGGAACGTGGCCTTGGGGTTGCCCTGCAGGTTGGTCGGGATCGCGAACACGGTGTTGGCGCGCAGCAGCGAGGACAGTCGCCCGATGTACTCGCCCTCGGCGGCGCCCGTGGCGCCCCCCGACGACGCGCCGCTCGCCGCCCCCATCGGCGCGGCGTTGGGCGCGCGCTCGGAGGCCTTGCCGGCCTGGTTGAGGAGCTGGCGCACGTACTGCTCGTGCCTCGCCTCCTGCGCGGCCGCCTCGGCTTCGGCGAGCTTCTTCGCTTCCTCCGCCTGCCTGGCTTCGGCGAGCTTCTTGGCTTCGGCGGCCTTCTTCGCGGCCTCGGCCTTCTTCGCCTCGGCGAGCTTCTTCGCTTCGGCCGCTTTCTTCGCCTCCGCCGCCTTGCGCTCCTGCTCGGCCTTCTTCGCCTCGGCGAGCTTCTTCGCTTCGGCCGCCTTCTTCTCCTCGGCCGCACGCTTCGCCTCGGCCGCACGCTTCTCCTCGGCGATGCGCTTCTCCTCGGCGATGCGCTTCTCCTCGGCGAGGCGCTTCTCCTCGGCCAGCCGCCGCTCCTCGGCGGCCCTGCGTTCCCGCTCGGCCTCGAGCTTCTCGGCCTCGAGGCGTTCGCGCTCCTTGCGCTGCTCGGTCTTGATGTCCGGCTTGATCGCGGGGGGCGCCTCCGGGACAGGCGCGGGCGCAGGGGCGGGTGCCGGTGCGGGCGGCGGCGTCTCGGTCACGGGAGGCGCGGGCTTGGGCGCCGGCGGCACCGGCGCGCGCTCGACAACCCGCGGTTCGGCGGGCGCCACCATCGCGGGCGTCCACAACTCCGCCTGCACGGCCACCGGGCGCTGAGACTGCCAGCTCACGCCCACCACCAGCATCAGCACCAGCAGCAGGTGGACGGCGATCGCGAACGCGAACGAGCGCGCGCCGTGGCGCATGCCGGGCGGCACGGCGCGCGGCTCGAGCGCGAGCGCGGCGTCGTTCACGGCCTGGCGCTCCGCTCGGTCGTGCACAGCGGGCACATCGTCATGTGCCAGGCTTCACCATCAGCGCCACGCGGCTCACGTTCATTCGCTGCAGCTCGCTCATCACCTCGATCACCGACTCGTAGCGCACGGCCTTGTCGGCGCTGATCACCACCGGCAGGTCGGCGCCCGCGCGCAGCGGGCCGATCCTGGCGGCGAGGTCGCGGCGAGCGATGCGCACTTCCTCGCTGTCGCCGCGGTTCACGCTCCTGAGCCTCAGATCGCCGTCGGCGCGCACGATCACCTCGATGTAGGCGTCGGGCGGCGCGGTGCTCTTGCCGGCGCTGGGCAGTTCGATCGCCCCTGGCGGCAGCAGCGGCGCCGTGACCATGAAGATCACGAGCAGAACCAGCATCACGTCGATGTAGGGCACCACGTTGATTTCGTTGACCAGGCGCCTGCCCTTGCCGCGATCGCGGTCCGACACCGAAGGCATGTCAGCGCGCCTGCCGTTGCAGGATGTTCATGAATTCGTCGACGAAGGTGTCGAAGCGCGTGGACAGGCGGTCGATGTCGTGCGCGAACCGGTTGTACGCGACCACCGCCGGAATGGCCGCGAACAGACCGATCGCCGTGGCCACCAGCGCCTCGGCGATGCCTGGCGCCACCGCCGCCAGCGTGGCCTGCTGCACGTTGGCCAGCCCGCGAAACGCGTTCATGATCCCCCAGACCGTTCCGAACAGGCCGATGTAGGGGCTCACCGACCCGGTGGACGCGAGAAACGCGAGGCTCGCGTCCAGCGCGTCCATCTCGCGCTGGTAGGCCGCGCGCATCGAGCGGCGCGCGCCGTCGAGCATGGCCGCCACCTCGCCCGGCTTCTGCTGGCGCGTCTTGAGGAACTCGGCCATCCCCGACTCGAAGATGCGAGCGAGCGCGCCGCTGTCGCGCTTGCCTTCGCGCAGTTGCTGGAACAGCGCGCCGAGGTCGCGATCCTTCCAGAAGTCGGCCTCGAACTCGTCGGTTGCGTTGCGCGCGTCGCGGATCTGGTACCACTTGCGAAAGATCGTCGTCCACGACGCCACCGAGACGAGCACGAGCAGCGCCATCACGAGCTGGACCAGGACGCTCGCGTTGAGCACCAGCGAGACGATCGACATGTCGGTGTGCAAGCGCTCAGACTCCCTGGCGTCAGTGGGTGGGCGCGATGGCCTGCGAGAGCCAGCGCGGGAAACCGGTGGCGCGGCCGCTCGCGCGGTCGACGGCGGCAACGCGCACCGAAGATATCACCCGGGCGGCGTCGCTGGCGGCATCGCGCGCAAATTGCGCCAGCCGCAGCGACGCGCGGCGCGCCTCGAGCACGCGCACGTCCACGATCAGCTCGTCGTCCAGGCGCGCCGGCGCCACGTAGTCGATCGCCATGTCCTTCACGACGAACACCATCCCGTGGGCGGCGTCGATGTCGGTGTGCACCGCCCCCAGCCCGCGCAGCCAGTCGGTGCGCGCCCGCTCGAAGTAGCGCAGGTAGTTGGCGTAGTAGACGATGCCGCCGGCGTCGGTGTCCTCGTAGTAGACGCGCACGCGCATCTCGAACGCCGGGGGCGGCGCGCTCGCCGCGTCGGGCAGGCTGATCTGGCGTTCGCTCACGGGACGCTGCGCTGGTTCGCCGGCGCGGTCACGCGCCGTCGCCGGCCGCCCAGAGCTCGCTCGCGCCTTGCGCGCCCGGGGCGACGATGCCGAAGTGGCGGTAGGCGGCGAGCGTCGCGATGCGACCGCGCGGCGTTCTCTGCAGGAAGCCCTGCTGGATCAGGTAGGGTTCGAGCACGTCCTCGATCGTGTCGCGCTCCTCGCTGATCGCGGCGGCGAGGTTGTCCACCCCCACCGGGCCTCCGGAGAACTTCTCGATCACCGCCAGCAGCAGCTTGCGATCCATCACGTCGAAGCCGGCGGAGTCGACGTCGAGCATCGCGAGCGCGGCGTCGGCCGATTTCGCGTCGATCTTCCCGTCGCCTTTCACCTCGGCGTAGTCGCGCACGCGCCGCAGCAGCCGGTTGGCCACGCGCGGCGTGCCGCGCGAGCGCCGCGCGATCTCGCTCGCGCCGGCGGCTTCGACCGAGGCGCCGAGCAACCCGGCCGACCGGGCGACGATCCGCGCCAGCTCCTCGTCGGTGTAGAACTCGAGCCGCGCGACGATGCCGAAGCGGTCGCGCAGCGGGTTGGTGAGCATGCCCGCGCGCGTGGTCGCGCCCACGAGCGTGAAGGGCTGCAGGTCGAGCTTGATCGAGCGCGCCGCCGGGCCTTCGCCGATCATGATGTCGATCTGGAAATCCTCCAGCGCGGGGTACAGGATCTCCTCGACCACCGGCGAGAGGCGATGGATCTCGTCGATGAACAGCACGTCGTTCTTCTCGAGATTGGTGAGCAGCGCGGCGAGGTCGCCCGGGCGCTCGAGCACCGGCCCCGAGGTCTGCCGCAGGTTCACGCCCATTTCCGCGGCGATGATGTGGGCGAGCGTGGTCTTGCCCAGCCCCGGCGGCCCGAACAGCAGCACGTGGTCGAGCGACTCGGCGCGGTTGCGCGCGGCGGTGACGAAGATCTCGAGCTGCTCGCGGATGCGCCGCTGGCCCACGTACTCGTCGAGGCGCTTGGGCCGCAGCGCCCGCTCGATCGCCTCCTCGTTGGGCGAGGCGGGGGCGGGGGTGACGAGGCGGTCGTGCTCGATCACGGCTTGGCCAGCTGCTTGAGGGCTTGCCTGATGCCGTCGGACACGCCCGTGCCCTTGGCGAGCTCGCGCGTGGCGGCGGCAACTTCGCGCTCGGAGTAGCCCAGCGCCAGCAGCGCCCGGCTCACGTCGGCGCCGGCGTCGGCCGCGCCCTGGCGACCGTGCGCGTCGAGCTCGGCCCCCAGCTTGCCCTTGAGTTCGAGCAGCAAGCGCTCGGCGGTCTTCTTGCCGATGCCCGGCACGCGCGTGAGCCGGCCGGTTTCCTGCAGCGTGACGGCCTGCGCGAGGTCGCCCACCGACATCCCCGAGAGCACGGCCAGCGCGGTGCGCGGCCCCACGCCCGAGATGCGGATCAGCTGGCGAAACGCGTCGCGCTCGGCGGGCGTGAGAAAGCCGTAGAGCAGGTGCGCGTCCTCTCGCACCACCTGCTGCGTGAGCAGCGTCACGCGCTCGCCCACCGGGGGCAGGTCGTAGAACGTGCTCATCGGAACGTCGACCAGGTAGCCCACGCCGTTCGTGTCCACGAGCAGCGTGGGCGGGTGCTTTTCGAGCAGCGTTCCGGACAATCGGCCGATCATCGCGGCAAGCTTACACCAGGCCCTAGCGCATTCGCCCGCGGCGCACGCGCACGCCGTGCAGCGCGGCCAGTGGCGAGTGGCTCGCCGCCACGCCCGCCATCCGCGCCGAGTGCGCGTGGCAGATCGCGCACGCGAGCGCGTCGGCGGCGTCGGTGCCGGGCAGGCCGGGCAACCCGAGCAGGCGCTGCACCATCGCCTGCACCTGCGCCTTGGCGGCGCGCCCGCTGCCCGCCACCGCCTTCTTGACCTGCAGCGCCGTGTACTCGTGCACCTCGAGCCCCGCCGTGACGAGCGTGGTGATCGCCGCGCCGCGCGCCTGCCCGAGCAGCAGCGTCGATTGCGGGTTGACGTTCACGAACACGATCTCGGCCACCGCGACCTCGGGCGCGTACTGGCCGATCACCTCGGCCACGCCGTCGTGGATCGTCCGCAGGCGCGGCGGCAGCGCCCCGGCGGCGATGCGGATCACGCCGCTCGCAACGTAGCGAAGCGTCGTGCCGGTGGCATCGATCACGCCGAATCCGGTGACGCGCAGACCCGGATCGATGCCGAGGATGCGCATTCAGTGGCGGAAGTGGCGAACGCCGGTGAACACCATCGCCACGCCGCGCTCGTCGGCCGCGGCGATCACCTCGTCGTCGCGCATCGAGCCCCCGGGCTGGATGATCGCCACCGCGCCGGCATCCACGACGACGTCGAGGCCGTCGCGAAACGGGAAGAACGCGTCGGAGGCCACCACCGACCCGAGGAGCGACTGCCCCGCGTTGTCCGCCTTGATCGAGGCGATGCGCGCGGAGTCGATCCGGCTCATCTGCCCGGCGCCCACGCCCAGCGTCTGGCCGTTGCCGCAGAACACGATCGCGTTGGACTTCACGTACTTGGCCACGCGCCAGGCGAACATCAGGTCGTCGAGCTGCTGCGGAGTGGGCGCGCGCTTGGTGGCCACGTTGAGCTCGTCGCGGCGCAGCTCGCGGTTGTCGGCCGTCTGCATCAGCATTCCGGAGCCCACGCGCTTGACGTCCATTGCGTTGCGACCCCGCGCCCACGCGCTGGCACCGTCCGGGTCCACGCCCTCGAGCGAGATCTCGAGCACGCGCACGTTCGACTTGGCCCGGAACACCTCGAGCGCCTCGGGGGTGTAGGCGGGCGCGATCAGCACCTCCACGAACTGCTTGGCCACCTGGCGCGCGGCGGCGCCGTCGAGCGTCTGGTTGAACGCGATGATGCCGCCGAAGGCGGAGGTGGGGTCGGTGGCGAATGCCTTGGCGTAGGCCTGCGAGCAGTCGATGCCGAGCGCCACGCCGCAGGGGTTGGCGTGCTTGACGATCACGCACGCGGTGGTGTCGAAGCTCTTCACGCACTCCCACGCCGCGTCGGCGTCGGCGATGTTGTTGTACGAGAGCTCCTTGCCCTGGATCTGGCGCGCGCTCACCAGCGAACCGGGCGCCGGATAGAGGTCTCGGTAGAACGCGGCGCGCTGGTGCGGGTTCTCGCCGTAGCGCAGGTCCTGCAGCTTCACGAAGCAGCCGTTGGCCTGCGACGCGAACGCGGTCCGGGTGCCGTCGGGCTGCACGCGCGAGAGGTAGTCGCTGATCGCGGCGTCGTAGTTGGCGATGCGGTTGAACGCCGCCACCGCGAGCGTGAACCGGGTGGGCTCGGACACGGCGCCGTCGCGGCGCAGTTCCTCGAGCACCCGGGCGTACTGGCCCGCCTCGGTGAGCACCGCCACGCCGCGCCAGTTCTTGGCCGCCGAGCGCACCATCGCCGGGCCGCCGATGTCGATGTTCTCGATCGCCTCCTCGAGGCTGCAATCGGGGCGCGAGACGGTCTGCTCGAACGGGTAGAGGTTGACCACGAGCAGGTCGATCCGCCCGATGCCGTGCTCGTCGATCGTGCGCATGTGCTCGGGGACGTCGCGCCGGGCGAGCAGGCCGCCGTGGATCTTCGGGTGCAGCGTCTTCACGCGGCCGTCGAGCATCTCGGGAAAGCCCGTGTACTCGGCCACCTCGGTCACGGCCAGGCCCTCGCCCGCGAGAAGCTTCGCGGTCCCGCCCGTGGACAGCAGTTGCACGCCCAGGCCGGCGAGCGCCCGGGCGAAGTCGACGATTCCGGTCTTGTCCGACACGCTGATCAGCGCGCGCAGCGAGGGTGAGGTCATGGACGCGGTTCCGTTGGGTGTTGGCGACGCTCGTTACAGCATCTTGTAGTGCTGCAGCTTCTTGCGCAGCGTGTTGCGGTTGATGCCGAGCATCTCGCTCGCGCGCAGCTGGTTGCCCGCGGCGCGGCGCATCACGACCTCGAGCATCGGACGCTCCACCGCGCGCAGGACCATGTCGTAGATGGAGGTGGGCGGCGTTCCGTCGAGGTCGTGGAAGTACTTCTCGAGGCTCCTGGTGACTGCGTCGTCGATGTTCGGTGGCTTGGTCATGCGATGCGTCTCCGCGCGTACTTCGTGTCATTGGCCGCGTCGGGCGCGCAGCCATCCGCGTGCGCGCCCTGCGTGCCGGCGAGGAAGCGATCGATCGCTTCGAGTTGCCCGTCGGGCGATTCGATCGCGTTGAAACGATCGCGGGCGAGATCCCAACCCGCCATCGACGAAAGGTACCATCCGACGTGCTTGCGCGCCGTGCGCACGCCGACGAACTCGCCGTGAAAGGCGTAGTGATCGAGCAGGTGCTGGCGAAGCAGCGCGTGGATCTCGGCCCGCGTGGGCGGCGCGAGTTCCTCGCCGGTGGCGAGGAAGTGCGCGATCTCGCGAAAGATCCAGGGCCGGCCCTGCGCCGCGCGCCCGATCATCACCGCGGCGGCGCCGGTGCGCTCGAGCACTTCGCGCGCCTTGCGCGGGCTGTCGATGTCGCCGTTGGCCACCACCGGGATCGCGAGCGCGCTGCGCACCTCGGAGATCGTGTCGTATTCCGCGCGGCCCGCGAACCCGCAGGCGCGGGTGCGGCCGTGCACGGTGATCATCGCGGCGCCGGCCGACTGCGCGGCGCGCGCGAGCCGCACGACGTTGCGCGATTCGGGGGTGGGCCCGGTGCGCATCTTCACCGTGACCGGCACGCTCACCGCGCTGGCCACCGCGTCGATGATCGCCAGCGCGAGCGGCTCGTCGGCCATCAGCGCCGAGCCCGAGAGCTGGCGGCACACCTTCTTGGCCGGGCAGCCCATGTTGATGTCGATCACCTGCGCGCCGCGATCGACGTTGAAGCGCGCGGCCTCGGCCATCATCGCCGGGTCGGCGCCGGCGATCTGCACGGCGCGCGGCTCCATCTCGCCGGCGTGGTCCACGCGCCTCGCGGTTTTCACGCTGGCCCACAGGCGCGGGTTGGACGCCGCCATCTCGGACACCGCGTAGCCGGCGCCGAGCGCCTTGCACAACTGGCGAAACGGCCGGTCGGTGACGCCCGCCATCGGCGCAACGAAGACGTTGTTGCGCAGGGTGTGTGGGCCGAGTTGCATCCGCTGTTTCGCTCGCTCAATGAAGAACGGCGCGGTGGGCCGCGCCGGTCGTGGGAAGAATTCTAGCGAAAAACCTCCTGCACAAGAAATGTGCAGCGCAGCACGCGAAGCGCAACCCACGCGGCGCAACCAGTGCGGCGCAACCGATGCAGTGCAACCGGTGCGGCGCAACCAGTGCGGCGCAACCAGTGCGGCGCAAGACGCGGGCTCCGCCCCGGCGGCGGCGCGTCGCGCGCTCAGCGCAGCCCGAACATGAAGCGCCGCGCCACGGCGGCGCGCAGCGGCGGCACGAGGTCGAGTGCGGCGAGCGCGGCCGACTGCACCGGGCGCAGCGGCGTTGCCGTGAAGATCGACGCGAGCAGGTCGGTCAGACCGATCGTGGCGGCGCGATCGATGCGCCGCCCGCGGGCGTAGCGCTGCAGCGCGCCGGCCGGGTCGCCCCCGGCGTGCGCCGCATCGCCCAGCGCGCGGGCCAGTTCGAAGGCGTCGCGCAGCCCGAGGTTCAATCCCTGGCCGGCCACCGGGTGCAGCGCTTGCGCGGCGTTGCCGATCCACGCTTGGTCGCCCCGCACGAGCGCGCGCCGCGCGCGGCGCGCCAGCGCAGCCACCGCCGGGGCGCCGGCGATCCGCAGCTCGCCCAGCGTGGCGCCGAACGCCGCGTTGAGCTCGGCCGCGAGCGCGCCGGGGTCGAGCGCCGCGCGGCGCTCGCACTCGGCCGGCAGCGCGCACCACACCAGCGACATCCGGCGCGCGGGC
>DATCZK010000065.1:0-41587 GCA_036525975.1 Burkholderiaceae bacterium | reverse complement strand
TGCCGGGCGCGGCGGAGTCCTGGTAACTGACGACCACCCGCCCGGGGCGCGAGCGGACGTCGCCGACCGCGACGTCCGCCAGCCCGTCGCCGTTCAGATCCGCCAGCACGACGTCGTGGCTCTTGACCCCGGCGACCAGCTCGCGCGGGCCGAGCAGGCGCCCGCGCTGCGACGGATCCTGGCGCAGCAGCGACGTGCTCCACGCGTCGGCGTCGACCACGACAACGTCGGGCGCGTCGTCGCCGTCGACGTCGCCCACCGCCATGCGCCAAGGGTATCGGCCGATCGCGTAGTCCACCGGCGCGGCGAACACGCCGGGCGAAGTCTGCCGGTATACGAGCAGGTGCCCGGTTCGCACGCCGCTCGGGTCGGCGTACATCGCCAGCGTCAGGACGTCCGCGCGCTCGTCGCCGTCGAGGTCGGCGCCCGCCACGTCGGTGGCCACCCACAACGGCAAGACCTCGGGCCTGTCCGCGGCGCCTCCGCACGCGGCGAGCACCGCGCACCCCAGAACGGCCGCCGCGCGGCGGCGCGTGAACGGCGTGGAATCGGCCCGCATTGCCTTCTCCCCGACGTGCCGGATGAGGGAGCGCTTAACAACGATCCATTCTAGCCGTTCAACGCGCCGGCAACCGGCTCAGCTACGAGCGCAACGCGCGCGGCCGGACCGGATCTCCTGGCAAACCTGCCTTCTTGAACTACGGCGCGGGGGCGCCGGTCGGGTCCATCATTGGTTGGCCACCCTCGCGTTGAATGCCGCGATCGCGGCGTCGACGGCGTCGATCTGGCCCTGCACGCTGGTCCAGTAGGTTTCGTCATACCACTGCGCCTGGAGCTCGTCGACGGTGCGGCCCTGCTGCTCGACCCAGGTGTAGTACTTGAGGTTGTGGATGCGCTGCCGGTCGCGATAGCTCAGCTCGGCGATGTTGTCCGTGCCCTGCTTGAGCATCGAGCCGTGGTGGGCGATCGCCGCGTCGACCGTGGTCAGCGCGCCGTGCGCCTCGCGCAGTTCCTCGATCCGGCTGCCGTACATCTCCATCGAGTCGGTGCCGACCGTCAGCACCACGTCGTTGGCGTCCATCTCGTAGTACTTGGCCAGCTTGACCGCCGAGAGCACGTTGGCGACCCCCGATATGCCCAGCAGCGGCAGCTGTTCGATCAGGTCGGCCGAAATGCCCAGCGAGCGCAGGTAGTCCTGTCCGACCGGCTCGTTGTAGAGCCTGATCAGCGCCATCGGATCGTTGTCGTCGATGGCGGTGACGAAGTCGGTGTTCTTGACGTTGTGGACCCAGGGTACGTGCTTGTCGCCGATGCCCTCGATGCGATGGGCGCCGAAGCCGTTGTTGAGCAGCGTGGGGCATTGCAGCGCCTCGCTGGCGACGATCTTGCTCGCCGGGAAGCGTTGCTTCAGGTAGTCGCCGGCGGCGATCGTTCCGGCCGAGCCGGTGGTGAGGGCCAGCCCGCGGAACCTGTCGCCTTCGCCCATCACCTGGCCCAGAGCGTCTTGCATCGCCCGGCCGGTGACCGCGTAATGCCACAGATAGTTCCCCATCTCCTCGAACTGGTTGAAGATCACCAGGTCCTGGCCCGACTTGCGCAGCTCCCAGCACTTGTCGAAGATTTCCTTGACGTTGCTCTCCGAGCCCGGAGTCTTGATCACCTCGCCGGCGACTTTCGAGAGCCATTCGAAGCGCTCGCGGCTCATTCCCTCGGGCAGGATCGCGATCGATTCGCAGCCCAGCAGGTGCGAGTCGTAGGCGCCGCCCCGGCAATAGTTGCCGGTCGACGGCCACACCGCCTTCTGGGTGGTGGGGTCGAACTGGCCGGTGACGAGCCGCGGTGCAAGGCAACCGAAGGCGGCGCCGACCTTGTGGGCGCCGGTCGGGAACCATTTGCCCACCAGCACCGCGATGCGCGCCTGCACACCGGTGAGTTCGGGCGGCAGCACCATCACGTTGACGTCGCCGAACGCCCCGCCCCTGGCCACTGGCTGGTTGCGCCAGCTGATCCGAAAGAGGTTGATCGGGTTGAGGTCCCACAGGCCGACGTCGGCCAGCCTGGCGACGACCTCCGCGGGGATCCGCGACGGGTCCTGCATCTGGCGCAGGGTCGGGACCACGATGCCGCGCTCGCGCGCCCGCCGCGCGGCCCCGGCGAGGCCCTTCTCGTTGATGCTCAGGTCGATCATGAAAACTCCGGTTGATCTTGTTGGCAGGAAATCAGCGCCCCTTGCCTGTGGGCAGGTGATGGGAGGCAATGGAAGACCATCATTTTGCCGCGCCGCACGGGCGAGTCAGCGAGCCGCCAACGCCGCCCGCAACGCGTCGATGTCGGGTTTCACCGTCAGCGGGTCGGGTCCGACCGCCGCGACCGCCTTGCGCACGTTGGCGATGTCCTTGAGCCCGCTGCCGGTGCTGACGACCACCACGCGCTCGTCGGCACCGACCAACCCGCGTTCGGCGGCCCGCACGCAGCCCGCCCAGGCGGCG
Organism: Burkholderiaceae bacterium; assembly: GCA_036525975.1. Taxonomy (GTDB): domain Bacteria; phylum Pseudomonadota; class Gammaproteobacteria; order Burkholderiales; family Burkholderiaceae_E; genus Quisquiliibacterium. Next base: position 39,098 of record DATCZK010000065.1, on the reverse strand, counting down.
GCAGCGGCCGGCTCGGCGAATACCCCCGAGCCGCGTGCCAGCGCCGGGATCGCGGCGAGAATCTCGTCGTCCGAGACGCCGATGAACGCGCCGCCGGTGTCGCGCACCGCCGCCATCGCCTTGAGCCGGTCGCGCGGCAATCCGGCGCTGATCGAGTCGGCCACCGTTTCGGCCGGCGCCGGCGCCTTCGTCAGGACGTCCTCGCCGCTCTGCCACGCCTGCAGCAGGAACGAGCTGCCGAGCGCCTGCACCCCGTAGAGCCGGGGGATGTGGTCGATCCAGCCGAGCGCCAGCAGGTCGCGCAAGCCCTTGTGCAGTCCGCCGATGATGCAGCCGTCGCCGACCCCGACGAAGACCGCGTCGGGCGCGTCCCAGCCGAGTTGCTCGCAGATCTCGTAGCTGGCGGTCTTCTTGCCTTCGGTCATGTAGGGGTTGTAGCCGGTATTGCGGTTGTACCAGCCGTACTCGGCGGCCGCGGCGAGGCAGAGCTCGAAGGCCTGGTCGTAGCTGCCTTCGACCAGCACCACCCGCGAACCGTAGGCGAGCAGCTGCGCCACCTTGGCCGGCGGTGCCGCCGCCGGCACGAAAATGACGTTCTCCTGGGCGACGCTGGCGCACAGCCCGGCGAGCGCGGCGGCCGCGTTGCCGGTGCTGGCGGTGGTGATCACCTCGGCGCCTTGCGCTCGCGCCCTGACGACCGCGATCGCGCTGGCGCGGTCCTTGAACGAGGCGCTCGGCTGGCGGGCTTCGTCCTTGACCCACAGCTTGCGCAGGCCGACGGTCGCGGCCAGCCGAGGCGCTTCGTACAGGGGCGTCCCCCCGACCGTGAGCGGCGGCACCGCGGCCTCGGGCTCGACCGGAAGCAGCGGCTTGTATCGCCAGATCGTCGGGTCGGGATCGCCGGCCAGCGTCGCGCGCGATATCCGCTTGCCGATCAGCTCGTAGTCGTAGCGCACGTCGAGGATGCCTTCGTTGCCGTGGTCGGGGCAGACGTAGGCGACTTCGGCGGGAGCGTGCACCCGCCCGCACACGAGGCAGGCCAGATGCAGGACGTGATCCATGGAGGGAGGCTGGGGCCGGGACGAAGAGGGCTTCCCTTTTAGCAGCGGGGGCAATGGTGGGTCAAGCCAGCCCCGAGCATTCGTTGCCAGCGCAAACCCGTGACCCATGTCTCGAGGTCGCACACCGGATAGGCGGCGCAGCGGTATCGGCAGCGACAACACCCACTGCCGCACCGGAACATGCGGGATGACGTGACCCACCGGGTGCGACGCGGTCTGCGACATGCGCCGCGCGCCGCACGAGGGGCACAACCCGCGCCGCTTGCAGCTGAACGCCAGCAGCTCGTCGTGCCCGCACTCGCGGCAGCGAAGCCTCGGGAAGCCGTGCGCGAGGATGCCGCACTCGAGGAAGGCGTCGGGCGGGACCCGGTGCAGGCCAGGGCGTTGGCGAGCGGACATCTGCTGCATGTGCGGCGCAATCTGCTGGGGCATCGAGCGGCCCTGTCGCTGCTGGGAGCCCGTCGACGTGCGGCGCATACTCGGGCCTGCGGGCGCCGACATCCGGGTGCTGCCGTTCCCGATGTCGGCAGCACCCGCGGAACACACGTGAGACCGATTGCGCAGCGCTGGCCCCGCAGGGGCAGCTGCCTCGACAACCGTCAATCAATGGAACCGGCATGAACGAAGCACACGATTTTCTGGCGGCGCGCGATTTCCTGTGGCAGCACCGAACCGACCTGACCCGCGCGCGCGCGTTCGAATGGCCGAGGCTGGAGCGCTTCAACTGGGCGCTGGACTACTTCGACCCCATGGCCCGCGGCAACGACCAGAGCGCGCTGTGGATCGTCGGCGAGGATGGCTCCGAGCAGCGCCTTTCGTTCGCGCAGATGGCACAGGGCTCGAATCGCGTGGCGAACTTGTTGCGCGACCTGGGTGTGCGACGCGGCGACCGCATGCTCATGATCCTGGGCAATGAGCTGGCCCTGTGGGAGACCATGCTGGCGGCGATCAAGCTCGGCGCGGTGCTGATTCCGGCCACCAGCCTGCTGACCCCCGATGACCTGCGCGATCGCCTGGACCGCGGCCAGGTGCGCCATGTCGTCGTCGACAGTGCCCAGGTACCGAAGTTCGCGGGGCTGCCCGGGGATTTCACGCGTATTTGCGTCGGCCCCGCCGTGGCGGGCTGGCACGATTTCGCCGATGCGCAAACACACGCCTCGGACTTCACCGCCGATGGCCCGACGATGGCGACCGATCCGATGCTGCTGTATTTCACATCGGGCACGACGTCCAAACCCAAGCTGGTGCTGCACACCCACCAGAGTTATCCCGTGGGGCATCTGTCCACCATGTACTGGACCGGGCTGCAGCGCGGCGACATCCACATGACGATCGCTTCGCCGGGCTGGGCCAAACACGCCTGGAGCTGTTTTTTTGCACCATGGAACGCCGAGGCATGCATCTTCATCGCGAACACGGCGCGCTTCAATGCGAAGCACCTGCTGTCGACGCTGGTCGACAAGGCGGTTACCTCGTTTTGCGCGCCGCCCACCGTCTGGCGGCTGCTGATCCAGGAAGACCTTGCCAGCTACCGCGACCGGCTCAGGCTGCGCGCGCTGCTCGGCGCGGGGGAGCCACTGAATCCGGAAATTCTCGAACAGGTGCAGCAGGGCCTGGGCCTGACCCTGCGCGATGGGTATGGCCAGACCGAGACCACGTGCCAGATCGGCAATGCACCGGGGCAGAAGGTCAAGCCGGGCTCGATGGGCAAGCCGCTGCCGGGCTACCCGATCGTGCTGCTGGACGTGGACGGCAAACCGGCGCTCGAAGGTGAGGTCTGCATCGACCTGGCGGCCCGGCCGCTGGGGCTGATGGACCGTTATGACGGCTCGCCGGAGCGCAACCTGGAGTCGATGCGAGACGGTTACTACCACACCGGCGACGTGGCAGTGCAGGACGCGGATGGCTACATCACGTTCGTCGGCCGCAGCGACGACGTGTTCAAGTCGTCCGGCTACCGCATCAGCCCGTTCGAACTCGAAAGCGCGTTGCTGGAGCACGACGCCGTGACCGAGGCGGCCGTGGTGCCCAGCCCCGAGAGCGTGCGTTTCGAGGTGCCCAAGGCATTTGTCACCGTCGGCCCCGCATTCCAGCCCGACCGCGCGCTGGCCGGGCAGTTGTTTGCGTTCCTGAAGGACAAGCTCGCCCCCTACAAGCGGATCCGGCGCATCGAGTTCACCAACGACCTGCCCAAGACCATCTCGGGCAAGATCCGGCGTGTCGAGCTGCGCTCGAACGAAGCGCAGCTGCGTGCGTCGGGGGAACGCAAGCCCCTGGAGTTTTTCGAGGAGGACTTCAGCCAGCCGTAGCTGGATGTCACCACCTGCGCCATGCGCATGATTGTCAGCTGCGATCTTCGATCAGGAGCCGCGCAGCCACGAGGTCGGAGACGGTGTCGATGTCGGTCACGCAGTCGTCCACGGCGAGCGCGAACGCATCGTTGGCCCGGATGTCAGCTCGGCGTTCTGGGCGCCGACACGTTCGAGTTCGGCATTGAGCGGATCGGCACGCTCGGCGATTTCGTCGAGCCGGGCCAGTTTTGCTTGCCTTCTGGCGGAGAGGGTGGGATTCGAACCCACGTTACGGTGAAACCGTAAACCGGATTTCGAGTCCGGCGCATTCGACCACTCTGCCACCTCTCCGCGATCGAAGCCGGCGATTATAGCAAAGCGCGAATCCTCGATCGGTGCGCGGCGCTCGTTGCGACAGGCGCTGGCAACACGCGATCAGGGCTTGAGCGACTCGACCCCGCCCATGTAGCCGCGCAGCACCTCGGGCACCGTGACCGAGCCGTCGACGTTCTGGTAGTTTTCCAGCACCGCGACCAGCGTGCGCCCCACCGCGAGGCCCGAACCATTCAGCGTGTGCACGAGCTCGGTCTTGCCCTGCGCGTTGCGCACCCGCGCCTGCATGCGCCGCGCCTGGAACGCCTCGCAGTTCGATATCGACGAGATCTCGCGGTACGTGTTCTGCGCCGGCAGCCAGACCTCGAGGTCGTAGGTCTTGGCGGCGCCGAAGCCCATGTCGCCGGTGCACAGGAGCATCACGCGATACGGCAGGCCGAGCGACTGGAGCACGCGCTCGGCGTGCCCCACCATCTGCTCGAGCGCTTCGTACGAGACCTCGGGCGAGACGACCTGCACCATCTCCACCTTGTCGAACTGGTGCTGGCGGATCATGCCGCGCGTGTCCTTGCCGTACGAGCCGGCCTCGGAGCGAAAGCACGGCGTGTGCGCGGTCAGGCGCAGCGGCAGCGCGCTCTCGGCGAGGATCTCGCCGCGCACGAGGTTCGTGAGCGAGACCTCGGAGGTGGGGATCAGGTAGAGCGCATCCGCGGGCCCCTGCTCGCCGCCCTTGGCCACCGAGAACAGGTCGTCGCCGAACTTGGGCAGCTGGCCCGTGCCGCGCAGCGTCTCGGCGTTGACGATGTAGGGCGTGTAGCACTCGGTATAACCGTGCTCGCGCGTGTGCAGGTCGAGCATGAATTGCGAAAGCGCGCGGTGCAGCCGCGCCACCGGCCCGCGCATCACCGAAAAGCGCGCACCGGAGAGCTTGGCGCCCGCTTCGAAATCGAGCCCCAGCGGCGCGCCCACGTCGACGTGGTCGCGAGGCTCGAAGCCGAGCGCGGGCGGCTCGCCCCAGCGGCGCACCTCGACGTTCTCCTCGGCCGAGCGCCCGTGCGGCACCGATTCGTGCGGCAGGTTCGGCAGCGACAGCAGCCAGTCGCTCTGGCGCGCCTGGATCGCATCGTTTTGCTCGGTGGCGCGCTTGAGCTCGCTGCCCAGGCCGGCCACCTCGGCCATCACGGCCGACGTGTCCTCGCCCTTCGCCTTCAACGCGCCGATGCTCTTCGAGAGCGCGTTGCGCCGGGCCTGGAGGTCTTCGGCGCGCACCTGCACCGCCTTGCGCTCGGCCTCGAGCGCGCGAAACGCGCCGGTGTCGAGCTCGAAGCCGCGACTCGCGAGCCGCGCCGCGACCGAATCGATGTCCTTGCGAAGAAGTTGCAGGTCTAGCATCTGGGCGTTGACGGGCGAAGAAGTGTTTCGGGGGGCCGGCGCGCGGTCGCGGCGAAGTCGCGACCGCAGCGCCGTGCCCGGCGCGTGCGTGGCCGAGATCGTATCAGGGCAGGCGGCTCAGGGCGCCTCGTCGAGCGAGCGCAGCCACGCGAGCTTGTCGCGGATCCGGGCCTCGAGGCCGCGATCGGTGGGGCGATAGAACGAAGGCTCCTCGAGCCCCTCGGGCATGTAGGTCTCGCCCGCGGCGTAGCCCTGGGGCTCGTCGTGCGCGTAGCGGTACGCGCGCCCGTGCCCCAGCGCCTTCATCAGCGCGGTGGGCGCGTTGCGCAGGTGCGCGGGCACGGGGTCGGAGCCGTGCGCGCGCACGAACTCGCGCGCCTCGCCGTAGGCGAGGTAGGCGGCGTTGGACTTGGCCGCGCTCGCCATGTAGAGCACCGCCTGCGCGAGCGCGAGTTCGCCCTCGGGCGAGCCCAGGCGCTCGTAGACCTCGGCCGCGTCGAGCGCGATGCGCAGCGCGCGCGGGTCCGCCAGGCCAACGTCCTCGCTCGCCATCCGGATGATCCGGCGCGCGAGGTAGCGCGGGTCGGCGCCCCCGTCGAGCATCCGGCAAAGCCAGTACAGCGCCGCGTCGGGGTGCGAGCCGCGCACCGTCTTGTGCAGCGCCGAGATCTGGTCGTAGAAGGCGTCGCCGCCCTTGTCGAAGCGCCGCAGGTCCTGGCTCAGCGCGGCCTCCAGGAACGCCGCGTCCACCCTCGCCTCGCCCTGCGCGCGCGCCGCCTGCGCCACGACCTCGATCGCGTTGAGCAGCCGCCTCGCGTCGCCGTCGGCCGAAGCGACCAGGCGCTCGCGCGCGTCGGGCTCGAACGCGGGCGCGCCATCGCCCAGGCGCTCGAGCGCGCGGTCGAACAGCGCGCGCAGGTCGTCGGGCTCGAGCGCGCGCAGCACGTACACGCGCGCACGCGAGAGCAGCGCACCGTTGACCTCGAACGACGGGTTCTCGGTGGTGGCGCCGATGAAGGTCACGAGCCCGCTCTCCACGTGCGGCAGGAAGGCGTCCTGCTGGGCCTTGTTGAAGCGGTGGACCTCGTCGACGAAGAGGATCGTTGCGCGACCCCGCGCGCGCGCGGCCTCGGCGGCCGCGACCGCGTCGCGAATGTCGCGCACGCCGCCCAGAACGGCCGAGATCGCGATGAACTGCGCGTCGAACGCGTCGGCCATCAGCCGCGCGAGCGTGGTCTTGCCCACGCCCGGCGGCCCCCACAGCAGCATCGAGTGCGCGCGGCGCGTCTCGAAGGCCACGCGAAGCGGCTTTCCGGCGCCGAGCAGGTGCTGCTGCCCGATCACCTCGTCGAGCGAACGCGGGCGCATCGATTCCGCGAGCGGGACCTGGGTCGCGCTCTCGCGCGGGCCGTTGTCGCTGGACGCGCGCGCCGAAGCGGGCGACTGGTCGAACAGGTCGCTCAAGCGCTCGGCACCACGGCGCGCGCCGACGTCACGCGGCCAACGTTGAGCGCGCCCACGATGATCAGCGCCTGGAACGCGGCGATGCCGACCCACACCGCCCCGGGGTGCGCGGCGTCCATCAACGCGCCGAAGATCGCCGGCGCGATCGCCGCCCCGGCGTCGAGCCCCGAGTAGACCATGCCGTAGACGCGCCCGGTGGCGCCGGGCGGCGTGGCGCGGCGCACGAGCAGGTCGCGCGAAGGCCCCGCGGTGCCGGTGCCGAAGCCGATCAGCGCGAACAGCACCGGAATCATCCAGCCCGGCCAGCTCACGACGCCCACCAGCATCGCGAGCACCGCCGCGGAACCGAATCCGAAGGTGATCATCCGCTCGGCTCGACTGGGGTCGGACGCGATGAAGCCGCCGAAGATCATTCCCCCGGCGCCGGCGAGCATGTAGGCGCTCAGGCAGGCGGCCACCATCGCGATCGGCACGCCGTGCAGCTGGCGCGCGGCTTCGGGCGCGAAGCTCTGCACGCCCGAGAGCGCGCCCGCGGCGGCGAAGAAGAACCCGAAGCTCATCCAGACCGCCGGGAGGCGCAGGAACGCGAAGCCGCCGGACAGGGCCGGCTCGAGCGCCCTCTCGCCGGGCGGCGCGGCCGCCGCGGGGCCGGCGGGCCCGGGGGCTTCGCGCAACGCGTCGCCCGCGGCGTCGCGCCCCGCGAGCTCGTGCCGGTGCCACCACGCGAGCGTCCAGGCACCCGCGAACACCAGCGCGCACGCCGCCAGCGCGACCCTCCAGCCGAACGCGCTCGCGATCGACACGAGAAACACGGGCGCGACGGCCCAGCCGAGGTTGCCGCTCACGCCGTGCACCGCGTAGGCGTGGCCGAGGCGCGTGGGCGCGACGCGCGCGTTGAGGATCGAGAAGTCGATCGGGTGGAAGGGCGAATTCGCGAGGCCCCCGAGCGCGGCGAACAGCATCAGCGCGGCGTAGCTCTGGCTCGTCGCCAGCCCGAGCGCCGAGATCGCGTACAGGCCCAGCGCACCCAGCAACACGCGAACCGCCCCCACGCGATCGACCAGAAAGCCCGCTCCCGCCTGGCAGACGCCCGAGACCACGTAGAACACCGTCATCAGCAGGCCGAGTTCGGCGTAGCTGAGCGCAAACGCGTCGCGAATCCAGGGAAAGAGCGGCGCGAGCAGCAGCTGCCCGAAGTGCGAGGTGCCGTGCACGGCGCCCACGACCACGATCGTGCGCGCGTCGCGCCGGCGCTGTGCGGTGCGCGGCATCACTCCCCCATCAGGACGACGCGCCGCGCGCGTCGACCGGCCACACGGCCTGCACGCGCCCGCCGCGCGTCGCGACGATCCAGTCGTGCAGGTTCACGGTGGGGTCGCAGTGGCCCGGCAGCAATTGCAGCTTCTGCCCAACCGACAGCGCGACCGCGCCCTCCCCGCGGTCGATCGTCGTGTGCTCGTCGGCGAGCCCTCGCACGCGCCAGCCCTCGGCGAGCACGCGCGGCAGGCCGCTGTCGAGCGCCACGCACTTGTGGCCGCAGTCGAGCACCGCGTGCTCGGGGCGCACCGTGATCACGGTGGCGAGCAGGCTCAGCGCGTGCGCGAGCGCGGGCACGTCGGGGTCGGGCTCGTTGGCCGCGTAGTCGAGGTCCATCAGCGCGTACGAACCGGGCTGCACCTCGGTGTAGACCCCCGAGCCGATCTCGTAGGGGTAGGTGCCGGTGCCCGCGCCGGTGACCTGGCTGCAGGCGTGCCCGTCGGCGCGAAGCGCCGCGGCCACGCGCGCGGCTCTCGCCGCCGCCTGCCCTGCCACAACCGCGCGCTCGGTCGCGCTGCGCACGTGCTGCGCCTTGCCGTGGTAGGCCTGCAGGCCGCGAAACTCGAGCCACGGCGCGCGGCTCGCGATCGCCCTCGCGAGCGCGACCGCATCCTCGGGCGCGTCGACGCCGCAGCGCCTGCCGCCGACGTCGAGCTCGATCAGCACGCCCATCCGCGCGTCGGCGGCCTGCGCCGCCGCGCCGATCTGCTCGACCTGCAGCATCCCGTCCACGCAAACGGTGATCCGCGCGCGCTTGGCGAGCGCAGCCAGCCGGGCCGCCTTGCGCTCGCCCACGATCACGTTGCTCACGAGGACGTCGTTCACGCCGCCGGCCACGAACGCCTCGGCCTCGGCCGTTTTCTGGCAGCAGATGCCGACCGCGCCCGCAGCGACCTGCAGCCGCGCGATCTGCGAACACCGGTGCGCCTTGCCGTGGGCTCGCACGCGAACGCCGCGCGCCGCGACGTAGCCGTGCACGGCGGCCACGTTGCGCTCGAAGGCGTCGAGGTCGAGCAGCAGCGCCGGCGTGTCGATCGCCTCGAGCGAGTCGCCGGGTTGGGCGGGTTGCGCGTTCACTGCCGGATCACGTCCGCGCCGGCGGGCGCGGCGAAGCGAAACAGCGCCGGGTCGAGGCTCGGATTGCGCTCGATCGACTTGAACGCGAAGCGCGTCGTGCGCCCGAAAGCGTCTTTCACCTGCATCGCGAGCGGGAGTCCGTCGCGAAATCCGATCTCGATGCGCTCGAAACCGGCGTCGGCCGTGCGCGGCAAGGCCTCGAGCCACGACAGCCCTTCCCTCTCGCCCGCCTCGCGCAGCTCGAAGCTCTTGTCCAGGTCGTCGGAGCCGAACAGGATCGCGGCCGGGCTCGCGCCCAGCGATTCGCCGAGCTTGCGCTCGGTGACCTGGTTGAGGTCGCGGTCGAGGAAGAACAGGCGCTCGCCGTCGGCCACCATCAGCTGCTCGAACGGCTTCGTCACTTCCCATCGGAAGCGCCCCGGGCGCGCGAAGCTGAAGCGCCCGCTCGAAGTGTCGGCGCCTGCACCGCCCGTTCGCGCGCTGGTCTGCGTGAACTCGCCGCGCGCCGAGCGCGCTTCGGCCACGAAGCGCTTGAGCTGCGCGAGCGCGCCCACCGGTTGCGCGGCGCCCGCACCCGGGGCAGCCAGCGCCACGGCCACCGCGCACGCGGCCAGCGCGCGCAGCGCGGCGGCCCGCGCGGCGCTGCGAGTAGACAGCCGGGCCTTGCCTTGTGGGAGCGGTCGCATGGGAACCATTTTACGCAGTCGCGGCGCCCGGGATCGGCGCCATCGCCTCAACGCGCGAACGCGCGCCGCGGCCGACGCGAACCCTCGTCCGCGAGCGGGCGCCGATCAGTCGTCGTCGCGTCGTGGCGCCAGGATGTTGCGGTTGCCGTTCGAGGCCATGGCCGAGACCAGCCCCGAATTCTCCATCTGCTCGAGCAGCCGCGCGGCGCGGTTGTAGCCGATGCGCAGGTGGCGCTGCACGAGCGAGATCGACGCGCGCTTGTGCTGGAGCACGACCACCACCGCCTGGTCGTACAGCGGGTCGGCCTCGCCCTCCACGCCGGCCTCGGCCAGCGTCTGCTGCAGGCCTCCGAAGCCGACCGCGCTGCCGGTGTCGGCTTCGTCGGGAACCCCGCCCTCGAGCAGGCCCTCCACGTACTGCGGCTCGGCGAGCGACTTCCAGTGCCCCACCACGCGGTGCACTTCGTCGTCGGCCACGTAGGCCCCGTGGATGCGCACCGGAATGCCGTGCCCCGGGGGCAGGAACAGCATGTCGCCCTGGCCGAGCAGCGACTCGGCCCCCATCTGGTCGAGGATCGTCCGCGAGTCGATCTTCGACGACACCTGGAACGCGATCCGGGTGGGGATGTTGGCCTTGATCAGCCCGGTGATCACGTCCACCGACGGGCGCTGCGTGGCCAGGATCAGGTGGATCCCGGCGGCGCGCGCCTTCTGCGCCAGCCGCGCCACCAGCTCTTCCACCTTCTTGCCCACCACCATCATCAGGTCGGCCAGCTCGTCGATCACGACCACGATCTGCGGCAGCCGCCCGAGCGGCTCCGGCGCGTCGGGCGTGAGCGAGAACGGATTGGGCACGGGCTTGTCGCGCCGCTCGGCGTCCGCGATCTTGGCGTTGTAGCCCGAGAGGTTGCGCACGCCCAGCCGGCTCATCAGCCGGTAGCGGCGCTCCATCTCGGCAACGCACCAGTTCAGCGCGTTGCCCGCCTGGCGCATGTCGGTGACCACCGGCGCGAGCAGGTGCGGAATGCCCTCGTAGACGCTCATCTCGAGCATCTTCGGGTCGATCATGATCAACCGCACCTGCGAGGGGTCGGCCTTGTACAGCAGCGACAGCAGCATCGCGTTGAGGCCCACCGACTTGCCCGATCCGGTCGTCCCGGCCACCAGCAGGTGCGGCATCTTCGCCAGATCGGCCACCATCGGGTTGCCGGCGATGTCCTTGCCGAGCGCGAGCGTGAGTGCCGACGCGCCGTCGGCGTAGACCTTCGAGCCGAGGATCTCCGACAGGCGCACGGTCTGGCGGCGCGGGTTCGGCAGCTCGAGCCCCATCAGGCTCTTGCCCGGAATCGTCTCCACCACGCGGATCGAGACCAGCGAGAGCGCACGCGCGAGGTCCTTGCCCAGGTTCACGACCTGGCTGCCCTTCACGCCGGTGGCGGGCTCGATCTCGTAGCGCGTGATCACCGGCCCGGGATAGGCGGCCACCACGTTCGCCGAGACGTTGAAGTCGGCGAGCTTCTTCTCGATCAGGCGCGAGGTGTACTCGAGCGTTTCCTGCGAAACGGCCTCCTGCGCAACCGGCGGCGCGTCGAGCAGCGCGAGCGGCGGGAGCTGCGTGTCCGCGGGCAGGTCGGAGAACAGCGCCACTTGCGCCTCGGCGGCCAAGCGCGGCGAGGGCTCGATGCGCGTCAGCGGCGTCTCGATGCGCACCGGCTCGGCGTCCGGGTCGAGGATTCGCCGCTTGACCACCACCTGGCCCTCGCGTTCGGTGGCCGCCGCCTCGCCGATGCGCCGGTCGCGCCGCGCCGAGACGATGCGCGCGAGGCCGCGCCAGGCGGTCTCCACGCCCAACCCCACCTGCTCGAAGATCGTGAGCCAGGATTGCCCCGTCCACAGGCTGAAGCCGGCCGCGATCGCAACGAACAGCGACAGCGTTCCGCCGGTGGCGCCGAGCGCGAGAAAGAGCGGGCGGCTGGCGAACTCGCCCACGATCCCGCCTGGCGCCAGCGGCAACTCGGCGCCGATCCCGTGCATGCGCGACGACTCCACCGCCACGCTGCCGAAGAACAGCATCGCGAACCCGAGCCAGCGCTCCCACGCGAACCGCTCCACCTCGGCGTCGCGCTCGACGCTCTCGGCGCTCGGGCGCAACCGGCGGTAACCGCGCATGACGCTCGCCAGGCACAGCAGCACGAGCAGGTACGACGACAGCCCGAACAGGTAGAGCAGCAGGTCGGCGAACCAGGCGCCCACGCGACCGCCGGCGTTGGCGATCTGGTCGACCTGCGCCGCGTGCGACCACCCCGGGTCGGCACGATCGTAGGTGACCAGAATCAGCAGCAGGAACAGGCCGAGCGCGACGCGCGCGATCCAGCCCGCCTCGCGCAGCAGCTCGGCTGCGCGCTCGGGAAGCCCGAAGCTGCCGACGCCGGACCGACGGCCCGACGCCGCAACCGCGACGGCGGCTCGACTCACTGGGAGGCCAGGCTCAACTGATGTAGGCGCTGAGCTTCTCGCGAAGCTGCAGCTTTCCCTCGGGGAGCGTGACGATGTAGCCGTCGGTTTCCAGCCCCTTCATCACGCGCGAGACCATCTCGCGCGAGGCGCCGATCATCTTCGCGATCTCCTGCCGCGGCATCTTGTTCTTCACGATGCGCTCGCCGCCCACGTTCTCGGAGAAATCGAGCAGAACGCGGGCAACCCGGCCGTAGACGTCGAGCAGCGCGAGCGTCTCGATCTTCTTGTCCGCCTCGCGCAGCCTGCGCACGAGCCCGCGCATCACGTTCATCGCCACCTCGGGGCTTTGCACGAGCATGGTCTTGAACGCGTCCTTGCTCACCGCCATGAACTCGCAGGGCTCGAGCGTGATCACGCTCGCCGAGCGCGGCGCGTCGTCGATCAGGCTCATCTCGCCGAAGAACTCGCCCGCGCCGAGCACCGCGAGGATCACCTCCTTGCCTTCGGCGTCGGAGCGCTGCACCTTGGCGCGCCCCGCGAGCTGGATGTACATCGACTGCGACGGTTCGCCCTCGGACACCACGGTGCGGCCTTTCGGGTAGCTGCGCCGCGCGCTTCCGGCCGCGAGCGTGTCGAGCTGCGACTCGGTGAGGCCCGAAAAAAGCGGGACCCGCCGCAGAAATGCCTTGTTTTCCTCATGCGCCATGCCGACCTCTATTCCACGGATTGCCTATAATTTTGCACATTCCCGTCGACAAATCAAAAAGCCCCTGAAGTTTAATCTCTAAGTTCATGATTTTTTGAGCTTTTTACAACGCATGGAACCTCGATGAACCAGAACAAGCACTGCCGCGTCCTGATCCTCGGTTCGGGGCCGGCCGGCTACACCGCCGCCGTTTACGCCGCGCGCGCCAACCTCGAGCCGGTGCTGATCACGGGCCTGGCTCAAGGCGGACAGCTGATGACCACGACCGACGTGGACAACTGGCCGGCCGACGCCGAGGGGGTGCAGGGGCCGGAACTGATGGCGCGCTTCCAGGCGCACGCCGAGCGCTTCGGCACCGACATCGTCTTCGACCACATCCACACGGTGAACCTCGGCGCGCGCCCCTTCGAGCTCGCGGGCGACTCGGGCGAGTACACGGCCGACGCGCTGATCATCGCCACCGGCGCGTCGGCGAAATACCTCGGGCTGCCCTCCGAGGAGGCGTTCATGGGCAAGGGGGTGTCGGCCTGCGCGACCTGCGACGGGTTCTTCTATCGCGGCCAGGAGGTGGCCGTGATCGGCGGGGGCAACACGGCGGTGGAGGAAGCGCTCTACCTGTCGAACATCGCGAGCAAGGTCACGCTGGTGCACCGGCGCGACCAGCTCCGTGCCGAGCCGATCATGATCGACAAGCTGATGGACAAGACCCGCAGCGGCAACATCGAGCCGCGCTGGTTCAACGAACTGGACGAAGTCCTCGGCGACGCCTCGGGCGTGACCGGCATTCGCGTGCGCGACAACCGCACCGGCGAGACCGCCGACCTGCCGTTGCAGGGCGTGTTCGTGGCGATCGGCCACACGCCGAACACCGAGCTGTTCGCGGGTCAGCTGGAGATGAAGAACGGCTACATCGTCACGCGCGGCGGGCTCGACGGCCAGGCCACCGCCACCAGCGTGCCGGGCGTGTTCGCCGCCGGCGACGTGCAGGACCACGTCTACCGCCAGGCGATCACCAGCGCGGGCACCGGCTGCATGGCGGCGCTCGACGCGCAGCGGTTCCTCGAATCGGGCGGCGGGCACTGAAAGGGCGATGAAGGCGCTGTCGGAGCTGGGGGCGCTGCGCGACGCGCTCAGGGCGCGCGCCGACGCCGAGCGCGAGAAGGAGCGCCGCGCGCGCGCCGCGCGCGCAGAGCAGGAGCGCGAGGCGCGCGTGTTTCGCGACGCGGTTGCCGGCGCGCTGCCGCTGCAGCCGCCCGACCGCTTCGAGCACCCCGCCACGCCGGCGGCCCCCAGGCCTCGCCAGCGCGAGGCCGACGAGCGCGCCGCGCTGGCCGAGTCGATCTCGGACGAGATCGACGTGGAGCGCCTGCTCGAGACCGACGCCGCGCTCTCGTTCCGGCGCGACGGCGTGGGGCACGACGTTCCGGCGCGATTGCGCCGCGGGCACTGGGTGGTGCAAAGGCAGATCGACCTGCACGGGCTGCGCGTGGACGAGGCGCGCGAGGCGCTCGCGGCATTCGTGGCCGACGCGCACCGGCGCGGGCTGCGCTGCCTGCGCGTGATCCACGGCAAGGGCCTCGGCTCGGCCGGGAAGGAACCCGTGCTCAAGGCCAAGGTGCCGCGCTGGCTGGTGCAACGCGACGAGGTGCTCGCGTTTTGCCAGGCGCGCCCCACCGACGGCGGCGCCGGCGCCCTGGTCGTGCTGCTACGCCCCGGCGGGTGATCGGGCCGACACCCCGGCCTGGCCGGCGGGCGCGTCGCCCGGGGCGCCCGCTTCGGCGCCGGCCGGCGCGTCGCCGCTGGCCGCCTTCTTCTGGGTGGGCCTGACGCCGTTTCTCACCGACACGATCTCGGCCAGGATCGACACGGCGATCTCGGCGGGCGTGCGGCTGCCGATGTGCAGCCCGATCGGGCCGTACAGCCGCGCAACCTGCGCGGGCGAAACGTCGAACATCGCCATGCGCTCGCGCCGCTTGGCGTTGTTGGCGCGCGAACCGAGCGCGCCGACGTAGAAGGCGGGCGACTTCAGCGCCTCGATCAGTGCCATGTCGTCGAGCTTGGGGTCGTGCGTGAGCGCAACGATCGCGGTGTGCGCGTCGGGCTGGATCTGCAAGACGACGTCGTCGGGCATCCCGGGCAGGTACCCGACCTCGGGCAGGTCGAGGGTGGAGAAGTACTCCTCGCGCGGGTCGCAGATGAGGACCTCGAAGTCGAGCGCCTGCGCCATCTGCGCGAGCACCCGGGAGAGCTGGCCCGCGCCGATCACCAGCAGCCGGTAGCGCGGGCCGAACACCGAGCGCATCCGCAGGCCGTCGAAACCCAGCGCCTCGCCGCGACGGGCCGCGTGCAGGGTGACCGCGCCGCTCGCGAGCACGAGCTCGCGGGCGACCAGCTCGTGCCTGTCGATGCGCTCCAGCAGGGCCTCGATCCAGCCCGAGTCGGTGACCGGCTCGTGCACCAGGCGCAGCGCCCCTCCGCAGGGCAGGCCGAACCGCGCGGCCTCGTCGCGCGTGACGCCGTAGCTCACGAGCGTTGCGGCTTGCGGGTGGCCCGATTTGCGCACGCGCGCGATCAGGTCGTCCTCCACGCACCCCCCCGACACCGAACCGACCACCAGCCCGTCGTCGCGTATCGCGAGCAGCGCCCCGGGCGGGCGCGGCGCCGAGCCCCAGGTTTCGATCACCGTTACGAGCCCCACGCGGTGGCCCGATTTCACCCACTCGAGCGAGCGCTCGAGCACCTCCCGATCGATGCTGTCCATTCCGCCTCCTTTACCAGTCGAGGCGCATTCCCATGCGCCTGGCAACCTGCTGCAGCGCCTCGCGCGTGTCGGCGTCCACGATGTAGTGGTCGCTGTGCGACTCGAATCTTTGCACGCGCCCGGGGTGCGCGTCGATGTAGCGGCGCATTCCGCCCTCCGGCGCCGCGAGCACCGCCTCGACCGCGCGCGCCGCCACCACCACCGGGTTGCCGCGCGCGCCGTCGGTGAAGGGCACGAGCGCCTCGCACTCGGGTCTTCGCGCCCCGAAGGCGTCGAGCAGCGCCCGCAGGTCGCTCGCCGCGAGAAGCGGCATGTCGGCCGGCACGATCATCACCGCGTCGGCGCGCGCCGAGACCGCGGCGAGCCCGGCCGTGACCGAGCCTTGCTGGCCGCGCGCGTGCGCGGCATTGACCACCAGTTCCACGTCGCGCGCCGCATCGCAGGCCGCCAGCGCATCGGCAACGCGGCCGGCGTCGTGCCCGAGCACGACCACCACCGGCGCGAGCGAGGCGGCGCGCACCGCCGCCACGGTGCGGCACACCAGCGGCACGCCGTCGAGCCGCGCGAGCAGCTTGTTCGCGCCCTGCATGCGCTCGGACGACCCGGCCGCCAGGACCACGGCGCCGGTGGTCGCGCCCTTCGCACGCTGCCGCTCGCTCATGCGCTCACCGCCATCGCCGCAGCGTACGCCGAAGACCACGCCCACTGGAAGTTGTAGCCGCCGAGCCATCCGGTCACGTCCACGACCTCGCCCACGAAATGGAGCCCCGGCACCGCGCGCGCCTGCAGCGTGCGCGCGTCGAGCGCGGCCGTGTCCACGCCGCCCACCGTGACCTCGGCCTTGCGATACCCCTCGCTCGCCGCGGGGGTGAGCCGCCACCGGTGCAGCGACGCGCAAAGCGCCGCGATCGCGCGCTTGCCCGCTTCGGCCACCCTGGTCTGCGGCCCGAGGCCGGCGGCGCCCCCGCACTCGAGCCAGGTGGACGCGAGCCGGCGCGGCAGGTGCTGGGCGAGCACGCTGGCCACCCGCCGGTTGCCGGCCTCCCGCGCGGCGGCGAAGGCCGCCTCCAGCCCGGCGCCGGGCGCGAGGTCGATCTCGATCGCGCTGCCCTCGCGCCAGAAGCTGGACACCTGCAGCACCGCCGGGCCGGAGAGGCCCCGATGCGTGAACAGCAGGTCCTCCAGGAACCGGGGCGCCGATGGATCGGCGAGCGCCCGGATCCGCACCTCGAGCGACAACCCCGACAGCGTCGAGAACGGCTGCCAGCTCGCTTCGTCGAAGCGCAGCGGAACGAGCGCGGGCCGGGTCTCGATCACGCCGATCCCGAACTGCCGGGCGATCCGGTAGCCCAGATCGCTCGCGCCGATCTTCGGGATCGACAGGCCGCCGGTGGCCACCACCAGCGACCTCGCCCGCAGCTCGCCGCCGTCGGTGAACAGCGTGAACCAGCGCCCCTGGGCGCCCTGCGCCGTGCCCACCGAGGCCACCGCGCACGGCGCGCGCCAGTGCACGCCGCCCGCGTCGCACTCGGCGCGGAGCATCGCGATCACGCGCTCGCTGGAGTCGTCGCAAAAGAGCTGGCCGCGGTGCTTCTCGTGGAACGCGATCCCGTGGCGTCGCACCAGGTCGATGAACGAACGCGGGCCGTAGGCGCGAAGCGCGTCGCGCGCGAAGCGCGGCTGCGCGCTCGCGTAGCGCTCGATCCGGTCGGCCTGCAGGTTCGTGAAGTTGCACCGCCCGCCGCCCGAAATCCGAATCTTCTCGCCCGGGCGGCTCGCGTGGTCGATCAGCACGACGCGCTTGCCTCGCTGCCCCGCCACCCCGGCGAGGAACATCCCGGCGGCGCCCGCCCCGAGCACCGCGACGTCGAACTGCCCGTCCGGGGTCATTGCGCGGCCCACGCCCCGAGCAGAAGGTCGCGCACCGACTCCAGCCCCTTGTAGCGCAGCACGTCGTGGCCCATCGAGGCGAGCGCGCTCACGAGCAGCGCGCGCCGCCGCGCGTCGCTCGCCGCCTCCTGCAGCGGGGCGACGAACACCCTGATCAGGAACAGCGAGCGATCGTGGGCGGGGAGCGGCACCGTGACCTGGCGCTCGCACCGGAACCACAGCGAATCGGGCGAAGCCGCCCGCACGCGCTGGGCTGCCGGGCGGTCGAGCGCGCCGCTGTCGGCGATCGTCCAGACGTAGCGCACGAACGGGCCCTTGTGCACCATCGCGCGCGCCAGTTGCCCGGACGCGGCGCGCAGCGACTCGCCCTGGGCCACCGGCGCGTGGATCTCGAACAGCGCTCGCCCGATCTTGCGCGGCGGATCCCAGCCGCTGGCGAAGGCCACGCTCAAGGCCTCGGCGACGAAGCCCTGCGCGGTGTTCGCCATCAGCGCGAGATCTTCCTGCAGCGACAGCGAGAGCGCCGCCAGCACGCGCCGGGCGGGGGAAAGCGGCGCGATTCGCTGCACGAGCTCGCGCGCGTCGTCGCGCCAGGCGATCGCCCGAAGCTCGCCCTCCCCGTCGTCGCGCAGCCCGATTCCGCTCGCCTGGAAGTCGAGCCCGCGACCCGCCCGATCGCCCGTGCCGGCGCCGCAGTCCCGGATCAGCTCCGGGTGCGCGCGCGCGAGCGCTTGCGCGGCGGCGTGCAGGGCGTTCGCGCACTCGCGCTCGCCGGCGCCGGGCGCGACCAGCAGCAGCGGACGCGCTTGATCGTGAAGCCGCGAGCGCTTCTCGCGCAGGTAGCGCGGTGCGTTGCGGTCGCTGCGCAGCAGGCCGGCCGGGGCGTCGTCGCCGGGCGGCGCGCCCGCCTCGAGCTTGTGCAGGTCGGGGCGCACGCGGTGCGGGGCGCTCACCGGAAAGGGCGTGCGCTGCGCGCCCATCAGAGGCGCCGGAACCGCCGGCCAGTGGGGCTGGCCCATCGGCCGGGCTGCGTCAGATCGCCTGCTCGCCGGTCTCGCCGGTGCGGATGCGGATCACCTCGTCCACGTTCGAGACGAAGATCTTGCCGTCGCCGATGCGTCCGGTGCGCGCCGCCTTCACGACCGCGTCGATCGCCGCCTCCACGGTGCCGTCGGGAAGGATGACCTCCACCTTGACCTTGGGCAGGAAGTCGACCACGTACTCGGCGCCGCGGTACAGCTCGGTGTGCCCCTTCTGGCGGCCGAAGCCCTTGCACTCGGTTACGGTGAGCCCGGTCACGCCCACCTCGGCGAGCGCCTCGCGC
The DNA here is from genome assembly GCA_036525975.1 of Burkholderiaceae bacterium. Taxonomy (GTDB): domain Bacteria; phylum Pseudomonadota; class Gammaproteobacteria; order Burkholderiales; family Burkholderiaceae_E; genus Quisquiliibacterium. Next base: position 20,339 of record DATCZK010000065.1, on the reverse strand, counting down.
ACCTCGTCGAGCTTGAACGGCTTGATGATCGCGGTGATCCGCTTCATGAGTCCTCCTGGTGGAACGCTCTTCTAGTCTCGAAACTTCGACGTGATCGGATAGCGCCAGTCGCGGCCGAACGCGCGGCGGGTGACGCGAATGCCCACCGGCGCCTGCCTGCGCTTGTACTCGCTGACCTGGATCAGCCGCACCACGCGCTCGACCGCCTCGGCCGGATAGCCGGCTGCGGCGATCTCGGCCATGCTGCTGTTTTGCTCCATGTACATCTGCATGATGCCATCGAGCACCTCGTAGGGGGGCAGCGAATCCTGGTCTCGCTGCCCTTCGCGCAGCTCGGCGCTCGGGGGCCTGGTGATGATCCGCTGCGGGATCACTTCCGAGACCGAGTTGCGATAGTTCGACAGCCTGTAGACCATGGTCTTGGCGATGTCCTTGATCACGGCGAAGCCGCCGGCCATGTCGCCGTACAACGTGCAGTAGCCCACCGCCATCTCGCTCTTGTTGCCGGTGGTGAGCACGATCGAGCCGAACTTGTTCGACAGCGCCATCAGCAGCGTGCCGCGAACGCGCGCCTGGATGTTCTCTTCGGTGGTGTCGGGCGCCAGCCCGCGAAACTCGCCGGCGAGGCTCTGCGCGAACGCGTCGACCATCGGCGAGATCGGTATCTCGTCGTAGCGCACGCCCAGGCGCAGCGCCATGTCGCGCGCGTCCACCCAGGAGATCTCGGCCGTGTAGCGCGAAGGCATCATCACCGCGCGCACGCGCTCGGCCCCGAGCGCGTCGACCGCGATCGCGAGCGTGAGCGCCGAGTCGATTCCGCCCGAAAGCCCGATGATCGCGCCCGGGAACCCGTTCTTGCCCAGGTAGTCGCGCACCCCGACCACGAGCGCGGAATAGATCTGCTGCTCGAGCGCGAGCCTCGGCGGCGCGCCCTGCCCCGCGAGGTCGGGCGTGCCGTCTCGATCGACCACGTCGACCACCAGCAGGTCGGTCTCGAAGGCCTTGCACTGCCCAGCCACCCCGCCCTTGTGGTCGAGCGCGAACGACAGCCCGTCGAACACCAGCTCGTCCTGCCCGCCCACGAGGTTCGCCGCCACCATCGGCATCGCGAGCAGCGACACGTTCTGGCGCGCGATCTCGATTCGGCCGAACTGCTTGTCGGTGTGAAACGGCGAGGCGTTCAGCACGAGCAGCAATTGCGCGCCCGAGGCGCGCGCCATCTCGGGCGCGTGCCGGTACCAGAAGTCCTCGCAGATCACGACGCCCAAGCGCAGGCCGTGCGCCTCGAACACCAGCGGCCGATTCGCGGGCTCGAAGTAGCGCTGCTCGTCGAACACGTCGTAGTTCGGGAGGTCGTGCTTGGCGTACTCGCCCACCACCGCGCCGCGGTGCAGGACGAGCGCTGCGTTGTAGCGCAGCCCCTCGCGAAGCACCGGCAGCCCCACCACCAGGTACAGGTCGAGTTGCGCCGTCTCGGCCAGCACCTGCTCGAGCGCCGCGCGGGTCCTGTCATAGAATGCAGCGCGAAGCAGGAGGTCTTCGGGCGGATAACCGCACAGCGACAATTCGGGCGTGACCATCACGCCCGCGCCCTGGTCGACCGCCGCGCGAGCCGCCTCGACGATGCGCCGGGCGTTGCCGTCGAAATCGCCGACGGTCTGATTGAGTTGCGCGGCCGCGATACGAACGGGCATGGTCATGGAATCAGGTGGCACGGTGGCGTCGGATTATCGCACGCGCGTTGTCTCCAGCCTCTCGCAGCTGGACGCCTCGGCGTGGAACGCCCTGGCGCGCCAGAGCGCGGACGGCGCGTTGCCGGCGTTCCTGCGCCACGAATTCCTCGACGCGCTCGAGCGCAGCGGCTGCGTGGGCGAGCCCAGCGGGTGGGTGCCCGAGTTCGTCGTGCTCGAATCGCGTGAGCCGAAGTCGCGCGGGCTGCGCGCCGCGGCTCCCCTGTACCGGAAGTTCCACTCCTGGGGCGAGTACGTCTTCGACTGGGCCTGGGCCGACGCCTACCAGCGCCACGGGCTTCGCTACTACCCCAAGCTCGTGGGCGCGATCCCGTTCACGCCGGTGACCGGGGCGCGGCTGCTCGCGAGCGACGAACACGCCCGGTCGGCACTGGCCGACGCGGTGCTCGAGCACGCGCGCGGCGCCGACGTCTCGTCGCTGCACGTGCTCTTTCCCCGGGAGCGCGAGCGCGAGGCGCTGTGCGCGCGCGGAATGATGGGCCGCGAGAGCGTGCAATTCCACTGGCACAACCGCGCGTACCGCGACTTCGACCAGTTCCTCGCGTCGCTGGCCCAGCCCAAGCGCAAGAAGATCCGCGCCGAGCGCCGCAAGGTGCGCGACGCGGGCGTTTCGTTCGAGCGCCTCGAGGGCGGCGCGATACGCCAAGCGCACTGGGATTTCTTCAGCCACTGCTACGCCTCGACCTACGCGGCTCACGGCTCCACGCCGTACCTCACGAGCGAGTTCTTCCTGCGCATCGGCGCGTCGATGCCCGAGAACCTGATCATGGTGCTCGCGCACCGCGCCGGGCGCCCGATCGCGGCCAGCCTGCTGGTGCGCGATCGCGATCGCCTGTACGGCCGCTACTGGGGCACGGTGGAGCCGCAGCCGATGCTGCACTTCGAGACCGCCTACTACCAGGCGATCGAGATCGCGATCGAGCTCGGCATTGCGGTGATCGAGGGCGGTGCGCAGGGCGAGCACAAGATGGCGCGCGGTTTCGTGCCCGAGCGCACCGGCTCGGCGCACTGGCTCGCCGAACCCGCGTTCGCCGACGCGGTGCAGCGCTTCCTCGAGCGCGAGGGTGCGCTGGTTGCGCACTACGCCGACGAGCTGCGCGAACGCGCGCCCTTTCGCGGCGGGCGCTGAAGCGCGGCGGGCGCTCAAGCGCAGCGTCGGGCGCCAACGCTCGGCCGGCGCCAACGCGCGCCGGCGCCGTTCAGAACGCGGGCTTGACCTTGGCCGCCCTGAAGCGCTCGATCCCGCCGACGATCTCGTCGATCGCGTCCTGCGGGCCGCCCCAGCCCGTGACCCTGACCCACTTTCCGGGTTCGAGGTCCTTGTAGTGCTCGAAGAAGTGCCGGATCTGCTCCAGGCGCTCGCGCGCGATGTCCTCGGGCTTGCTCCAGTGGCGGTACCAGGGGAGGATCTTGTCGATCGGCACCGCCAGCACCTTGGCGTCGTCCCCCGCCTCGTCGGTCATCTTGAGCACGCCGATCGGCCGGCAGCGCACGACCACGCCGGGCGAGAGCGCGAAGGGGGTGATCACCAGTACGTCCACCGGATCGCCGTCGTCGGAAATCGTGTGCGGAATGTAGCCGTAGTTGCACGGGTAGTGCATCGAGGTGCCGATGAACCGGTCAACGAACAGCGCACCGGTCTCCTTGTCGACCTCGTACTTGATCGGGTCGGCGTTCATCGGGATCTCGACGATGACGTTGAAGTCGTTCGGGATGTCCCGTCCTGAGTCGACGCGGTCCAGATTCATCTCGGCATGCTTCCTCCAGGGGCCTGCGCCGAACCGCCCCGGGCGGCCGGCGCACGCGCGTTCGCCGCGCGCATCGGGCCGCGGCGGCGGATCCGGCCCGATTCTAGCGGCGCCCGTCGCCGCGCGCGCGCCTCGACTAGAATTCTCCGGGCGGGCCGGTGATCGCCCCGGTCGACCGCCGACCGAACGCCCGCGACCAATCTCCGGAGCCACCGATGCTCGATCTTCCCCGCACGCACTCGCTGTTCATCGACAACACCCACGTGCCCGCGCGCGACGGCGACCCGATCGACGTGGTCGATCCGTCCACCGGCGAGGTCTTCACGCAGATCGCAGGCGGCGGGCGCGACGACATCGACCTCGCCGTGGCGGCCGCGCGGCGCGCCGCCGAGGGCGGCTGGGGGCGCACGACGGCGCTCGAGCGCGGGCGCATCCTGATGCGGCTGGCCGCGCTCGTGCAGACGCACGGCGAGACGCTCGCCGAGATCGAGTCCGCCGACACGGGCAAGCCGATCCGGCAGGCGCGCGCCGACGCGATCGCGCTGGCGCGCTACTTCGAGTACTACGGCGGCGCGGCCGACAAGCTGCACGGGCAGACGCTGCCCTACCAGAACGGCTACATGGTGCTCACGCTTCGCGAACCCCACGGCGTGACCGGGCACATCATCCCGTGGAACTACCCGATGCAGATCTTCGGGCGTTCGGTGGGCGCCGCGCTCGCGGTGGGCAATGCCTGCGTGGTGAAGCCGGCCGAGGATGCCTGCCTCTCGCTGCTGCGCACCGCGGAGCTCGCGGCCGAGGCCGGGCTGCCCCCCGGGGCGTTGAACATCGTCACCGGCCTGGGGCCCCTCGCCGGACAAGCGCTCGCCGAGCACCCCGGGATCGACCACATCTCGTTCACCGGATCGCCCGAGACGGGGCGGCGCGTGGCCGAGGCGGCAGCCGCGCACCACTGCCCGGTCACGCTCGAGCTCGGCGGAAAGTCGCCGCAGGTCGTCTTCGCCGACGCCGACATCGACGCCGCGCTGCCGGTGCTGGTGAACGCGATCGTGCAGAACTGCGGGCAGACCTGCTCGGCCGGCAGCCGGGTGCTGGTCGAGCGCGCGGTGCACGAGCGCGTGATCGACGCGCTGGCCGGGCGCTTCGCGGCGCTGCGTGCGGGCCCGGCGAACCTCGACCTCGACGTCGGCCCGCTGATCTCCTCGAAGCAGCTCGCGCGGGTGCGCGCCTACCTCAGCGAGTCGAGTGCGGGCGGCGTGCGCACGGTGGCGCAGGGCTCGGTGCAGGCGGACGTGCCGCGCGGGGGCTACTACCAGCCGCCGGTCCTGCTCGACGGCGTGGCCGCGCGAGACCGCCTGTTCCAGGACGAGATCTTCGGTCCGGTGCTCGTCACGACCGTGTTCGACGACGAGGCGCAGGCGCTGGCTCTGGCCAACGACACGCCCTACGGGCTCGTCGCCGGCGTCTGGACGCGCGACGGCGCTCGCCAGATGCGCATGGCGCGCGGCATCCGCTCGGGACAGGTGTTCATCAACAACTACGGCGCCGGCGGCGGCGTGGAGCTGCCCTTCGGCGGCGTCAAGCGCAGCGGCTACGGCCGCGAGAAGGGTTTCGAGGCGCTGTACGGCTTCACCACGCTCAAGACGATCGCGATCAAGCACGACTGAGGCGCAGCGCGCGCCGCGATCACAACGCACATCGACAACGCAGGTCGGGGAGATCCAAACATGGCAAGGCTCGAGGGAAAGGTCGCGATCGTCACGGGCGCGGGGTCCGGTTTTGGCCAGGGCATCGCCGAGCGATTCGCGGCCGAGGGCGCTCGGGTGGTCGTGAACGACGTGAACGCCGCTGGCGGCGAGAAGGTCGCGGCGGCGATCCGCGCGCGCGGCGGCGAGGCGGTGTTCGTGGGCGCCGACGTCTCGCGTGGAGACGACGTGGCCGCGCTGCTCGAAGCTACCCTCGCGCAGTTCGGGAGCCTCACCACCGTGGTGAACAACGCCGGCGTCTCGCACCGCAATCAATCGCTGCTCGCGGTCGACGAAGCGGAGTTCGACCGGGTGTTCGCGGTCAACGTCAAGAGCCTGTACTGGAGCGCGCGGCACATGGTGCCGTACATGAAGGCGCACGGCGGCGGCGCGATCGTGAACATCGCCTCCACGGCCGGCGTGCGCCCGCGCCCCGGACTGGTCTGGTACAACGGCACGAAGGGCGCGGCGATCACGATCTCGAAGGCGATGGCGGTGGAGCTCGCGCCGCACCGGATCAGGGTGAACGTGATCAACCCGGTGGCGGGCGACACGCCGCTGCTGGCCACCTTCATGGGCGAAGACACCCCCGAGATGCGCGCGAAGTTCCTCGCGTCGATTCCGCTCGGGCGCTTCTCGCAGCCGCGCGACATCGCCAACGCCGCGCTCTACCTCGTCTCGGACGAGGCCGATTTCATCACCGGGGCCTGCCTCGAGGTCGACGGCGGGCGCTGCGTCTGAGGGCCCGGCCGAAAGCGGGTCAGCCCTCGTGCGGCGCGCCGAGTCGCGCTGCGGCGCGGTAGTGGGTGGCCGCGGCCGTGACCTGTCCGGTGGCCTCGGCGAGTTCCGCGAGCGCGACGTGCGCGGCGGCGCTCTCGCCGCCGGCCAGATGGCGCTGCAGGAACTCCTTCGCCTTGCCCCACAGCGACTCGCGCATGCACAGCCGCCCCAGCGCCAGCAGCAGCGCGGGATCCGGGCCGTACTTCTCGAGCCAGTGCTCGGCCCTCTCGATGCGCTCGCGCGTCGCCGAGTCGTCGAGGGCCGCATAGCGCCGCACGAGCAGCGGCGAGTAGGCCGACTTCATCGCGTCCTCGATCAGCTTGCGCGCGTAGTCCGGGTCGCCGGCGCGCGCAAACGCGGCGGCCGCGGCCGCCACCACCTCGGGCATCGCGCGATCGGCGCTCCTGAGCGAGCGCCAGCGCTCGCGCACGCCGGTGGGATCGTCGCCGCTCTCGCGCTCGAACAGCGCGCGGCACGCGCGCACGCGGTAGCCGCGAATCACCGTATCCGGCAGCGCGTCGCGCTTTTCCAGCAAGCGCAGCGTCTGCAACAACCTCGCCCAGTTCCCGCCCAGCTCGTATGCCCTGAGCGCCAGGCGCAGCGAGTGGATGTGGCGCGACCGGCCGGCGTGCAGCCGTTCGATCGCCGCCACCGCCGTGCTCGCGTCCTGTTCGTCGAGCGCGAACTCGGCCGCGGTCGTGAGCTCGGCCTGCTCGCTGCGCCGGTCTTCGCGCGCGCGCTCGAGCCAGCGGTCGCGACGCTCCACCTCGCGCATCCGGTGCGCGGCCCGCGCGGCCACGAGCGCCGCCGTTCCGGCCATCTCCTGGTCGTCGCGCGCCTTGTCGGCGAGCCGCTCGGCCCTGCCGAAGCGCCCCTCGAACAGGGCCAGCAGACCGTCGCGAAGCGCCTTGCGCGACGCGTCCTGCCGCCGCCTGAGCCGATACTCGCGCACCCGCGCGGGCAGGTTCAGCGCCTTGCCGAGCGCGAGCACCAGCAGGTGGAGCGCAACGAACAGCACGATCAGCCCGAGCAGCGCCACGTTGACCGACACGTCGACGCGATACGGCGGCCAGAGAACCGCGACGTTGCCGTGATTGAACTGCAACAGCAGCGACAGGCCGACCGCGACCGAGACGATCAGCAGGATCCAGACGAGCCGACCCATCGCGCGTGCGCCTAGGAGTTCGGGTCGCGCGCGGCGCGCGCGGTGCGGATCGCCGCGAGCGTGTCGCCCAGCGAGGGCAACTCAGCCCGCACGCGGCTCGCGCGCACCTGGCGCAACGACTCGATCGCGTTCGTCACCGCCTTGCTGTCGCGGTCGTAGTAGGTGGCCAGCCAGCCGATCGCCCGATCGAGGTCGGCGCGCAGCAGCGGCTCGGACTGTGCGAGCAGGCCCAGGCGCGCCGCGAGCAGCGTGAGCCTGAGGTTCTCGCGCACGAAGTACTGCTGTTGCGGCGAGAGCAGCAACGCGTCGGGAGAATCGACCCGGTTCACGCGAAACAGATGGCCCAGTTCGGCGATCAGCGCCTCCCATCCCTGCCGCCCGGTGCTCGCGAGGCGCTCGAACGAGAAGGTCCCCGGTTGCGGCTGCGCCTGCCGTGCCTGCTGCGGCGGCGCCGGCGGCGGCGTGAGGCTCGCGAGCAGGGGCAGCTGCGCCACGCTCGCGGCCACCGAATCGAGGCGCAGCGCGAGCGCGACCACATCCACGTTCGGCACCGCCTTGAGGCGCTCGATGTCGGTCGCGATCAGGCGGCGCAGGCCGAGCGCCTCGGGTTGCTTGATCCGCTTGAGCCGGCCGTCGGCATCCTGGAGCGCGAGGAGCGCGCCGCGCACGTTGCCGCTCACGAGCAGCTGCTGCGACGCGATCGAGACGGCGTTCTCCACGTCGGCCAGCGTGGTGCTGATGCTCTCCTGCGCGATGTCCTTGTACATGCGCTCGAGTTGCGACTGCTGGCCGATCGCTTCGGTGAGCTTGGCCTCGAGCACGACCGAGCGCGCGTGGATCTCGCGCGTCTGGTCCTGCGACTGCTTGACCAGCGCTTCGAGCTGCGCGATGCGCTGATCGCCCTCCTGGAGCCTTCGCGCGGCCTCGCGCGAGACCCCGTCCGAGCGCTGCCACTGATAGAAGGTTGCCACGATCGCCGCCGCCGCCAGGATCACGGCGGCCACCGACAGGGCGCGCCCACCGCGAGACGCGCGCCGCTCAGCGGGCGCCGGCTCGGATGCGGGCTCGGCCCTGCGGGCGGACTCGGCCCTGGATGCGGGCTCGGCCTTGGGCGCGGGCTCGGCCCTGGATGCGGGCTCGGCCTTGGGAGCGGGCTCGGCCCTGGATGCGGGCTCGGCCTCGGGCGCGGGCCCCGCGCCCGACGCAGACCCCGGATCCCGCGCAGGTTGCGCCGGCTCCGCGGCATCGTCCTTCCGCGAAGCAGCGGGGTTCACGTCGCCACTCGGCCGAGAACTCGCGGCGGGGGGCGACGCGCGTCCGCTCGCCGCCGGTGCACCGCTGCTGCCTTCGGATTCAGGGGTGTCGTCGGAGGGTTTCATCAGCGCGATTCTAGCGCGGCGCACAAAGCCTGCTCGCCCGGCTCGATCACGCGCGCGTTGCGCCATCCCGCCGAGAGCAGCGCGTGCGCGATCCGGGGATGCGGCGCGAGGGCCTGCTGGCCCAGCGCCCAGTCGCGCCACGCGCTCGCCCGCTGCAGTTGCCCCAGCGCCGCGACCGCGTCCACCGAGCTGAACACGAACACGGCCGGCGCCGAGTCGCCGGCCCACGCGCCCACCCGCTCGATCGCATCCGCGTCCGGCTCGCATGACGCATTGCGGTAGGCGCAGGCGCGCTCCACGGCAACGCCGCGCGCCGCGAGCGCGTCCATCCAGTCGGTGCGCCCCCTGTCGCCGGCCACGACCAGGATGCGCCCGTCACGCATCGCGGCGAACGCCGGCAAGCCGATCAGGGCGTCGGCGTCGTAGGGCGGCGCGGGGGGCATCACGCAGCGCACGCGCTGCGGGTCGATTCCGGCCTCGCGCAGCGCCTGCAGGCTCCCCGGACCGATCACGGCGATGCCCACCTGCGGCGGCCAGTCCGCCGGCAAGGCGGGCAGCGCCGCCTCGATCGCCCCGGGGCTCACGAACACCACCCACCGGAAGTCCCGCACGCGGGCGAAGACCTCGCGCACCTGTTCCGATTCGCCCATCCCCAGGAGGCGGCGGAACGACAGCACGACCACGTCGTGGCCGCGCTCGGCCAGACGCGCGGCGAGCCGGTCGACGCGCGGCCTGGGCTGGGTCAGGACAACGCGCGTCACCCGGCTGGCACGAACGCCTTCGCGCCCTGCGCGAGAAGCGCCGCGACCACTTTTTCACCGAGCTCGCGCGACTGCGCTTCGCCCGCGCGCGGCACCGCAGCCTCGGCCGAGAGCAGCGTCGCCCCGTCGAGGCTCGCGATGCACGCCCGCATCCGCAAACCCCCTTCGGGCGTGGGCTCGCAATACGCGGCGAGCGGCACCCTGCAGCTCCCGCCCAGCGCCCGCGACACGGCGCGCTCCGCGCTCACCTGCCACGTGGTCTGCGCGTCGGCGAGCGGCGCGAGCCACTGCGCCATGTCCTCGCGCAGCGCCAGCGTCTCGATCCCCAACGCCCCCTGCCCCGCCGCCGGCAGGCAAACCGAGGGCTCCACCAGGGCGCGAATGCGCCCGGCCAGGCCGAGCCTCTTCAGGCCGGCGGCGGCGAGCACGATCGCGTCGTACTCGCCCCGGTCGAGCTTGGCCAGGCGCGTGTCGAGGTTGCCCCGCAACGGCTGCACGTGGAGCGACGGAAACCGGCGCCGGAACTGCGCCGCGCGCCTCAGGCTCGACGTTCCCAGCCGCGCGTTCGCGGGCAGCGCCTGGGGCGAGGCGTAGTTCGGCGAGACGAACGCGTCGCGCGGATCCTCGCGCGCGAGCACGGCCGCGAGGCTGAACTCGGGGCCCAGATCCATCGGCACGTCCTTGAGCGAGTGCACGGCCAGATCGGCGCGGCCGTCGAGCAACGCCACCTCGAGCTCTTTCGTGAACAGGCCCTTTCCGCCGATCTCCGACAGCGCTCGGTCGAGCACGCGGTCGCCCTGCGTCGTCATGCCCACGATCGAGACGTCGCACTGCGGGTACTGCGCGCGCAGCAGGGCCTGCACGTGCAGCGCCTGCCACATCGCAAGACGGCTCTCGCGCGACGCGATGCGAAGGGTCCTGGGCGGGGCGGGGCTGGGTTTCACTGGATCGCTCGCGTCGCGCCGCGGGGCGCGTTCAGGGTCGCTATGCTCGCGCGGATTCTATAGCAGCGCGAGATCGACGAGCCCCGAAGGTGCGCCAGTGAACAACGCAATCGTCGTTGCGCGTGATCCGCTGGATCGCGCGCGGCGCGCCCGGCGCCAGATCCCCGCCCCGGCGCTCCCTCAGGTGACCAGGTTCTTCACCGTGGACCACTGCCGCCGGCTCACGGGCAGGCGCTCGCTCACGTCGCGCAGCACCACCTGCCAGTAAGGGTCGCCGGTCTCGCTCTCGCCCTCGGGCGTAACGCGCTCGAACCCGGCGATCGAGGGCCGCGCGACCAGCGCGTTGCGGTGTATGCGCACGAAGCGATCGGAGAACTCGTCCTCGAGCGAAGTGAGCGACTCCTCGATCAGGTACTCCCGCTCGCGCGTGCGCACCGTGATGTACTTCAGCTCCGCCTTCAGATACACGACCTGCTCGAGCGGCACGAGAATCACCCGGCCGCGCTCGTGCACCGAGAGGTGGCGCCGCCGCGTGTTGGTGGCGCGAGCGAGCTGGTCGATCGCCTGGATCTGGTCGGAGGGCAGTCGCGTGGCGGCGCGCTGCAGCGCCTCGAGCAGGCGTTGCGCGCGCACCGGCTTGAGCAGGTAGTCGATCGCGCGAACCTCGAAAGCCTCCACCGCGAACTCCTCGAACGCGGTCACGAAGATCACCAGCGGCATCGGCTTGGGCGAATCGGTGGCGGCCGCGCGCGCGGAAATGTGCCGCGCGAGCTCGATGCCCGTCATGCCCGGCATCTGCACGTCGAGCAGAACGATCTGGGGGGCCGAGGCCTCGATCCGCGACAGCGCCTCGGGGGCGTTGGCCGCCTCCCCCACGATGCGGTGCGCGAACTCGGGCGCGATATCGGCGAGCTGCTCGCGCAAGCGCGCTCGCGCGATCGGCTCGTCGTCAACGATCAGGATTGAAATGGCGTCGGACATCGCGGCGTCGCCTCTCCTTTCTGTAAGGAAACTCGAGCAGCAGCCTGAACGAGCCGTGATCGACCGAGGTCTCGAGGCTGGCCTGCATATCGTACAGCAGCGCAAGGCGCTCCTTCACGTTCGCCAGCGCCATGTGGTTGCCCGGACGCGACGGTGCCGCCTCCGGCAAGGGGTTCACGACCTCCACCCGCACGCGCCCCCCCGGATGGGTGATCTCGATCCGAATCTCGCCCGGCTCCAGTCTCGGTTCGATTCCGTGGTGCACCGCGTTCTCGAGCAGTGGCTGCAGCAGCAGCGACGGGAGCAGCGCATCGCCCGGCATCTCGTCCACCAGCCAGCGCACCCGCAGCCTCTCGCCGATGCGCAGCTGCTCGATTGCGAGGTACTGCTGGCAGGCGGCGAGCTCCTCGTCGAGCGGAATCAGCTCGCGCGTGTCGCGCATGAACACGCGAAAGAGGTCGGAGAGATCTTCCAGCGTGCGTTCGGCGCCGCGCGGATCCGAGCGCATCATGCCGAGCACCGTGTTCAGGCTGTTGAACAGGAAATGCGGCCTGATGCGCGCCTGCAGCGCCTGCAGCCGTGCCTCGGAGAGCGAAGGCGACAGCGAGAGCGCGCGAAGGCGCATGAACTCGATCGCGAGCCACGCCAGCACGCCCGCGCCGAGCGCCACGGCGATCGCCCCAGCCAACCCGGCGCCGGGCGCCCCCGCCGCGGAGCTCAGCGCGGCGATCAGCGCCGGAACCGCGACCCCGGCGCCCCACTGCACCGCGCGAGGCTGGCCGTTGACCCAGCGCCGCGCGAGGCACAAGGCCACGAGCGAACCGAACAGCGCAGGCTCGAGCACGATGGCCAGCGAAACGAAGCGCCCCGCCGGGTCTCCCTGCACCGCGCCCAGCGCGAGCGCGAGCAGCGCGAACCCGACATTGAATGCCAGCCCCAGGCGCAGGACCACGCCCCAGTTGCAGCAATCGGGTAGCACGGGCGCCGACGCGCCATCGCTGGTGCGGCGCGCGCGCGCGAGCAATTCGTGCTCGGGCGTGCGTTCCGCGCGCTTGTTCGCCGGCTGAGCGGTCTCGGGCGTAGCTTCGTTCATTGTGCTGCGCGAGCAAAACCCGCGCCGGCCCTTATAATCCGGGCGATTATGACAGATCAATTCTCACGCAAATCGAGCGCGTGGTCGGCGCGCTTCTCGGAGCCGGTGTCGGAGCTCGTAAAGCGCTACACCGCTTCGGTGGACTTCGACCGCAGGCTGGCGATGCACGACATCGCCGGCTCGATCGCGCACGCCGAGATGCTCCACGCCGTGGGCGTGCTGAGCGAGGACGACCTGCACGAGATCGGCAACGCCATGGCCCGCATCCGCGGCGAGATCGAGTCGGGCGAGTTTCGCTGGTCCGTGGACCTCGAGGACGTGCACCTGAACATCGAGAAGCGCCTGACCGACCTCGCCGGAGACGCGGGCAAGCGGCTGCACACCGCACGCTCGCGCAACGACCAGGTGGTCACCGACATCCGGCTGTGGCTGCGCGACTCGATCGACGAGGTCCGCGCCCTGCTGCGCAGCCTCAGAGTGGCGCTGCTCGACGTGGCCGAGGCCAACGCCGACACGATCATGCCGGGCTTCACGCACCTGCAGGTTGCCCAGCCGGTCACCTTCGGCCACCACCTGCACGCCTACGCCGAGATGTTCGGGCGCGACGACGAGCGGCTCGCCGACTGCCGCCGGCGCGTGAACCGGCTGCCGCTGGGCGCAGCCGCGCTCGCCGGCACCAGCTACCCGATCGACCGCGAGCGGGTGGCGCGCGCGCTGGGCTTCGAGGGTCTTTGCGAGAACTCGCTCGACGCGGTGTCCGACCGCGACTTCGCGATCGAGTTCTGCGCGGCGGCGAGCCTGCTGATGATGCACGTCTCGCGGCTGAGCGAGGAGCTCGTGCTGTGGATGTCGCCGCGCGTGGGCTTCATCGACCTGCCCGATCGCTTCTGCACCGGCTCGTCGATCATGCCGCAGAAGAAGAACCCCGACGTGCCCGAGCTCGCGCGCGGCAAGACCGGCCGCGTGTACGGCGCGCTCGTCTCGCTGCTCACGCTGATGAAGGGCCAGCCGCTCGCCTACAACAAGGACAACCAGGAAGACAAGGAGCCGCTGTTCGACACCGTCGACACCCTCACCGCCACGCTCGCGATCTTCGCCGAGATGGTTCGCGGCATCGAGGTGCGCGCCGATCGGATGCGCGAAGCCGCCGCCGAGGGCTTTTCCACCGCCACCGACCTGGCCGACTACCTGGTGCGCAAGGGCTTGGCGTTTCGCGACGCCCACGAGGCGGTCGCGCGCGCGGTGCGCCACGCAGCCGAGCGCGGCGTCGACCTCGCCGACCTCCCGCTCGAGGCGCTGCGCGCGTTCTCGCCGCTGATCGGGCCTGACGTCACCGCCGCCCTCACCCTCGAGGGCTCGATCGGCGCGCGCGACCACGTGGGCGGCACGGCGCCGGCACAGGTGCGCGCCGCGATCGCCCGCACGCGCGCGGCGATCGCGGGCTGAGCCCCGAACCGGCCCGAGAACCGCGCCGGCCGAGCCCCGAACCGCCCCGAGAACCGCGCCGGATTAGGGTTTCCCCCCACCCGGCCGGGCTCGCGCTTGCGATAGACTTGCCCGGTTACAAGCTCATCAACACCAACCGGGAGACACGATGCAACGACGCGAACTGCTCAAGAAAGCGGCGGTCGGGGCGGCGGCAACCACGACGCTGGCCGCACCCGCAATCATCCACGCGCAACCCACGATCAACTGGCGCCTGACCTCGAGCTTCCCCAAATCGCTCGACACGCTCTACGGCGGCGGCGAGTCGATCGCCAAGCGGGTTGGCCAGCTGTCTGGCGGGAAGTTCAACATCCGTGCGTTCGCCAGCGGCGAGATCGTGCCGGGCCTGCAGGCGGCCGACGCGGCGATGAACGGCACGGTGGAGTGCTGCCACACCGCCTCGTACTACTACGTGGGCAAGGATCCGACCTGGACCTTCGGCACCTCCCTGCCGTTCGGCCTGAACTTCCGCCAGCACAACGCGTGGTGGTCCGAAGCCGGCGGTCGCGAACTGATGCAGACCGACTTCTACGACAAGCAGGGCCTGATCGCGCTGCTGGCGGGCAACACCGGCGTGCAGATGGGCGGATGGTTCAACAAGGAAATCCGCACGCCCGACGACCTCAAGGGCCTGAAGTTCCGCATCGGCGGATTCGCCGGCCAGGCGCTCGCCAAGATCGGCGTCGTGCCGCAGCAGATCGCCGGCGGCGAGATCTACCAGGCGCTCGAGCGCGGCACGATCGACGGGGCCGAGTGGGTCGGCCCGTACGACGACGAGAAGCTGGGCTTCCAGAAGGTGGCCAAGTTCTTCTACTACCCGGGCTGGTGGGAGCCGGCTCCGGCAATCAACCTGATGGTGGGCAAGAAGGCCTGGGATTCGATCCCCAAGGAATACCAGTCGATGCTCGAGGCGGCCTCGCACGAGGCCAACCTGGAGATGATGGCGCGCTACGACGCCCGCAACCCGGCCGCGCTCAAGCGCCTGATCGCCGGGGGCACGAAGGTCATGGCGTTCCCGAAGTCGGTCATGGACGTCAGCTACAAGGCCTGCCAGGACCTGTTCGCCGAGACCGACGCGAAGAACCCCACGTTCAAGAAGGTTCGCGCCCACCAGAACGCATTCCTCGCGGACTCCACCGCGTGGCTGCGCCTGAACGAAGGCGGTTACGACTCCTACATGGGTACGATTCGCCGCTAGACAGAAGCAGTCAATCTAGCGCAAAGGCCGCGGGACACCGCGGCCTTTTTTTCGCCTGCGACTTGCCGATCGCTGCGATCACGGAGATGATTTGACACTGGCATCAGGGTGCACCCCTTCCCCCGGGCACGATTGAGGAGACATCGATGATCCGCCGCACGCTGCTCGCAACCCTAGTCGCGAGCGCAGTCACTTTCGCCGCGCCGCTCACGGCACACGCCCAGCAGACGATCAAGCTCACGGCAGCGGGCGGGCATCCGCCCGTGTTCCTGTGGGTGAAGCTGATCGACGAGTACTTCATCCCCGAGGTCGACAAGCGCCTCGCCGCTGCCGGTGGAAAGCTCAAGATCGAGTGGACCAAGGCCTGGGGCGGAACGCTGATCAAGCTCGGCGCCGAATCCAAAGGCATCGCCGACGGTGTTGCCGACATCGGTTTCGTCGGCACGATCTTCGAGGCCCCGCGCTTCCCGATGCAAAACGTGAGCTACTTCACGCCCTTCGGCTCGGACAGCATTGCCACCGTCACGAGCGTGGTCGCCGGGCTGCAGTCGAGCATCCCGGCCATGGGCGACGCGTGGACCAAGAACGGGCTCGTCTACCTGGGCGGCGCCGCGCTGGACACCTATCACATCTGGACGAACTTCCCGATCAATTCAGTCGACGACCTCAAGGGCAAGAAGATCAGCGCCCCGGGGCCGGCCGCGAACTGGATCAGGGACACCGGCGCGGTCGCAGTGGCGGGGTCGCTGAACACCTACTACGAGGACATCAAGTCGGGGGTGTCCAACGGCACGATCGTCTTCACCACGGGCGCGTGGGGCGCGAAGGTGCACGAAGTGGCCCCGTACATCACGAAGGTGAATTTCGGCGCGATGTATGCCGGTGGCGTCGCGATGAACAAGCGTCGCTTCGACGCGCTGCCCCCCGACGTGCAGGCGATATTCCGCGAAGTGGGCGCCGAGTACAGCAAGCGCTTCGCGGCCGCGCAGGCGGGCGCGGCGTCGGCGCTGCTCGCGAAGATGCAGGAAGCGGGCGCCAAGGTGAGCGAACTCAGTCCCGCAGAGCGCAAGCGCTGGGCCGACACGCTGCCGCCGATCGCGAAGACCTGGGCTGCCGACCTGCAGGGCAAGGGCGCGCCCGGCAACGAAGTGCTCAAGGCGTACATCGACGGGCTCAAGGGCGCCGGCACGCAGTTGCCGCGCGACTGGTCGGAGCGCTGACCCGGGCGGGCGCCTGCCGCGCGCGCAGTCGCCCGAGACGCCGATGCCGGACTCATACCGCCGCGAATTCCCTTGGGGCGTGCATCGGGTGATCCAGGTGCTCAACGCGCTGGGCACCGTGTGGATTCTCGCGCTGATGCTGCTGATCAATTCGGACGTGATCGGCCGCAACCTGTTCGACGCGCCGGTGCGTGGCGTGACGGAACTCGTTTCGCTGTCGATCGTGGGCATCGTGTTCCTGCAACTCGCCGACACCCTGCGCAGCGGCCGGTTCACGCGCGCCGACGTCCTGCTCGAGCGGCTCAGGCGGTCGCGCCCCGCGCTGTGCGCCCGGCTGCAGGCGCTCTATCACCTGGTGGGCGCGGCGCTGATGCTCACGATCCTGTGGGCCGCCTGGCGTCCGCTGGTGGAGTCGGTCCGGATTCGCGAGTACGTGGGCGCGATCGGCGACTTCACCGCTCCGGTGTGGCCGATCAGGTTGATTACGCTGCTGGGCCTCACGATCACCGCGCTCACCTTCTTGCTGCTGGCGCGTGAAGACCTCAGGCGCGCGCGCGCCCTCGCCGCGCCCGAAGTCCCGAAGTGAGCGCAACCGCCGTAGCGCTCGGCTCGCTCGTGCTGATGCTCGTCCTGATCTGGGCCGGCATGCACGTGGCGGTGGTGCTCGGAGTGGTGTCGTTTCTCGGCGTGTGGCTGATCAAGGACGACGCCGGCATCGCCGCGAACCTGCTCGCCCAGGCGGCAAGCGACGCGGTCGCGAGCCACATCTTCGGCGTGGTGCCGCTGTTCGTGCTCACGGGCTTGCTGGTCGCGATCGCCGACATCGGCAAGGATGCCTTCGAAGTGGCGAATCAGCTGCTGCGCCGGCTTCGCGGAGGGCTGGGAATAGCCACGGTCGCGTCGAACGCGGTGTTCGCGGCGATCACGGGCATTTCGATCGCCTCGGCCGCCGTCTTCACGCGGGTGGCCGTGCCGCAAATGCTGCGTTTCGGTTACCAGCCCTCGTTTTCCGTCGGGGTGGTCGCCGGATCGTCGGTGCTGGGGATGCTGATTCCGCCTAGCCTGCTGATGATCCTCTACGGCTTTCTCTCGGGCCAGTCGGTGGGCGACCTGTTCACCGCCGGAATCGTGCCGGGGCTGTTGCTCGCGCTTGCGTTTTCGTGCGGAATCGTCGCGATGTCGTTCGTTCGGCCCTCGTCCGTGTATGCCTCCGGTGCACCGGCAACGGTCGCGCGCGATGCGCTGATGCCAAAGCGCGTGCTGCTCGCGAAGCTCGTGCCCAGCCTCGTGATGATCGTACTCGTGCTCGGCGGACTGTACGCGGGCTACTTCACTGCTACCGAGGCCGGCGCGGTCGGCGCAGCGCTCGCGCTCGCGATTGCGATCATGCGGCGCAAGCTCGGAGCGCGCGCTCTCTGGAGCGTACTCACCGAGACCGGACACGTCACCGTCGCGGTGAGTTTCCTCATCATCTGCGCGTCGATCTACACGCGAATGCTGGCCATGTCGGGCGCGCCGCAATTCATCGTCGAGATCATGTCGCAGGCCGGGCTGGGCCGGGTGGCCTTCCTGCTTCTTTACGTGACGATTCTGATCGCGCTCGGTACGATCATCGACTCCTCGTCGATCATGCTGATCACGCTACCGCTGATGCTCCCGATCGCCGAGCAGTTCGGCATGAACCTGGTCTGGTTCGGGGTCGTCACGGTGGTGGCGGTGGAGATCGGGCTGCTCACGCCGCCGTTCGGGCTGTCGGTCTATGTGATCAAGAGTACGCTCGAGGACAAGAGCATCACGCTGGGCGACATCTTCCGCGGCACGGCGCCGTTTACGGCGATCATGGTCCTGGTGCTGCTGCTGCTGATCGCGTTTCCAAGACTCAGCCTGGTCCTGTTGAACTAGCCGGCGCGCGCGCGCCCGCCCATACGCGGAGCACCCAAATGAGCCGAACCTTCGTCGACCTCTCGATCTTCCTTGAAAACGACGTGCTGAGCGACCCGCCGGCGTTCGCGCCCAAGATCCAGTACTTCACGCACGAGAACACCTTCTCGCAGATCGAGCCCTTCTTCCCCGGTCTGCGCAAGGAGGATCTTCCCGACGGCGAAGGATGGGCGGTCGAGTTCGTAACCCTGTCCACCCACAACGGCACCCACCTCGACGCCCCGTATCACTTCCATTCGACGATGGACAAGGCGCTGGGAGACAAGAAGCCCGCGATCGCGATCGATCAGGTGCCGCTCGAGTGGTGCTTCCAGCCCGGAGTGAAGCTCGACTTCCGACACTTTGGCGACGGCTACGTCGTAACGGCCGCCGACGTGGAGGGCGAGCTCGCACGCATCGGCCATACGCTCGCACCGCTGGAAATCGTGGTCGTGAACACGCGCGCCGGATCGCGCTACGGGCAGCCCGACTACGTCTCCTCGGGCTGCGGCATGGGCTACGAGGCCACGATGTACCTTCTGGAGCGCGGCGTGCGACTCACCGGCACCGACGCGTGGAGCTGGGACGCTCCGTTCGTGCACACGGCGAAGAAGTACGGCGAGTCGCACGACGCCTCGCTCATCTGGGAAGGGCACAAGGCCGGACGCGACATCGGCTACTGCCACCTGGAGAAACTTCACAACCTCGAGGCGTTGCCGCCGTCGGGCTTCTATATCTCGTGCTTCCCGCACAAGATCCGCGGTGCGTCGGCCGGATGGACGCGCGCCGTGGCGATCTTCGACGACACGCTCGCAGCAGCGCGCTGAGTCGCGCGCGACGATTTGGGTCCGCCCGCCCGAGCGCGGCGCGTTATCGCCGCTACTGCTGCTGCTGCCGCCGCCGCCGCCGCGCGCCAAGCGCCGCAAGCCCTTACTTCAATACCTTCTCGGCGCCCCCCGGCGCAGCTGCGTCCTTTTCGGCACCCGCTGGCGTTGCCGCGTCCTTGTCGGAGCCCGCGGGCTGCGCGTCGGTCGACGCCGGCGCGCCGTAGATCCCTCCGCCCCCTCCCGACCCGGAGTAGTCGTTGCTCGGCGATTCGATGCGCACGTTCGTCGTGTCGACGACCTTCTTGCCACCGGTGAGCGAGTAGACCATCACCGGGAACGCGATCGTCACCAGCAGTGCGATCAGCTGCACGATCACGAAGGGCACCACGCCCTTGTAGATGTCCAGCGTCGTCACCTCCCTGGGGGCCACGCTTCTCAGGTAGAAGAGCGCGAAGCCGAAGGGCGGCGTGAGGAACGAGGTCTGCATGTTCATCCCGATCATCACGCCGAACCAGACCAGGTCGAGCCCGATCTTGTCGGCCACCGGCGCGAGCAGCGGCAGCACGATGAACGCGATCTCGAAGAAGTCGATGAAGAAGCCGAGCAGGAAGATGATCAGGTTCACGACGATGATGAACCCGAGCTCTCCGCCCGGAATCGACAGGAACAGGTGCTCCACCCAGAGGTCTCCGTCCACCGCCCTGAAGGTGAGCGCGAACACCGTGGAGCCGATCAGGATGAACATCACGAACGAACTCAACAGCGCCGTGGAGTGGCTCGCCTGCTTGAGCAGCCGCCAGTCGAGCCTGCGCTTGGCGAGCGCGAGGGCGAGCGCGCCCACGGCGCCCATCGCGCCGCCCTCGGTGGGCGTGGCCACGCCCACGAAGATCGTGCCCAGCACCATGAAGATCAGCACCAGCGGCGGCACCATCACCACGAGCGCGTGCCGATACAGCGCGGCGCCGCGAAGCACCCGGTACTCGTCGGGCAGCGCCGGCAGCATCTTCGGCTTGAAGACCGTGACCAGGAAGATGAACAGCGCCAGCATCCCCACCAGCATCAGCCCGGGAAGGATCGACCCCAGGTACATGTCGCCCACCGACACCCCGATCACGTCCGCCATCACGATCAGCACCAGCGAGGGCGGGATGATCTGCGCGAGCGACCCGGAGGCGCAGATCACCCCCGAGGCGATGCGCATGTCGTAGCCGTAGCGCAGCATCACCGGCAGCGAGATCAGCCCCATCGCGATCACCGACGCCGCCAGCACGCCGGTCGTGGCCGCCAGCAGCGCGCCCACGAAGATCACCGCGTACGCGATCCCACCGCGCACCTTCCCGAA
>DATCZK010000064.1:0-12796 GCA_036525975.1 Burkholderiaceae bacterium | reverse complement strand
CGCACCCGAGTCCGGCCGCGTCTCGCTCGGAGCGCTCAGCGTGGATCCCGAGGTCACCTACATGCGTGCCGCCCGGGCGTTCGCGCGCTACACGATCGCCAAGGCCGCGCACAGTCCGCGACTGCCGCGCCCGCTCCGGCGGCTGCTCGGCGGGCGCTGAGCGCCGCCGAGCGCGGCCGGCCGATGGCACTGGACGAGGACGCGATGCGCAGCGACGCAGATGAGACCGATGCGGCAACCGAAGCCCAAGGCGCGAAACCGGTGGATGCCGGCGGGAGCGTGGCTCGCGACGTGATCGCCGTGGTCGTCGCCTTCGACCCCGATGCCGCCGCGCTGCGACGATTGCTCGAACGGCTCGTTCCCCAGATCGGACATACGATCCTGGTGGACAACTCCGAACGCCCGGAGGTTTCCGAGCGCATCGCCACCGCTGCCGCCGATGCGCACGTGGAACTGCTCGCGATCGGACACAACAGCGGCATCGCCCGCGCGCACAATGTGGGCGTGGCGCGGGCGATCGAGCGGGGCGCGCGCTACGTGCTGCTCAGCGACGATGACAGCGTCCCGGCGACCGACATGGTCGCGCGGCTTCTCGAGGGGCTGCGAAGCGCGCCGGAGCCGATGCAAGGCGCCGCCGCCCAGGTCGTCGACGGGAGCGGCAAGGGCAGAGTCGCCGCTGTAGGCCCTCGCGTCTTCGACGCGCGCGAACCGTCGTCGACGCTGGTGTTCAGGGACACGCTGTTCGGCCCGCGCCGCGCCGCGCTCGCGCCCGGAGAGCGCGAGCCGCTGGAGGTCGCGTTCCTGGTCGCCTCAGGCTGCCTGATCGACGTCGACGCCTGGCGGGCGGTCGGGCCGCTGCGCGAGGACCTGTTCATCGACCACGTGGACCTCGAGTGGGGCGTGCGGGCGCGCCGCGCCGGCTGGTCGCTGTTCGCGATCGGCGACGCGCAACTCGAGCACCGTCTCGGCGACCACGTGCTGCGGCCCTGGTTCCTCGGCGGGCGGCGCGTGCACGTGCACTCCCCGGCCCGCAACTACTTCCTCGCGCGCAACACGCTGCTGCTGGTGCGTGGCACGCTGCTGCCGGCCGGGTGGCGGCTCGGCTACCTGATCTGGCTCGCGAAGTACGCGGCGTTCAACGCGCTGTTCGTCGCGCCGCGCGCGCTGCGCCTGAAGATGTTTGCGCGCGCGCTCGCCCACGGGCTCTCGGGGCGCTCGGGTGCCCTGAATCGCTAGCGGCGGCAGCCGCGGATGCCCCGGCGAGGGCGGTTCCGACGCCCCGCCGATATAATCGAAGCATGCGTGCCGGCGCGAGCAGTTTCGAGGACCCGGGTCGGTCATGCACCGTCTCGGTAGTGAGTCACGGCCAGGGAGCCCTGGTCGAG
This sequence comes from Burkholderiaceae bacterium, assembly GCA_036525975.1. Classification (GTDB taxonomy): domain Bacteria; phylum Pseudomonadota; class Gammaproteobacteria; order Burkholderiales; family Burkholderiaceae_E; genus Quisquiliibacterium. Next base: position 11,411 of record DATCZK010000064.1, on the reverse strand, counting down.
CGCTTGCTCGCGGACCTCGCGGCGCTGTCGCCGCCGTCCGTTGCCGAGTGCCTGGTCACCCGCAATCTCCGGAATGACCCGATCGCGCTGCCCGAAGGGCTCGGCTTTCCCGTCAGCTTCCTCGACAACCGCGAGCCCAGAGGCTTCGCGGCGAACCACAATGCCGCGTTCGCGCGATGCTCGAGCCCCTGGTTCGCGGTGCTGAATCCGGACCTGCGCCTCGGCGAGGACCCTTTCCGGCCGCTCCTCGCGGCGGCGACCGCAGGGGTCGCCCTGCTCTGCCCCCGGGTGCTTGAGCCCGACGGACGCGAGGCCGATGCCGCCCGGCTGCTGCCCACGCCGCCGAGGCTTCTGCGCCGGGTGCTCGCGCGGATCGGGTTCGCGCCTGCCCCGGGCGAGCACGGCGGGCCCGAGGGTGCGCAATCCCCGCCCGCGCCGGAGTGGTACGCTGGCATGTTCATGCTGCTCGGAAGCGAGGCCTTGCGCGAAGTGGGCGGGTTCGACGAGCGCTATTTCATGTACTGCGAGGACGTGGACCTGTGCGCGCGGCTACGCCTGGCGGGATGGCAGCTGCAGCGAGTGGGCGCGGCGAGCGTCGTGCACGACGCCCGACGCGACAGTCGGCGCTCCCCGCGTCACCTGCGCTGGCACTTCGCGAGCCTGATGCGGCTCTGGGCCTCGCCCGCGTTCTCGAGGTATCGCGCACTGCTTGCCGAGGAGCGGCGGGCGGGCCCCGGTCGCCGGATGGCGAGGAGTTGAGGTAGATGGCCTCGTTCGGCGTCGCGCTGCTCGTCTCGCTGCTGGTCTCCCTGGCCATCCTGCGGCTCGCGTACCTGGCCAAGGGCCTGGGGATGGACTCGGACGTCCACGACCCGCGGCGCGTGCACGGATCGCCGGTGCCGCGGATCGGCGGGCTCGCCGTGTTCACCGCCGCGATGATCGGCGGCGCGCTGATCTGGCTCAAGTCACCGGTGACGGGCACGCCCATCCTGACGCTGCTGTTCTGCGCGCTGCCGAGCTTCGCGGGCGGCTTTCTCGAGGACTTGACCACCAACGTGCGGCCTCGGCTGCGCCTGTTGCTGATGCTCGTCTCGACGCTGATGGCGCTGCTGCTGCTCGACCTGAAGGTTCCACGCGTCGACCTGCCGCTGCTCGATGCGATGCTGCAGGTGAGCTGGGTCGCGTTCGCACTGACCGCGCTGGCCCTGCTGACGATCACCAACGGCATCAACCTGATCGACGGACTGAACGGACTCGCGGGCATGGTCTGCCTGTCGATGTTCGGTGGCCTCGCACTGGTCGGGTATCACGTGAGCGATCCGTTCATCGTGTCGGCGAGCCTGCTGATGGCCGGCTCGATCGCTGGGTTCCAGTTCTGGAACTACCCGAGGGGCCACCTGTTCCTGGGCGACGGCGGCGCGTATTTCCTGGGTTTCATGCTCGGCGCGCTGTCGATCCTGCTGGTCGCCCGCAACCCCGCTGTGTCGGCCTGGTTCCCTCCCCTGCTGCTCGCGTACCCGCTCCTCGAGGTCGCGTTCTCGATATGGCGCCGCCGGGTCCTGCGCGGGCAGGCCTCCGGGATGCCGGACGCCGCCCACCTCCATCACCTGATCTATCGCCGCGTCGTGCGCTGGGCGGTGGGCTCGGAGCTTCCGGAGTCCAAGCAGCAACGCAACGCCTTCGCGTCGCCCTATCTGTGGGTGCTGTCGTCGCTGGCGGTCGTGCCCGCCGTGATATTCCATGGCGACGGACCGGCGCTGTCCGGGTTCCTCGCGCTCTTCGTGATTTCCTACGTGTGGCTCTACGTCCGGATCGCACGGATGAATGTTCCGCGTTGGCTGATCTTCCGCCCCCTGAACGGCTCCGCGCGAAATGACCAGCACCCGGCGGCCCGAACCGGTGCAACCGATCCGGGCGCGTCCGACGACGGGGCGATACGCGACCCCGGCCGTCCGTGACCCGAGGTTTTGGGGACGGGGCAGCGCCCATCGCGATCGGCGACGTCCAGGGCTGCCTCGACGCGCTCGTGCGGCTGGTCGCCTCGATCGACGCGCGCGCGGCCCCCGGATCGCCGCCGCCCCCGCTGTGGCTGGTGGGCGACCTCGTCAACCGCGGCCCCGAGTCGCTCGCCACGCTGCGCTGGGCGATCGCGAACGAGCGCCGGATCACGATGGTGCTGGGCAACCACGACCTGCACCTGCTCGCGGTGGCGGCCGGCATCCGCCCGCAGCATCGCTCCGACACGCTGGGCGAGATCCTCGCCGCGCCCGACGCCGCCGCGCTGATCGACTGGATGCGCCGCCGCCCGCTCGCGCACCTGCAAGACGGGCACCTGCTCGTGCACGCGGGGCTGATGCCGCAGTGGAGCGCCGAACGCGCGGTGGAGCTCTCCGCCGAGGTGCAGCACGAGCTCGCCGGCCCGCGCTGGGTCGACTTCATGCGCACGATGTACGGCAACGAGCCGGCGCGGTGGGACGAGCGCCTGCGCGGGGCCGACCGGCTGCGGGTGATCGTCAACGCGCTCACGCGGCTGCGCTTCTGCACGCCCGAGGGCACGATGGATTTCACGGTGAAGGCGGGCCCCGACGCCGCCCCCGAGGGCCACCTGCCCTGGTTCGACGTGCCCGGCCGCGCCAGCGCCGGCACCACGATCGTGTTCGGCCACTGGTCGCGCCTGGGGCTGGTCGACCGCCCCGGGCTGATCGCGCTCGACACCGGATGCGTTTGGGGCGGCGCGCTCAGCGCGATGCGCCTGGCCGACCGCGCGGTGCTCACCGCGCGGTGCGGGGCCGGCTAGCCGCCGCCCGCCCGCAACCGCCCGCCCGCAACCGCCGCCCGCAGCAGCAGCCCGCAACCGCGGCCGCTCTCGGGGCGCACGATGCGCCTGCCCGGCGGGTCGGTCCGAGTCGCTTCCCGATACACGCTTTGTCGAACCGACCCGCCGGACAGGCGCGGTCGCGGCGCGCGCAAGGCCGGGTGCGCGAAACGATGCCCGCACCGCGAGCGCGTCGCGCGTGCCCCACGCCCAGCCAGCCACACGCCCTCCCCGATCCGCCCCGACGTCGAACGCCGATTCGACAAAGCGTGTATCGGGAAGCGACTCGAATCGGCGTTCGGCGGCGGGGCGAAGCGTGCCGAGGCGGCGGGGCGAAGCGGCGGGGGCGAAGCGTGCGGATCAGGCTCGCGCGACCCCGCCCCGGATCCTGCGCAGGTTATCCGGCAGCGTGTCGTCGAGCGGCAGCCCGGTGGCGAGCGCGAGCGCGAGGCGCGCCTGCTGCGCCAGCTCGTGCCGCGACGCGCCGTCGGAAGCCTCGATCTCGTCGAGCGTGAACACCCGGCAGTGCACGGTGCGCGCGCCGATGATCCGCCACAGCGACGCGATGAACGTGGTGTCGCCGATGTACTCGATCGCGCCCGCGCCCGGCGTGCCGTCGGTGTACTGCAGCCCCACCGGCACCAGCGGCGCGCCGGCGCGGATCGCACCCTCGACCAGGTTGGCGTGAAACGGCAGCAGCCGCGCGCCGTCGCTGGTGGTGCCCTCGGGGAACACCGCCACCCGCCCGCCGCCCTGCAGTCGCAGCGCCACCACCTCGATCATCCGGTGCACCGCGTTGCGCTTGCCGCGCTCGATGAACAGCGTGCCGGTGCGCGCGACCAGCGTGCCGATCAGCGGCCAGCGCGCGATCTCGGCCTTGGCCACGAAGCCGCAGGGGGCGCGCGCATTGATCACGAAGATGTCGATCCACGAGACGTGGTTGGCGAGCACCATCCGGCCCGGCGCCAGCTCGCCCAGCGCGCGCGTGCCGCCCGCGCGGGCCTCGCTCGTGCGCACGCCGCAGGCGCCGACCAGCATCGCCGACCAGCGACGGATCGCATTGCGGCGAAACGCTTCCGACCCGAACGGGAACAGCACGAGCACGGTGAACAGCCCGCCGGCGAGCAGCGCCACCAGCTGGGGCAAGCGCCAGCAGCGTCGCAGCGCGCGCACGAGCATCGCGTGAACGCAGCCGCGCGGCCGCGTCAGGCCGGGCGCGAGTAGACCACGCGCCCGCCCACGAGCGTCGCGCGCACGCGCCCCTGCAGTTCGCGGCCCAGGTAGGGCGTGTGCTTGCCCTGGCTGCGGATGCTCTCGCGATCCACGACCCAGTGCTCGCCCGGATCGAACAGGCACAGGTCGGCCGGCGCCCCCACCTGCAGGCGGCCCGCGTCCACGCCCAGAATCGGCGCGGCGGCGCAGGTCAGGCGCGCGAGCGCCGCCGGCAGCGCCACGCCCGCTTCCTCGGCCCACTTCAGCGTGAGCGGGAGCAGCAGCTCGAGCGCGGTGACGCCGGACTCGGCTTCGGCGAAGGGCATCAGCTTCGCGTCGTCGTCCACCGGCGTGTGATCCGAGCAGATCGCGTCGATCGTGCCGTCGGCCACGCCGGCGCGGATCGCGTCGCGGTCGCGCTGCGTGCGAAACGGCGGGTCGACGCGGTAGTGGCTGTCGAACCAGCCGATGTCCACGTCCACGAGGTGCAGGTGGTGCACGGCCACGTCGCAGGTCACGGGCAGGCCCTCGTCCTTGGCCCGGCGCATCAGCGCCACGCCCTCGGCCGACGAGAGCCGGCACAGGTGCGCGCGGCAGCCGGTGGCGCGCACCAGCTCGAACACCGTGTGCAGCGCCACCGTCTCGGCCACCACCGGCACGCCGGCGAGCCCCATGCGCCCGGCCACCGGGCCGCCGTGCGCGACGCCGCCGCGCGCGAGCTGCGGATCCTGCGGGCGCAGCCACACGGTGAACCCGAAGGTGCGCGCGTACTGCATCGCGCGCATCAGCGTCTGCGTGTCCACCGCCAGCTCGCCGCCCTGCGAGAAGCCCACGCAACCGGCTTCGGCGAGCTCGGCCATCTCGGTGATGATCTCGCCGCGCAGCCCCGTGGTGAGCGCGCCCAGCGGATAGAGGTGCGCGCCGTCCAGACCGCGCGCGCGGTGCTTGAGCATCTCTACGAGGCCGGGCTCGTCGAGCGGCGGGTCGGTGTCGGGCGGGCACGAGAGGCTGGTGACGCCGCCCGCGAGCGCGGCCTGCATCTCGGACTCGAGCGTGGCGCGGTACTCGAAACCCGGCTCGCGCAGGCGCGCCGCGAGGTCGACGATCCCGGGCGCGGCCACCAGCCCGCGCGCATCGAGCGTGCGCGCGGCCACGAACCCCGCCGGCGCCTGGCCGATCGCCGCCACGCGCCCGTTGTCCACGTGCACGGCGGCCACGGTGTCGAACCCGCTGGCCGGGTCGATCACGCGCGCGTTGACGATCGAGAGTTTCATCGGTTCGCGGGTGCGCTCCAGTCAGTTCGCCGCCAGGATCGTCATCACCGCCATGCGCACCGCGATGCCGAAGGTGACCTGCTGCAGGATCACCGACTGCGCGCCGTCGGCAACCGAGGAGTCGATCTCGATGCCGCGGTTCATCGGGCCGGGGTGCATCACGATCGCGTCGGGGCTGGCGAGCGCGAGCTTCTCGGCGGTGAGCCCGTAGTGCTTGAAGTACTCCTGCGCCGAGGGCAGCAGCGCGCCCTTCATCCGCTCGTTTTGCAGCCTGAGCATGATGATCACGTCCACGTCGCGCAGCCCCTCGCGCAGGTCGTTGAACGCGTGCACGCCCATCTGCTCGAGCCCGCCGGGCAGCAGCGTGCGCGGAGCGATCGCGCGCACTTCCGGAACGCCCAGCGTGGTGAGCGCGTGGATGTCCGAGCGCGCCACGCGCGAGTGAAGGATGTCGCCCACCAGCGCCACGCGCAGCTTGGTGAAGTCCTTCTTGTGGTGGCGGATCGTGTACATGTCGAGCAGCCCCTGCGTGGGGTGCGCGTGGCGCCCGTCGCCGGCGTTGATCACGTGCGCCTCGCGCCCGCGCGTGCGGTTGAGGTGCTCGGCGATCAGGTAGGGCGCGCCGCTCGAGGCGTGGCGCACGACGAACATGTCGGCGTGCATGGCCGAGAGGTTGTCGATCGTGTCGAGCAGCGACTCGCCCTTGCTCGCCGACGAGGTGTTGATGTTGAGGTTGAGCACGTCGGCCGACAGGCGCTTGGCCGCGATCTCGAAGGTGGTGCGCGTGCGGGTGGAGTTCTCGAAGAACAGGTTGAACACCGACTTGCCGCGCAGCAGCGGCACCTTCTTCACCTCGCGGTCGGCCACGCCCACGAAGCTCGCGGCCGTGTCGAGGATGCGGTGGATCATCTCGCGCGACATGCCCTCGAGCGTGAGCAGGTGCTGCAGTCGGCCGTCGGCGCTGAGCTGGGGGTGCTGCATCGGCGTTACTCGATCCTCAGAGCGAAGGTCTTCTCGGGGCTGCGCGAGAGCACGAAGCTGCGCTCGCGCGGCAGCGGGTGAACCTGCCCGCAGTAGCGCGCCTCGATCGGGAGCTCGCGCCCGCCGCGGTCGAGCAGCACGGCGAGCTCCACGCGGGTGGGGCGGCCGTAGTCGAACAGCTCGTTCAGCGCCGCGCGCACGGTGCGCCCGGTGTAGAGGATGTCGTCCACGAGCACGATGTCGGCGCCGGCGATCTCGAACGGCAGCGCGCTCGACTTCATCTCGGCCGGAAGCCCGCGGCGGCCGTAGTCGTCGCGGTGAAAAGCCGACGAGAGCGAGCCGAGCGGGGTGGCGAGCGCGAGGTCGCGGTGCAGCCGCTCGGCCACCCAGACCCCGCCGCTGTGGATGCCGATCAGGTGCGGCACGCGCCCGGGCTCGCGCGAGAGCCCCTCGGCGAGGCCGTCGCGAAGCCGCGCGTAGGCCGCTTCGGCGTCAAGCGTGGGAGCGGTCACCGGCGCCTCTCGCGTTCATCCAGATATTGTCGCAGGATTATGGCCGCGGCCTGCGCGTCGAGCGAGTTCCGGTCGCCTTCGTCGCGGCTTTGCGACGCCGCCGCCGCGCTCGAGTAGCGCTCGTCGACCATCTCCACCGGCAGCCCGAAGCGGCTCGCGAGCTGGCGGGCGAAGCGCTCGCAGCGCGCGGTGAGCTCGTGGGCGGCGCCGTCGGGGTGCACCGGCCGCCCGACCACGAGGCGCTGCGGCTGCCACTGGCGCACCAGCTCGGCCACGCGCTCGAGCCTGCGCTCGCCCGATTCTTCGCTGATGAGCGCGAGCGCGCGGGCCGCGCCGGTGAGCGTGTTGCCCACCGCCACGCCGGTGCGCCGGGCGCCGAAGTCGAATGCGAGCAGCGTCTCGTGGCTGGCGGCGGCGCCGCTCACGCGTGCCCGGCCGAGGTCGAGAGAAAGGCCGGGTCCACGCCCAGCAGCGCGAACGCGCGCGCCAGCCTCTGGTCGGCCGGCGTGTCGAAGATCACCGCCGCGTCGGCCGGGAGGGTGAGCCAGGCGTTCTGCGCGATTTCCTGTTCCAGCTGCCCGGGCCCCCAGCCGGCGCAGCCGAGCGTGACGAGGATCTGCTGCGGGCCGGCACCCTCGGCCACCGCCTCGAGCACGTCTTTTGACGACGTGAGCCCCACGCCCTCGCTCACCGCCACCGTGGAGCCCCAGGCGCCGACCGGACGGTGCAGCACGAAGCCGCGATCGGTCTGCACCGGCCCGCCGAAGAACACCGATTCGGCCGACAGCTCGCGCTGCCCCAGCTTGAGGTCGATGCGATCGAACAGCGTGGCGAGGTCGAGTTCGATCGGCCGGTTGATCACGAGCCCGAGCGCGCCGTTTTCGTTGTGCTCGGCGATCAGCACGACGCTGCCGCCGAAATTCGGGTCGAGCATCCCCGGCATGGCCACGAGGAAGTGGTTGCTCAGGTCGTAGCTGCCCGGCTGCCCGGACGCCTCGTTGCCGGCCGGTGCGGCTTGCGGCCCCCGGCTTGCTGGTTTCGGTGTCATCTGTGGCGCGGCGCGAGTGGAGGAGGTTGCCGCTTCAACCTGCATTGTAAAGAGCGCGCACCGTGGGCACAATCGGCGGCGCAACCTCGATGGACATCCCCTCAGACAAAGGCATCGACGCCGCGCTGGTCTGGTTTCGCCGCGACCTGCGCGCCGACGACCACACGGCGCTCGCGGCCGCGCTCGAGCAGGCGCGCCGGGTCTGGTGCGTGTTCGTCTTCGACCGCGAGATCCTCGATCCGCTCGCCGATCGCGACGATCGCCGCGTGGCCTTCATCCACGCGAGCGTGCGCGAGCTCGACGAGAGGCTGCGGCGCGCCGGCGGCGGGCTGATCGTGCTGCACGACACCGCGCGCACCGCGGTGCCCGCGCTCGCGGCGAAGCTCGGGGTTCAGGCCGTGTTCGCGAATCGCGACTACGAACCGGCGGCGATCGCGCGCGACGCCGAGGTGGCGGGCGCGCTCGCCGCGCGCGGCGGGCAGTGGCGCGAGTTCAAGGACCAGGTGGTGTTCGATCGCGACGAGCTGCTCACCGGATCGGGGCGGCCCTACGCGGTCTTCACCCCCTACAAGAAGGCCTGGCTGGCGCGCCTGTCGGAGGCCGACCTGGCCGAGCGGCGCGTTCGCCATCGCGGCCGGCTCGCGCCGCCCCCGGCGGGGATGCCCGCGCCCTCGCTCGAGCAGATCGGCTTCGTGGCGCCCGCCGCCGAGCAGCCGCGGGCCGGCGCCTCGGGCGCGGCCGCGTGCCTCGAGCGCCTGGGCGAGCGGATCGGCGGCTACGGGCGCGAGCGCGACTTCCCGGCGCTCGACGCGGGCTCGCGGCTGTCGGTGCACCTGCGCTTCGGCACGATCTCGCTGCGCCGTCTCGCGCGCTTCGCGCTCGAGGTGGCGCGCGCCGATCCGCAGGCGGCCGAGGGGGCCCGGGTGTTCCTCTCGGAACTGATCTGGCGCGAATTCTATTTCCAGGTGCTGTTCCACAACCCGCACGTGGTGCACGCTTCGTTCCGGCCCGAGTACGACCGCATCCGCTGGGAGTCCGGCGCCGCGGCCGAGGCGCTCTTTGCCGCCTGGTGCGAGGGCCGCACCGGCTACCCGCTGGTGGACGCGGCGATGGCCCAGATCAACCGCACCGGCTACATGCACAACCGCCTGCGGATGGTGACCGCGTCGTTCCTGGTGAAGGACCTCGGCGTGGACTGGCGCCGCGGCGAGGCCTACTTCGCGCGGCGCCTGATCGACTTCGACCTGGCCGCGAACAACGGGGGCTGGCAGTGGTGCGCTTCGAGCGGGTGCGACGCGCAGCCGTGGTTCCGGATCTTCAACCCGGTGACGCAATCCAGGCGCTTCGACCCCGAGGGGCGCTTCATCCGGCGCCACCTGCCGCAGCTGGCGCGCCTGCCCGATGGCGCGATCCACGCCCCGTGGCTCGCGGGCGCCGCGCAGCTCGCCGCCGCCGGGGTGGTGCCGGGCGAGAACTACCCGTTGCCGCTCGTGGACCACGCGCAGGCGCGCGCCGCCACGCTCGAGCGCTACGCGGTCGTGAAGGAGTGATCGGCGCCGGCGCGGGCGCGCTCGCGCTCGCCGGTGAAGGCCTCGATGTGGCCCAGCAGCTCGTCTTCGGCGTAGGGCTTGCCGAGGTAGACGTTCACGCCGAGCGAGGCCGCGTATTCGCGGTGCTTGTCGGCGGTGCGCGACGTGATCATCACGATCGGCACCTGCGCGAAGCGACTGTCGGCGCGCAGGTTGCGCGTGAGATCGAAGCCGTCCATGCGCGGCATCTCGATGTCCACCAGCATCACGTCGGGCACGTTGTCCTGCAGCTGGCGCAGCGCGTCCACGCCGTCCTTGGCGAGCAGAACCTGGTAGCCCTCGCGCGCGAGCAGGCGCTGCGTGACCCTGCGCACCGTGAGCGAGTCGTCCACCACCATCACCACCGGGGGCAACGGGGCCGCGCTCACCGCGGGAAGCGCCGGCGCGGCGAGCGCGCGATCGAGCACTTCGCCCGCAATCGCCTGCGCCAGCGGCACCGGGTTGATGATCAGCACGATCTCGCCGCTGCCCAGGACGGTCGCGCCGGTCACGCCGCGCACCCGCGCCGCCTGCGGACCGGGGTTCTTCACCACGATCTCCTGGTTGCGGGTCGTGTCGTCGCAGTGCAGCGCGATGCGCTGGCCGCCGGCGCGCACGATCACCACCGGCGAGAAGTGCTGGGCAACCGGGCCCTGCCCCTCGTCCTCGACCAGCGTGCCGAGGTAGAACAGCGGCACCCGCTTGCCCTGCCACTCGACGGCGCCGTCGGCGTAAGCGGTCGCGAGCGCCTGCGGCTTGCACTGCAGCACCTGCTCGACGCCCGAAGCGGGCACGGCGTAGCGCCGGGTGCCGGCGCTCACCAGAACCACCTGCGCGACCGCGAGCGTGACCGGGAGACTGATCGTGAAGCGCGTGCCTTGGCCGCGCCTCGAGTCGATCTCCACGCGCCCGCCGAGCGAAGCCACGTCGGCGCGCACCACGTCCATGCCCACGCCGCGGCCCGAGATCTCGGTGACTTCTGACGCCGTGCTGAACCCGGGCACGAAGATCAGGTCGCCCAGCTCGCGCTCGGAGAGCCGCGCGTTCGGGTCGATCAGCCCGGCCTCCAGCGCGCGCGCGCGGATCCGCTCGAAGTCCAGCCCGCCGCCGTCGTCGGAGAGCTCGAGCACGACCTCGCGACCTTCCTGGCGCAACTCGATCGCGAGCTCGCCCGTCTCGGGCTTGCCGGCGGCGAGGCGCGCGGCGCGCGGCTCGACGCCGTGCGCCACGGCGTTGCGAAGCAGGTGCTCGATCGGGCCCGACATCGTCTCGAGCACGCCGCGATCGAGCTCCACGTTGGAGCCGCGAACGTCCAGGTGCACCCGCTTGTCGAGTTCCTTGGCCGCCTGGCGCACGACGCGGTAGAGGCGGTCGGAGATCGTGCCGAACTGCACCATCCGCACGCGCATCAGGTTCTGCTGCAGGTCGCGCATCACCTGGCCCTGGCGATGCAGGTCCTGCCAGGCCTCGTCCAGGCCGCGGGTGGCGTTGGCCTGCACCGTGGCCACGTCGTCCACCGACTCGGCGAGCATCCGCGTGAGTTCCTGGAAGCGCGTGTAGCGGTCGAACTCGAGCGGGTCGAACGAGCGCTCGTGCTCGCGGGTCTGCGCGATGCGCGCCTGGATCTGCGACTCGGCCTGGATCTCGATCTCGCGCAGCTGCGAGCGCAGGCGCCCGACGTTCTCGGTGAGCTCGGAGAGCGACTGGCGCAGGTTGCCCAGCTGGTTGTCGACGCGCGAACGCGCGATCGACACCTCTCCCGCCTCGTTGACCAGCTTGTCGAGCAGATCGGCGCGCACCCGCACCATCGGCTGCGTGCGCGCCGACACCGCGGCAGGCTGCGCCACGGCCGGTTCGGCGGGCTGCGCCGTTGGCGATCCCGCCGGCGCGACCGCGGCGGGCGCTTCGGCATCGGCGGGCGCGGCGGGCGCGGCGGTCGCGGCATCGGCGGTCGCGGCATCGGCGGTCGCGGCATCGGCGGTCGCGGCATCGGCGGTCGCG
>DATCZK010000063.1:0-59058 GCA_036525975.1 Burkholderiaceae bacterium | reverse complement strand
CTCGGCAAGGGCACGCTGAAGGCGGCGCACAACCGCGAGGCCTATCGTCACCGCGAGTTCAGGATGGGCGCGCTTCCTTTCGAGCGCATCACGCGTGTGGAGACGCCCACCACCTTCATCGACCACGATCGGGTTCCGCGCTTCCCGAAGCGCGCCGACTTCTTCGCGCGCGTGCTCTTCGGCGACCTGGGGCGCAACGCGCAGGACGCCGCGAAGAACGCGCTGTACGTGATGAAGAGCCCGATCGGCGCGTGCGCGCGACGCGCGCTCGGGGCGCTGCTGCTGCTGCAGTTCGGCGACGCGCGCGCGCCGGTCTCGCCGGGCGCCGCCGATCCGGCGCGCAACGCCGACAACCTCAAGGCCGCTTCGTACTACCTCGGTTGCGACGCGGTCGGGCTGTGCGCGGTGCCCGAGTGGGCCTGGTATTCGCACGACGCCGGCGGCAACCCGATTCCCCCCTACCACGCCAACGCGGCCAACATGCTGTTCGACCAGGGGCACGAGACGATGGACGGCGCCAGCGGCGACGACTGGATCTCGGTTGCGCAGAGCATGCGCGCGTACCTGCGCTTCTCGATGATCGGCGGAATCGTCGCCGAGCAGGTGCGCCGTCTGGGCTACTCGGCGCGCGTGCATTCGGTGCTCGACGGCGACGTGCTGCAGCCGCCGCTGCTGCTGCTCTCGGGCCTGGGCGAGGTCAGCCGGATCGGCGAGGTGATCCTCAACCCCTACCTCGGCCCGCGGCTCAAGTCGGGCAGCGTCACCACCGACATGCCGATGAGCCACGACAAGCCGATCGACTTCGGGCTGCAGCACTTCTGCCGGAACTGCAGCAAGTGCGCGCGGGAGTGCCCGTCGGGCGCGATCACCGCCGGCCCGAAGCTGATGTACAACGGCTACGAGATCTACAAGTCCGACGCCGAGAAGTGCGCGCGCTACCGGATCACGAACCAGGGCGGCGGCATGTGCGGGCGCTGCATGAAGACCTGCCCGTGGAATCTGGAAGGGCTCTTTTCCGACGCGGCCTTTCGCTGGGTCGCGACCCGCCTGCCCGGCGCCGCGAAGTGGCTCGCCAGGCTGGACGACGCGCTCGACCGCGGCACGATCAATCCGGTGAAGAAGTGGTGGTGGGACATCGAGCTCGATCCGAAGACGCAGCGCTATGTGCGCGCCGCGAAGACCCACGCGCGCGGGCTCGAAAAGGCCATCGCGCTGAACTACGAGGACCAGACGCTCGCGGTGTACCCGGCCGACCGAATGCCGCCACCCTATCCCGTTGCGTTTCCGGTCGATCGCGAGGAGGGCATCGCGCGCTACAAGGCGCTTCTCACCCCGGCCGAGCACAGGCGCCGGATTGCCGCCGGCCAGACCGAAGGGCTGGTACCCCGGTTCACGATGCCCGAGGGGGCGCCGCCGGTATTTCCGGTCGTGCTCGTGCGCCGTGAGCAGATGACTGCCGAGATCGCGCGATACGAGTTCGCGTCCGAGGATGGATCGCCCCTGCCGCCCTTCGAGGCGGGCGCGCACGTCGACCTGGTGATCGCGCCCGAGTACCTCCGGCAGTTCAGCCTCGCGGGCGACCCGGCCGACCGCAGCCGCTATCTGCTCGGCGTGCAGCGCGAGCCCGCGGGGCGCGGTGGTTCGATGCTGATGCACCGGGCGTTTCGCCCCGGCAAGCGCGTGTTCGTGTCGCCGCCGATCAATCACTTCCCGCTCGAAGAGGGTGCGTCGTCGACGCTCATGTTCGCGGGCGGCATCGGCGTCACGCCCTTGATCGCGATGGCGCACCGTCTGCACGCGCTGGGTCGCGAGTTCAGCCTGCACTACAGCGCGGCGGCGCGCGCGCAGGCGGCCTTTGTCGCCGACCTCGAGCAGGCCCCCTGGCGCGATCGCGTCGCGTTCCACTTCAAGGACGAGGGGCGCCGTGCCGACCTGAACGCGCTGGTTCCCCGCTACCGGCCTGGCGCGCACCTGTACACCTGCGGGTCGGCGCGCTACATGGACGGCGTGTTCGCGGCGGCGGCCGCGAAGGGCTGGCCCGAGGCGTCGCTGCACCGCGAGTTCTTCAGCGCGCCCGAGGTTCCCGAGCGCGAGAGCCTGGGGTTCAGGCTGCGCCTCGCGCGCAGCGCGCGCTCGGTGGACGTGTCCGCGCGCCAGAGCGCGACCGAAGCTCTGGCAGCGGCCGGAATCAGGGTCGACACCAAGTGCAGCGACGGGATCTGCGGCTCGTGCGCGATCGCCTACGATGCGGCGGCCTCCGATGCGGTCGATCACCGCGACTGCGTGCTGAGCGCCAAGCAGCGCGAAGACCGGATCGTGCTGTGCTGCTCGCGCGCGGCGCGTGCAGGCGGCGAGATCGTCCTCGACCTGTGAACGCGTCGCCCGTCCGTGCGCAACCGGCTACGCGGGCGAGTGCGGCGGGGTCCAGGGCTGTGCGCCGCGCGACGAGTCCCGATTCCGGCGGGTTTGCGGCACCGGCGCGAATGTTAAATAATGCACCGTCAGTTCCAAGGCCCACACCAGGAGAATCGAATGAGCTTCATCCTCGACTTGCGCAGGTTGGTGTTCGTGGCGCTTGCCGCTCTCTTCATGGCAGCTTGCACCGGCACGGCCACCAAGGAGAGTACCGGCGAGTACATCGACGACACCGCGATCACCACGAAGGTGAAGGCGGCGCTGCTCGACGACAAGGACATCAGCGGCTGGCGGATCAACGTCGAGACCTTCAAGGGCGTGGTGCAGCTGAGCGGCTTCGCCAACAGCCTGGCCGAGCGCCGCAAGGCGGTCACCGTCGCGCGCGGCATCAGGGGCGTGAAATCGGTGCAGGACGACATCATCGTCCCCTGACGACGCGCCTGCGGGCCGCGCGAGCGCGGCAGTCTCTCAGGGCCGCGCCTCGTGCGCGGCCTTTTCTTTGTCGTCGCCCGCGGAACCGGGGGATGTTTCGCGGTGGCGCTGCGGCGCGGCGTTGCGCTCGAGGAACGCGCGCAGCGCGCGCGAGGTGTGGGTGGCGGTGCTCGCGGCCAGCGCTTCGGGCGCGCCCTGCGCGACGATCCGGCCGCCGCCCGCGCCGCCTTCGGGCCCGAGGTCGATGATCCAGTCGGCTTCGGCCCAGATGTCGAGGTTGTGCTCCACCACCACCAGCGTGTTGCCCGCGTCGACGAGCCGGTGCAGCACGCGGATCAGCTTCTCCACGTCGGCCATGTGCAGGCCGACGGTCGGCTCGTCGAGCACGTACAGCGTGTTGGAGGCCGGCGCGTTCGCGCCGCGCGCCGCGCGCCCCTTGCCGCGCGCCGCCGGCAGCCCGGGGGCCTCGCCGCGCACGCGCACCTTCGCCAGTTCGGTCACCAGCTTGATCCGCTGCGCCTCGCCGCCCGACAGCGTCGGGCTCGGCTGCCCCAGCGTGAGATAGCCCAGCCCCACGTCGCGCAGCAGCTCGAGCGGGTGCGCAACGCCGGGATGCGCCGCGAAGAAGGGCAGCGCCTCGTCCACGCTCATCGCGAGCACGTCTCCGATGCTGGCTCCGCGCAACTCCACCTCGAGCGTGTCGGGCGCGAACCTGCGCCCGCCGCAGGCTTCGCACAGAACCTTCACGTCGGGCAGGAAGCTCATCTCGATCGTCTGCACGCCCTGGCCGTCGCAGGCGCCGCAGCGCCCGCCCGCCGTGTTGAAACTGAATCGCGCCGGACCCCAGCCGCGAACGCGCGACTCCGCCGTGTCGGCGAACAGCCGCCGGATCGCGTCCCAGAATCCGACGTAGGTGGCCGGGCACGAACGCGGCGTCTTGCCGATCGGCGTCTGGTCCACCTCGAGCACGCGCGAGACCGGCTCCCAGCCCTCGACCGCGCCGACCCCGCGCAGCGGCGGCGGGTGGGCGCGCCGGTTGCGCGCGCCCACCAGCGCCGACACGTTGGCGAGCAGCACCTCGCGCGCCAGGGTGGACTTGCCCGAACCCGAGACGCCGGTGACGACGGTGGTGCGCGCCAGCGGGATGCCGGCGTCGATCGAGGCCAGGTTGTGCAGGTGCGCGCCGCGCAACCGCAGCCACTGGACTTCGCCACCTTCGCCCGACGTGCTGCGGCGCGCGCGCAGCGGGTGCGCGAGCGGATGCGCGAGGAATCGGCCGGTGACGCTGTCGGGGTGCGCGGCGATCTCGGTGTGGTGCCCGGTGGCGATGATCCGCCCGCCCAGGCGGCCCGCGCCCGGGCCGATGTCGATCACGTGGTCGGCCCGCCGGATCGTGTCTTCGTCGTGCTCCACGACCAGCAGCGTGTTGCCCTTGTCGCGCAAGGCCTCCAGCGTGTCGAGCAGCACCTGGTTGTCGTGCGGGTGCAGGCCGATCGTGGGTTCGTCGAGCACGTAGCACACGCCCTGCAGGTTCGAGCCGAGCTGCCCGGCGAGGCGGATGCGCTGCGCCTCGCCGCCCGAGAGCGTGGGCGCGCTGCGCCCGAGGGCGAGGTACCCCAGGCCCACCCGCTCGAGGAAGCGCAGCCGCGACCCGATCTCGGCCACGAGGTCGCGCGCGATCTCGGCCTCTCGTCCGCTGAAACGCAGCGCGTCGAACCAGCGCGCGCAGTCCGAGACCGGCAGCGCGGCGAGCGCGGCGATCGAGAGCTCGCGCAGTCGCACCGCCAGCGCGACCGGGTTGAGCCGCTCGCCGCGGCACGCCTCGCACGGGGTGTCGCCGATCGGCTCGCCCGCGTCGGTTGCGCCGTCGGCGCCCGAGGCGCGTTCGGCCGCGATCTGGTCGG
Source organism: Burkholderiaceae bacterium (assembly GCA_036525975.1). GTDB lineage: Bacteria > Pseudomonadota > Gammaproteobacteria > Burkholderiales > Burkholderiaceae_E > Quisquiliibacterium. Next base: position 54,307 of record DATCZK010000063.1, on the reverse strand, counting down.
CGAGGCGCTCGGCGAGGTCGCCCACTGCGCCGCTGGTGGTGTCCTCGTCCTGCCGCCCGCGCGACTCCGGCTTCGGCAGGTGCGGCAGCTTCACGCCGGTGCCCACGCAGTGCGGGCACCAGCCGAGCTTGGAGTTGAAAGAGAACAGCCGCGGATCGAGTTCGGCGAAGCTGGTGCCGCACGAGGTGCAGGCGCGGCGCGACGAGAACAGCGTCGTGCGCAGCGCCCCCGCGGCGAGCGCGAGAGCCTCGCGCTCGCCGCGGTCGGCGGCGGCGCGCATCGCGTCGAGCGGCTCGGCCACCATCACGAGCCCCTTGCCCAGCTCGAGCGCGCGCGCGAGCGCGTCGCGCAAGCCGGACTCGTTGGCCGGGTCCACGACCAGGTCGGCCACCGGCAACTCGATGTCGTGCTCGACGAAGCGGTCGATGCGCGGGAACTTCGCGGTTGGCAGGAACTGCCCGTCCACGCGCAGGAACGCGAAGCCCTTCGCGTGCGCCCACTTCGCGAGGTCGGTGTAGACGCCCTTGCGGCTCACGACCAGCGGCGCGAGCAGGCCGATGTGGCGCCCGCGGAACTCGCGCGCGATCCGCGCCGCGATCACGTCGGCCGATTGCGGCTCGATCGGCAGTTCGCAATCGGGGCAGTATTGCCTGCCCAGTTTCACGTAGAGCAGCCGCAGGAAGTGGTAGATCTCGGTGAGCGTGGCCACCGTGCTCTTGCGCCCGCCCCGGCTGGTGCGCTGCTCGATCGCCACCGTGGGCGGGATGCCGAACACGCCGTCCACGTCGGGCCGGGTGGCGGGCTGCACGAACTGGCGGGCGTAGGCGTTGAGCGATTCGAGGTAGCGGCGCTGGCCTTCGCCGAACACGACGTCGAACGCGAGCGTGGACTTGCCCGAACCGGAGACGCCGGTGACCACGGTGAACCGGTCGCGCGGGATCTCCACGTCGACGCTCTTCAGGTTGTGCTCGCGCGCGTTGTGCACGAAGATCGCGCGCCGTGCGCGATCGCGCACCGCGCTCTGCAGCGGCACTCCGGTCGGCTCCCGCGCCGGCTGCGCCGGCGCCGGCTCGCGTGCGACGAGCGCAGCGGCGTATTCGGCGAGCGCGCGCCCGGTGTGCGAGCCGGGCGCCGCGACCAGGTCGTCGGGGGTGCCGGTGGCCACCACGCGCCCGCCGGCCTCGCCGCCCTCGGGGCCGAGGTCGATCACCCAGTCGCAGGCGCGGATCACGTCGAGGTTGTGCTCGATCACGAGCAGCGAGTGCCCGGCGAGCATCAGCTTGCGCAGCGCCCGCAGCAGCCGCGCCACGTCGTCGAAGTGCAGCCCGGTGGTGGGCTCGTCGAACATGAACAGCGTGCCGCGGCGCCCGGCGCGCGCGTGCGGGTAGCCGGCCGACGACGCGTCGCCCATGCCCTGGCTCGCGGCTTGCGCCAGGAAGCCGGCCAGCTTCAGGCGCTGGGCCTCGCCGCCCGAGAGGGTCGGCACCGGCTGGCCCAGCCGAACGTAGTCGAGGCCCACGTCGGCGAGCGGCTGGAGCTTGGCACGGACCTCGCGGTCGCCGGCGAACACCGCGAGCGCCTCGTTCACGGTGAGCTCGAGCACGTCCGCGATCGAGCGCCCGGCGCCCTCGCCGACCCGCACCTCGAGGATCTCGCCCCGAAAGCGCTTGCCGTCGCAGTCGGGGCAGCGCAGGTAGACGTCGGACAGGAACTGCATCTCCACGTGCTCGAAGCCGTTGCCCCCGCAGGTGGGGCAGCGCCCGTCGCCCGAGTTGAAGCTGAAGGTGCCCGGCGTGTAGCCGCGCTCGCGCGCCAGGGGCGCGGCGGCGAAGCGCTTGCGCAGGGCGTCGAAGGCGCCGACGTAGCTCGCGGGGTTCGAGCGCGCGGTCTTGCCGATCGGCGACTGGTCCACGAACACGACGTCGTCGAGCCAGTCCTCGCCCCCCAGCCGGTCGTGCGCGCCGGGCGCTTCGGTGGGGCGGCCCTTGGCCCGCAGCAGCGCCGGCAGCAGCACGTTCTGCACCAGCGTCGACTTTCCGCTGCCCGACACGCCGCTCACGCACACCAGCCGCCCGAGCGGGATCTCCACGTCGATGCCGCGCAGGTTGTGCTCGCGCGCGCCCTCGAGCACGAGCTTGCGGGTGGAGGCGTCCACCCGCTGGCGTCGCCCCAGGTCGATCGTCTCGCGCCCCGAGAGGTAGCGCCCGGTGAGCGTGTCGGCGCGGCGCAGCGCCTCGGGCGCGCCGTCGAACACGATCGCGCCGCCGCGCTCGCCCGGGCCCGGGCCCATGTCGATCATCCGGTCGGCGGCGAACATCACCTGCGGGTCGTGTTCCACCACGACCAGCGTGTTGCCGGCGTCGCGCAGCCGCTGCATCACCGCGATCACCCGGTTCATGTCGCGCGGGTGCAGGCCGATCGAGGGCTCGTCGAGCACGAACAGCGTGTTCACCAGCGAGGTGCCGAGCGCGGTCGTGAGGTTGATGCGCTGCACCTCGCCGCCCGAGAGCGTGCGCGACTGGCGGTCGAGCGTCAGGTATCCGAGCCCCACTTCGCACAGGAAGCCCAGGCGCCCGCGCAGCTCGGTGACCAGCATCTCGAGCGCCTCGTCGCTCGCGCCGCGCGCCTGCCGGGGCGCGAGCGTCTCGATGAAAGCCCCGACGCGCTCGATCGGCAGCAGCATCAGGTCGTGGATCGACAGCGCGCGCTGGCCGTCGCCGCCGCCCACGCGCCACAGCAGCGCGTCGGGCTTGAGGCGCGCGCCGCCGCAGGCCGCGCACGGCGTGTACGCGCGGTACTTCGAGAGCAGCACGCGGATGTGCATCTTGTAGGCCTTCGACTCGAGCCAGGCGAAGAAGCGGCGGATGCCGTACCACTGCGTCTGCCACTTGCCGGTCCAGTCGTCGCCCCCCTCGATCACCCAGCGCCGGTGCGCCTCGCCCAGGTCCTTCCAGGGCACGTCGAGCGGCACGCCCGCGCGCGGGGCGTAGCGCTTCATCTCGCGCTGGCACTCGGAGAAGCTCTTCGTCTGCCAGGGCTTCACGGCGCCCTCGGCGAGCGTCTTTCCCACGTCGGGAATCACGAGCCCGAGGTCGAGGCCGATCACGCGCCCGAATCCGCGGCAGGTCTCGCAGGCGCCGATCGGCGAGTTGAAGGAGAACAGGCTCGGAAGCGGGTCGGCGTAGTCGATGTCGCAGGCGGCGCAGTGCAGCCCCGAGCTGAAGCGCCAGACCTCCACGTCGGCCGCGTCGTCGTCGAGGCGGTGCACCGACATCCGGCCGTGGCCGCGCCGCAGCGCGACCTCCACCGCCTCCGAGAGCCGGCTGCGCTCGGCGCTCCCGGCGCGCAGCCTGTCCTGCGCCACGATCAGCCGCAGCGACGCGCCGCTCGCGCCGGCCTCGCGCGCGTGCACGCGCACGTAGCCCTGCGCGAGCAGGTACGACTGCACTTCCTGCTCGCTGAAATTCGCCGGCACGTCCACCGGGAAGCAGATCGCCAGGCGCGGGTCGCCCGCCTGCGCGGCGCGCGCGACGATCGCCTCGACGATCGTGGCGGTCGTGTCGCGGCGCACCGGCTGGGCGCACCGGCGGCAGTGCAGCGTGGCGGTGCGCGCGAACAGCAGCTTGAGGTGGTCGTTGACCTCGGTCATCGTCCCCACCGTGGAGCGCGACGTGCGCACCGGGTTGGTCTGGTCGATCGCGATCGCCGGCGGCACGCCGTCGATCCGGTCCACCTTGGGCTTGTCCATCCGGTCGAGGAACTGCCGCGCGTAGGCGGAGAAGGTCTCCACGTAGCGCCGCTGGCCCTCCGCGTAGAGCGTGTCGAACACCAGCGAGGACTTGCCCGAACCCGACACCCCGGTCACGACCACGAGCCGGTTGGTGGGCAGGTCGAGGTCCAGTCCTCTGAGGTTGTTCTGGCGCGCGCCCCGAATGCGGATCGCGCGCGCGTCGTCGTCGTTCATCGGTTGCGGGGGTTGCTCCCGGTCGGGAGCGGTCGGGAGCGGGCAGTCTAACAGCAGCGCATTCGCTACACTTCGCCCGTGCAAGAGGATCCGATCAACGATCAGGCGGCGTTTCGCTCGAAGCCCGTTGCCGGGCTGCTCGCGCTCGTCGCGGGCGTGCTCGGCGCGCACCGGCTCTATCTGGGCTCGCGCCTGTGGTGGGTCTACCCGGTGCTCGCGCTGCCCTCGCTCGGCCTCGCGTTGCAGGCCCAGGAGTGGTTCCGGCACCCGGCGATCGTGCTCTGCACGCTGGTGGCGCTGGTGGGTTTCGGCGAGGCGATCCGCTTCAGCCTCACCCCCGACGAGCGATGGGACGAAGCGCGCAACGCCGGTCTGGCGAGGCGCTCCGAGAACCGCTGGGCGCCGGTGTTCGTCGCGATCGCGGCGCTGGTCGTGGGCGCGATCCTGATGATGTCGGTGATGGCGATCTCGCTCGAGACGCTTTACACGGCCCGGCGGGCGGCCGCGGGCTGAGGGGGAATCGAGGCATGGGCACCGAACGGCTGTTCGTCGACGACGCGTACCTCAAGCAGTGCGACGCGCGCGTGGCCGCGATCACCGAGCGCGGGATCGAGCTCGACCGAACCGTGTTCTACCCGGCCGGCGGCGGCCAGCCCGGGGACACCGGCACGCTCACGCGCGCCGACGGCGTCTCGGTGCGCATCGTCGACGCGCGCAAGGGCGAGGCGCCCGACGCGGTCGTGCACGTGCCCGCGGCCGATGCGGCGCAGCTGGCGGTGGGCGAGACGGTGGTGGCGGCGATCGACTGGGATCGCCGCTACGCGCTGATGCGCGTGCACACCTGCCTGCACGTGCTCTCGTGTGTCGTGGTCGCGCCGGTCACCGGCGGCAACATCGCGCCCGACAAGGGGCGGCTGGACTTCGACATCGACATGAGCCTGCTCGACGCGCAGCGCATCGAGCAGGGCGTGAACGAGCTGATCGCGCGCGCGGTCGACACCGAAACGGTCTGGATCACCGACGCCGAACTCGACGCCCAGCCCGAACTGGTGAAGACGATGAGCGTGCAGCCGCCTCGCGGCGCCGGGCGGGTGCGGCTGCTGCGCATCCCGGGCATCGACCTGCAGCCCTGCGGCGGCACCCACGTGCGCAACATCGGCGAGATCGGCCGCATGCGGGTGCTGAAGATCCGCAGCGAGGGCAAGCGCAACAAGCGCGTCGAGATCGCGCTCGACTGAACACCCCGCGGGCGCCGGCGCGGCGCCCGACCGACTCGAGAGGAGAAATCGATGACGAGGCAAGTGGTTTCCACCAGGGAGGCGCCGGCGGCGATCGGCCCGTACTCGCAGGCGATCCGCGCCGGCAACACCGTTTACTGCTCGGGCCAGATCGCGCTCGACCCGGCGAGCGGACAGCTCGTGCAGGGCGGGATCGAGGCGCAGGCGCGGCGGGCGTTCTCGAACCTGCAGGCGGTGGCCGCGGCCGCGGGCGGCTCGCTCGCCGATTGCGCGAAGCTCACGCTGTTCCTCACCGACCTCGGCGAGTTCGCGAAGGTGAACGAGATCATGCAGGAGTACTTCGCCCAGCCGTTTCCGGCGCGCTCCACCGTGGGGGTGGCGAGCCTGCCGCGCGGCGCGGTGTTCGAGGTCGAGGCCGTGATGGTCCTCGGCTGAGCGCGCCGGGGCGCGCGCACGAGCGAGCCACCGGCGCGGCCGTGGTCGACCCGTCGGCAAAGCTGCGCAAGCTCGGCATCGAGCGCGAGCAGGATCTCGCGCTGCACCTGCCGCTGCGCTACGAGGACCTCACCCGGATCACGCCGATCGCCCGCCTGCGCGTGGGGCAGCTCGAGCAGGTGGAAGGCGAGGTCGTGAGCAGCGAGGTCTCCGGCCGCGGGCGGCGAACGCTCGCGGTGGAGCTGCGCGACGCGACCGCCTCGATCACGCTGCGGTTCTTCCACTTCTATCCGTCGCAGCGCGCGCAGCTGGCGGTGGGCCGGCGCGTGCGGGCCTGGGGAGAGCCCCGCGGCGGCCTGTTCGGGGTCGAGATCGTGCACCCGCAATTCCGCGTCGTGCGCCCCGACGAGCCGCTGCCCGACCGGCTGACGCCGGTGTACCCGGCGGCGGCGGGGGTGGGGCAGGCCTGGCTGCGCTCGGCGGTGCGCCGCGCGGTCGACGCCGCGCGCTGGGACGACTGCGTGCCGGCGAGCTGCACCGGGCCGCTGGGGCTGATGGCGCCGCTCGCGGCGCTGCGGCTGCTGCACGAGCCGCCGCCCGGGTCGGACCTCGAGTCGCTGCAGACCCGGACGCACCCGGCCTGGCAGCGCGTGATCTTCGACGAGTTGCTGGCGCAGCAGCTGTCGTTGCAGCGCGCACGGCAGGCGCGCGCCGCGCAGCGCGCACGCGCGCTCGCCGCCGGCGAGCTGGCCGGGCAGCTGCGCGCGGCGCTGCCGTTCAGGCTCACCGGCGCGCAGCAGCGCGTCTGGGGGGAGATCGGCGCGGAGCTCGCGGGGCGGCGGCCGATGAACAGGTTGCTGCAGGGAGACGTGGGCAGCGGCAAGACCGTGATCGCGGCCCTGGCCGCGTCGCAGGCGATCGGCAGCGGCGCGCAGGCCGCGCTGATGGCGCCCACCGAGATCCTGGCCGAGCAGCACCTGCGCAAGATCGGGCCGTGGATGCAGCGCGTGGGCGCGCGCGTGGCGTGGCTCGCGAGCTCGGTCCGGGAGAGCGAGAAGCGCAAGGTGCGTGCGGCGGTGGCGGCGGGCGAGGTGGACCTGCTCGTGGGCACGCACGCGCTGATCGAGCAGTCGGTGGAGTTCGCGCGGCTGGGCCTGGCGATCGTCGACGAGCAGCACCGCTTCGGCGTGGCGCAGCGGCTCGCGCTGCGCGGCAAGGCCGACCTGCAGCCGCACCTGCTGATGATGAGCGCGACGCCGATCCCGCGCACGCTGGCCATGAGCTACTACGCCGACCTCGACGTGTCGGTGATCGACGAGCTCCCGCCCGGGCGCCGGCCGGTCGTGACGAAGCTGCTCGCCGAGTCGCGCCGCGACGAGCTGATCGAGCGCGTGCGCGCCGCCGTGGCGGCGGGCCGGCAGGCCTACTGGGTGTGCCCGCTGATCGAGGAGAGCGAGGCGCTGGAGCTGCAGACCGCGATCGACACCCACGCGCGGCTCTCGGCCGAGCTCGAGCCGCTGCGCGTCGGCCTGGTGCACGGCCGCCTCGCCGGCCACGAGAAGCAGTCGGTGATGGAGGCGTTCACGCGGGGCGAGATCGACGTCCTGGTCGCGACCACGGTGATCGAAGTGGGCGTCGACGTGCCGAACGCCTCGCTGATGGTGATCGAGCACGCCGAGCGCTTCGGGCTGGCGCAGCTTCACCAGTTGCGCGGCCGCGTCGGGCGCGGCACGGACGACAGCGTGTGCGTCCTGATGTACCGCGCGCCGCTCTCGGACAGCGCGCGCGAGCGCCTCAGGGTGATGTACGAGAGCAACGACGGGTTCGAGATCGCGCGGCGCGACCTCGCGCTGCGCGGCCCCGGCGAGTTCCTCGGCGCGCGCCAGTCGGGCGCGCCGTTGCTGCGCTTCGCCGATCTCGAGCGCGACGCCGCGCTGGTGGAGGCCGCGCGCGACTGCGCCGGGTCGATGCTGAGGGACCACCCGCAGGCCGCGCTGGCGCACCTCGAGCGCTGGCTCGGCGGGCGCGAGGCCTATCTCGGCGTGTGAGGCGCCCGCCCCGCGCACCCGGTCGGGGAGGCCTGCGGCGCGCTCGCCCGGCGGGGCCCGCGGCGCGCTCAGCCGATCAGGCCGGCGGCGCGCGCGATCGAGACCAGCCCCTGCGCCGCGGGCTCGCCCGGCGCGGTGCGCGCGCGCGCGCCCAGCAGGCCGAGCGCGCGCCGGTAGCGCGCCGCCAGCCGTTCGTTCGCGATGATCGTGATCGGATCCGGGGCGCCCGCGGCCGGCGACTCGCGCCCGAGCGCGTGCGCGATCTCGGCGCCGATCAGCAGGCCCGACAGGTAGGCCGGGAGCGCGTCGGGCGGGAGCGAGCCCAGCAGGCCTTCGCTGCGCACCGAGAACAGCAGCGCCGCGAGGCCGCCGGGGTCCGCCGCGGCGCGGCGCACGCCGAGCTCGAACCCGACGGCGTCGGCGTCGGCAGTGGCGTCGGCGTCGGCAGTGGCGTCGGCAGCGGCATCGGCGTCGGCAGCGGCAGCGGCGTGGGCGTGGTCGTGGTCGTGGGCGTGGTCGCCGCGCAGCGGCACCCGCCCGTCCGCGGCGCGCGATTGCCGGTCGGGCACCGGGAACAGCCGGCCCAGGATCGAGTGCTGCGAGAGCACCGCGAACATCTCGCCGGTGAGGTAGGTGCGAAAGCGCTCGATGCGGCCCGCGCGCACGCCGACCCACTTGCTGTGGGTGCCGGGCAGCACGAAGCGCGCGACGGCCGCGCCCGCGCCCCCGGCGGACGCCTCGACGGGCGCGCCGATGCCCGCCGCGTGCGCGCCGAACACCTGGGTCTCCTCGCCGCGCATCACGTCGTGCACGCCGTCGCCGTGCGCGGTGCGCACGCCCGGAACGATCGCGAAGCGCCGGCCCGCGTCGCCGTCGATGCGCAGCAGCCGGCCGGCGATCTCGGGCAAGCCCGCCGGCGTGGGCAGGTACGAGGCCTCGCGCCAACCCTGCCGGCTGCCGATCATTCCGCAGGCGATCACCGCAACCGCGGGCGCGGCGCCCAACCAGTCCGCGCAAACCGACTCGAAGGCCGCGCGAAAGCCCCCGTCGGCGATGGCCGAGATGCCCAGCGCGCGTTCGCGGCGTTCGAGCATCGCGCCGTCGGCCGCGAAGCGGTAGGCGCGCAGCGAACTCGTCCCCCAGTCGAGGCCGACCAGCCCGGTCACCGCGCCCCCGGCGCGGGCGCGGGCGGCTTCGGGCGAGGGGCGCGCGGCGGAGCGCCTGGATCGCGACGGCGGCATCGCGCGAGTATGACCGAACGCGCCGCGGCCCGACAGCGCCCTTGCTATCATCCGGGGCACCATGACGCTCACCGAACTGAAGTACATCGTCGCGGTCGCGCGCGAGCGACATTTCGGGCGCGCCGCCGAGGCCTGCTTCGTGAGCCAGCCGACCTTGTCGGTCGCGATCAAGAAGCTCGAGGACGAGCTCGGCGTGCAGCTCTTCGAGCGCGGCAGCGCCGAGGTCACCGTCACGCCGGTGGGGGAATTGATCGTCGAGGAGGCGCAGCAGGTCCTCGAGCAGACCAACACGATCCGCGAGATCGCGCAGCAGGGCAAGGACCCGCTCTCGGGACCGCTGCGGGTGGGGGTGATCTACACGATCGGGCCCTACCTGCTGCCTTACCTGGTGCCGCGGATGATCGACGCCACGCCCGAGATGCCGCTCATCCTGCAGGAGAACTTCACGGTGAAGCTGCTCGAGTCGCTGCGCCAGGGCGAGATCGACGTCGCGATCCTGGCCGATCCGTTCTCCGATGCGGGGCTGGTGACGCAGGCGGTCTACGACGAGCCCTTCATCGTGGCCGTGCCCAGGAAGCACGCCTGGTCGCGCCGCAAGCGCATCGCGTCGCAGGAACTGAAGGCCGAGACGATGCTGCTGCTGGGCACCGGCCACTGTTTTCGCGACCACGTCCTCGAGGTCTGCCCCGAGCTGGCGCGCTACTCGCAGGCCACCGGCGGGATCCAGAAGACCTTCGAGGGCTCCTCGCTCGAGACGATCCGGCACATGGTCGCCTCGGGCATCGGCATCACCGTCCTCCCGCTCTCCGCGGTGCCGTCCGAGCGGCGCGACGGCCTGCTCAACTACATCCCCTTCGAATCGCCGGCGCCGGTGCGGCGCGTGTCGCTCGCGTGGCGCAAGAGCTACCCGCGGCGCAAGGCGATCGAGGCGCTGCGCGCGGGCATCCTGGGGTCGAAGCTCCCGGGCGTGAACGCCTTGCCGCGCGCGCCCGAAGTCTCGCACTGACCCGCGCCTGCGACACGCGCGGCGCGCACACCAACCCGCGAGGCGATCGATGAGCGCACCCGAGTACCCGAGCATCGAGCAGGCGATCGGCAACACGCCGCTGGTGCGGCTCGCGCGCATTCCCGGGCAAGGGCAGCGCGAGCGCGGCAACGTGATCCTCGGCAAGCTGGAAGGCAACAACCCGGCCGGGTCGGTGAAGGATCGGCCCGCGCTCGCGATGATCGCGCGCGCCGAGGCGCGCGGCGACATCCGTCCCGGCGACACGCTGATCGAGGCCACCTCGGGCAACACCGGCATCGCGCTCGCGATGGCCGCGGCGATTCGCGGATACCGGATGGTGCTGATCATGCCCGAGAACCTGTCGCTCGAACGCAGGCAGTCGATGAAGGCCTACGGGGCGGAGCTCATCCTCGTGACGAGGGAACAGGGGATGGAGGGCGCGCGCGACCTGGCCGACCGGATGCAGGCCGAGGGCGAGGGGCGCGTGCTCGACCAGTTCTCGAACGACGACAACTGGATCTCGCACTACGAGAGCACCGCGCCCGAGATCTGGGAGCAGACTGCCGGCCGCGTGACGCACTTCGTCTCGGCGATGGGCACCACCGGCACCATCACCGGCGTCTCGCGCTTCCTCAAGGAGAGGGACGAGGGCATCGTGATCGTGGGCGCGCAGCCCGAGGAGGGCTCGTCGATTCCCGGAATACGCAAGTGGCCCGAGGCCTACATGCCGAAGATCTTCCGCCACGCCCGCGTCGACCGCCTCGAGTACGTCTCGCAGTCCGACGCCGAGACGATGGCGCGCCGGCTCGCGGCCGAGGAGGGGCTCTTCGCCGGCATCTCGGCGGCGGGCGCGTGCTGCGTCGCGCTGCGGCTCGCCGCCGGGTTGCGCGACGCGACGATCGTGTTCATCGTCTGCGACCGCGGCGATCGATACCTGTCCACCGGCGTGTTTCCCGGCTGAGCGGGCGGCCGCGGCGCGGGGCGCTCAGCGCGCTTGTCGCAGCGTGCGAGCCAGCTCGATCACGGCCATCGCGTAGAAGCTCGAGCGGTTGTAGCGCGTGATCACGTAGAAGTTGCGCGCGCCGAGCACGTACGCGGTGGGCGCGCCGCTGGTGTCGAGGTCGATCAGCGCGACCGCCATCGATTCGGGCAGCGCGCCCTCGGCCGACACGCCGTGCTCGGCGAGCGCGGCGGCGTCGAATCTGGGCTCGATCCCGGCCTCGAGCAGCGGCTCGAGGCGCGCGTCGGGCGCGATGCGCGCGCCGAAGTGCGTGGGCTGGCCCCTCACCCAGCCGTGCTCGGCGAGGAAGCGGGCCACGCTGCCGATCGCGTCGGTGGCGCTCGCGCGCAGGTCGATGCGCCCGTCACCGTCGAAGTCCACCGCGAAGTTGCGCACGCTGGTGGGCATGAACTGGGGGATCCCGATCGCGCCCGCGTACGAACCCAGCACCGAGAACGGGTCGAGGTCGGCCTCGCGCGCGAGCAGCAGGAACTGCTCGAGCTCGCCGCGGAAGTAATCGCCGCGACGCGGATAGTCGAAGGCCAGCGTCGCGAGCGCGTCGATCACGCGGAAGTCGCCGGTGATGCGCCCGTAGATCGTCTCCACGCCGATGATCGCGACGACGAACTCGGCGGGCACGCCGTAGACCTCCGCGGCGCGCTCGAGCGCCGGGGCGTGCGAGTGCCAGAACTCCCCGCCCTCGCGAATTCGCACCGGCTCGATGAAGCGCGCCCGGTACGCCTGCCACGAGCGCCGGAAGCCCGCGGCGGGCGGCGCGATCAGCCGGAGCACCCGGGCGTTGCGCCGCACGCCGCCGAAGGTTCTGCGCAGGCTCGCGTCGTCGAAGCCGTGCACCTCGATCATCCTGCGCACGAAGTCGTCGAGCTCGGGGCGCGCGGCGAAGTGCGAGATGCCCGTGCGCGCGCCGCGGCGCGTCTCGGTGCGCGAAGCCGAGGCGTGCGCGGCGCCGGCCAGCGCGAGCTGCAGGCCCGAGCCGATGCCGGCGGTCTTGAGGGGAACGGCGCAGCAGGCGGAACGGAGAAGGAGTCGTCGGGTGCTGATCACGGCTTGAATGCGTTCACGAGACTGCGCAAGTGTCTCACGCCTTGCGCCGCATCCGCGGTGAGCGCGCCGTAGCGCAACCGGTTGTAGAGCGCGACGATGCGGCGCGCGTCGCGCACCTGCGGCGCGTCGAGCACGCGCTCGGCCTTCGAGAGCAGGTGCGTGGCGGTCTCGTAGGGCGCGCGCTCGACCCCCGCCACCGCCATCCTGCGGCAGAACTCGTCGTAGCAGCGATCGACCGCCTCGCGGGGCTGGGCGGGGCGCAGCGTCACCAGCGCCACTGCCCCGAGCAGCAGCGCGAGCCCCACGGTGAGCGCGCCCACGAGGTCGCGCCAGTCGTCGATTCCCAAGCCCAGCGACGAGAGCAGCTTGCGCTGGCGCAGGTGGTCGTAGGACAGCACCCACTGGCTCCAGGCGTTGGCGAGCGCCTCGAGGTTCAGGCGCAGCGAGGGCCAGTTCCCGATTCCGAACCCGGCGAGAGCCGAGCGCGACGCGTCGCGCAGGCGCCTGCTGCCGAACTCGATCCGTTCGGGGGCGATCACGGCGGTGGGGTCCACGCGCAGCCACCCGCGCCCGCTGATCCAGACCTCCGCCCAGGCGTGCGCGTCGGCCTGGCGCACGACCACGAAGCCGTCCACCGGATTCATCTCGCCGCCCTGGTAACCGGTGACGACGCGCGCAGGCACGCCCATCGCGCGCATCAGCACGACGAAGGCGCCGGCGTAGTGCTCGCAAAAGCCCGCGCGCGTCTCGAACACGAACTCGTCGACCCCGTCGCGCCCCAGCAGCGGCGGCGTGAGCGTGTAGCGGAACTCGTCGCGCCGGAACATCTGCAGCGCGCGCTCCACCAGCCTGGCGGGGTCGTCGTCGTCGGCGCGCCACTGCCGAGCGAGCTCGATCGTCCTCGGGTTGAAGCCCTCGGGCAGCTCGAGCGCCTCGTTCAGCGCCGGCTGCGTCTCGTTCGCGCCGAAGCGAAACGCCGACGCGGACTCCACGCGGTAGCGCAGGCGCTCGCTCACCCGCCGGTTGGCAACGAGCTGCATGTCGGCGAGCATCGTCGCGTTGCCGAAGGGAAGCTCCACGCGCACCGGCGCCTCGAGGGCGAACAGCCACTTGCGGTTGGTGGGTTCGATCGTGACCGCGTACGAGACCAGCGACGAAGCGTCGGGCTCCACGCGCGGCAGCATCCCGGCGCTGCGCTGGAACTGCGACACGGTCCAGGTCTGGCCGTCGAAGCGCGCGAAGCTGGGCCCGCGCCAGTACATCGCCGAGGGCGGCGGCGCGTCGCCTTCGAACTTCACGCGCATCGCCACTTCGTCGGACTCCCCGAGCCTGGAGATCTGGCCCGGGCTCATCGTGTCCGACAGGCCGGTGCGGCTGGCGTGCGCGTCGGCGGGCAGCCCCCAGAGCGGCCCGTCGAGCCGCGGGAACAGCAGGAAGAGCAGGGCGGCGATCGGCACCGCCTGCAGCAACAGGTTGGCGGCGGTGCGAAAGCGTCGCGCGAGCGGCATCTCGCGACGGCCGAATTGCATCGTCACCATCGTCGCCATCAGCCCGAGCACCGCGCAGACGGTGAGCGCCGCGGTGACCGCGGTCTGGGTGTAGAAGAACGCGGTGAGAAGGAGGAAGAAGCACAGGAAGATCACGACGAACAGGTCGCGGCGCGCGCGCATCTCCATCAGTTTCAGGCCGAGGAAGAGCACCAGCAGCGACACCCCGGCGTCGCGCCCGACCAGCGTGCCGTAGCTGGCGTAGACCGCGCCGCCGCAGGCGAGCGCCGCAACCCAGCGCACCGAGTCGCGCGGCAGCCACCTGCCCGACATGACCAGGCCCAGGCGCCAGGCGAAGAACACGAAGAACCCGGTCGAGGTCCACCACGGCAGGTGCGCCGCGTGGGGCGCCGCGGCGAGCAGGACCGCGCCCATCAGGAACAGCGTGTCGCGCCGCTCGCGCTCCCACTGCTCGCCCAGGCGCCCGGCGAGCACCCGCAGCGAATCACGCAAGCCGCGGCGCTGCGTCATGTCAGACCTGCGCGAGCGCGAGCGCCTCGAGGCAACGCTCGCGGTGCGCGCCGCCGCCGTCGAGCGCGATGGATGCGCCCGGAATCCGCAGCGCGAAGCGCGCGCCGGCGGCGTCGGCGTCGATCACCCAGCGCGCGAGCCGCGACAGGCGGGCCTCGGTGTCGAGGTGCGCGGGCAGGCGGTCCCAGTCGAGCAACAGCTCGCCGCGCTCGCTGCCCTCGAATTGCTTCGTGAGCAGTTCGTCCGATCCGGTTCGCGCGACCGCGCGCCAGGCGATGCGGCGCGGCGAGTCGCCCGGCTGGTAGGGCCGCACCGCGGCGACGTCCTCCTCGCCGCCGCCGGCGCCATCGCCGTCGCCCGCGCGCGCGCTCGAGGCCGGAAGCGGCACGCCGCGCGGCTCGGGCGTGGGGTACACCAGCACCGACATCGCCGGCCGCCAGTAGGCCCAGACCCGCCACAGCCCGAGCGGGTACTCGGCCCAGAGCTTCACGCGGGGGATCTGCATCCTTCCGCGCCGGTGGGTCGGCACCGCGATGCGCGCGAGCTGCTCGGCCGAGGGCGCGAGGTCCACCGTCTCGGGCTGGGCCATTCCCGGCACGGCGAGGCGCAGCGCGAAGCGCTCGAGCCTGCCGGGGTTGACCAGCACGAGGCTGAACTCGGCGTGCTGGCCCGCGAACACGGGCTCGGCCCTGCCCGGGCGCAACACCAGCGTGGCGAGGTTGCGGAACGTGTGCAGCATCGCCACCAGCGCCACCGCGCCGAGCAGGAACGTGAGCATGTACCCGAGCGAGAGCGAGTAGTTGACCGAACCGACCAGCATCGCGAGCAGGATCGTGCCGTACAGGAGGCCGGGTCGGGTCGGGAGCACGTAGACGTTGCGCTGCGTGAGGCGGTAGTCGCCCTGGTGCGGGCCGCGTGCGCCGGCCAAGCGCGACGCGACGCGGTCGACCAGCGACTCGCGCGGCGCCTTCGGGAGCCCCGCTGCCGGCTGCGCCGCCGGTGTCGCCGTGTGCGCCAATTCGCGCTCCCTCTCAGGGAATCGGGACCGACTTGACCACTTCGGCCACGAGTTCGGCGCGCCCGCGATGCGAGACGGTGCCGCCCTTGGCCGGGCGCAGCCGGTGGCCGGCCACGGCCACCAGCACCGCCTGCACGTCGTCGGGCAGGACGTGGTTGCGCCCGTCGAGCAGCGCCCAGGCGCGCGCCGCCTGGATCAGCGACAGACCGGCGCGCGGACTCAGCCCTTCGGCGAGCGACGGCGAGCGGCGCGTGCAGGTGAGGAGGTTCTGCACGTAGTCGAGCAAAGCCGGCGCGCAGCGTATCTCGCGCACCGCGCGCTGGCCGGCGCGCAGGTCTTCGGGCGTCATCCGCGCGCTCACGTTCGCGAGCAACTCGCGCCGATCCTGTCCCTCGAGCAGCGTGCGCTCGGACTTGGGGTCGGGGTAGCCGAGCTCGATGCACATCAGGAAGCGGTCGAGCTGCGACTCGGGCAGCGCGAAGGTGCCGATCTGGTCCTGCGGGTTCTGCGTCGCGATCACGAAGAACGGGTCGGGCAGCGGCTGGGCCTCGCCCTCGATCGACACCTGGCGCTCCTCCATCGCCTCGAGCAGCGCGCTCTGCGTCTTGGGCGAGGCGCGGTTGATCTCGTCGGCGAGCAGCACCTGCGTGAACACGGGCCCGGGGTGGAAGACGAAGGAGGAGCGCTCGCGGTCGAACACGCTCACGCCGGTGATGTCGGCCGGCAGCAGGTCGTTGGTGAACTGCACGCGCTTGAACCGCAGGCCGAGCGAGATCGACAGCGCGTGCGCGAGCGTGGTCTTGCCCACGCCCGGGAGGTCTTCCACGAGCAGGTGTCCGCGCGCCAGGATGCACGCGAGCGCGAGCCGGATCTGCGGCTGCTTTCCGACCACGATCTCGGCCACCGTCGCGGCGACCGCCTGGATTTTTTCGAGCATCTGTCTGCCGATGGCCTGGGGTTGCTGGGAGCCGATCGAGTGTAATGGATGCCCCGCGGGGCGCTGTGCACCTTCGCACGCGGGCCGACGGCCGGCACGCGGGGGTCGGCCGGACGGATCATCGATGTTGCGCACCCGCCCCCGGCATGCGCGCCGCATCACCGCCGCTCCACTACAATCGGGGCGTCGATCCACCGGAGGCCCCAATGTCCGCCATACCGCAGCCTGCAGCCGACGCGCCGCTGGTCGAGCAAGGGCGCAACGACGGCATCGTCACGCTGACGATGAACCGGCCCGCGCAGTACAACGCGTTGTCCGAGGCGATGCTCGACGCGCTGCAGGCGGCGCTCGAGCAGGTTGCGGCCGACGACAGCGCGCGCGTGGTGATCCTGTCCGGCGCCGGCAAGGCCTTCTGCGCGGGGCACGACCTGCGCGAGATGCGCGCGAGCCCCTCGCACGACTACTACCGGTCGCTGTTCGCGCAGTGCGCGAGGCTGATGACGACGATCCAGCGCATGCCGCAGCCGGTGATCGCGCGCGTGCACGGCGTGGCCACCGCGGCCGGCTGCCAGCTCGTGGCGATGTGCGACCTGGCGGTGGCTGCCGAGGGCGCGAAGTTCGCCGTCTCGGGCGTGAACCTGGGCCTGTTCTGCTCCACGCCGTCGGTGGCGCTGTCGCGCAACCTCGGCCGCAAGGCCGCGTTCGAGATGCTGGTCACCGGCGAATTCATCGACGCCGCCACCGCGGCCGAGCGCGGGTTGATCAACCGCGTCGTGCCGGCGGCCGAACTCGACGCCGAGATCGACCGGATCGCGAAGCTGATCGCGGCCAAGCCGCCGGTGGCGATCGCCGCCGGCAAGGGCCTGTTCTACCGCCAGCTCGAGATGGGCATCGACGCCGCCTACCAGCTCGCCGGGCAGACGATGGCGTGCAACATGATGGCCGAGCCCACGCTCGAGGGCGTGCAGGCCTTCCTCGAGAAGCGCGCGCCGAACTGGTAGTTTCCGGGAATCCCCCATGACCGACCTGTCCCGCCTGGTGAACCACCAGGCGCGCCTCGCCTCGCGGCCCCGCGGGCTGCCCGTGCCCGAGAACTGGAGCTTCACCGAGGAGCCGGTCGCCGACCCGGGCGAGGGCGGCGTCGTGGTGCAGGCGCTGATGCTCTCGCTCGACCCCGCGATGCGCGGCTGGATGAACGAGGGCAGGAGCTACATCGCGCCGGTGGCGATCGGCGCGGTGATGCGCGCGGGCGGCGTGGGCAGGGTGATCGCGTCGAACAACCCGGCTTTCGCGGTGGGCGAGCACCTGGGCGGCGGGCTCGGCGTGCAGGAATACCGGGCGTTTCGCGCCGACGAGGTGAAGCGCGCCGGGCTCGCCCCGATCGACCCGCGCCTCGCGCCGCTCGAGAAGTGGCTCAATCCGCTCGGCATGCCCGGCATGACGGGCTACTTCGGCCTGCTCGAGGTGGGCAAGCCCGAAGCGGGCGAGACCGTGCTCGTGTCCGGAGCTGCCGGAGCGGTCGGGCAGATGGTGGGGCAGGTGGCGAAGATCAAGGGCTGTCGCGCGGTGGGCATCGCCGGCGGCAAGGACAAGTGCGATTTCGTCGTGGAAGAACTCGGCTTCGACGCGTGCATCGACTACAAGTCGGGCGGCGTGCGAGAGGGGCTCAAGGCGCACTGCCCCGACGGGGTCGACGTCTACTTCGACAACGTGGGCGGCGAGATCCTCGACGCGGCGCTCGCGCGAATCACGCGCGGTGCGCGGATCGTGCTCTGCGGCGCGATCTCGCAGTACAACAACACGACGCCGGTGCAGGGCCCGAAGAACTACCTGTCGCTGCTGGTGAACCGGGCGCGGATGGAAGGGATCGTCGTGTTCGACTGGGCCGATCGCTTCCCTGAGGCGATCCGCGAGATCGCGGGGTGGATGGCGGCCGGGAAGCTGCGCTCGCGCGAGGACGTGGTCGAGGGCGGCGTGCGCGCGTTCCCCGAGGCGCTGAACCGGCTGTTCAGCGGCGGCAACTTCGGCAAGCTCGTGCTCAGGGTCTAGCGCCTCAACCCCAGTCGCGCGACAGCAGCTGCTTGAGCCGCTCGAGCTCGGCGCGGCCGATGCGCCGCGCGATCCGCTCCTCGATGCGCTCGATGATCTGCGCGCCGGCGCGGTTGAGCTGGCGCCCCTTGTCGGTGTAGGACACCAGCTTCGAGTTCCCCCGCATCGGGTCGTCGTGCACGTCGAGGATTCCGCGGCGCATCAGGTCGGTCACCGTCTTGTGCACGGCCTGTCGCGAGATCGCCAGCCGGCGTGCCAGCTCGGCCATGCTCATCGGCTTGCCGCCCATCAGCGCCAGCAGGCGGCTCTGCGCGGGCGTGATGTACGGAAAGCCGCTGTGCGGGATGCCCTCCATGATCTCGCGCGCGAACCAGTCCGACCGGTCGAGGAGGAGCTGCTTGAGGTTCGGTGTGGCCATCGTTTTCTTGTCAACTGACATTGACACGTCGGTTGCCGGGGAGTACAGTCGCAGTTGTCAACTTATATTAACAAGTTGGCGGGCCGAGGCAAGCTGGCGCCGGGCGCGCTCCCTATAATCGTCGGATCCGAGCGATCCTCCAGACCAAGCGACGAGAACAGCGATGAAGATACTTGTGCCGGTGAAGCGGGTGGTGGACTACAACGTGAAGGTGCGCGTCAAGAGCGACGGCAGCGGCGTGGACATCGCCAACGTGAAGATGTCGATGAACCCCTTCGACGAGATCGCGGTGGAGGAAGCCATCCGCCTGCGCGAGAAGGGCGTCGCCACCGAGGTGATCGTGGTCAGCTGCGGCCTCGCCGCCTGCCAGGAAACGCTGCGCACGGCGCTCGCGATCGGCGCCGACCGCGCGATCCTGGTCGAGACCGACGCGGAACTGCAGCCGCTGGCCGTGGCCAAGCTGCTCAAGGCGCTGGCCGACAAGGAGCAGCCCGGCCTCGTGATCCTCGGCAAGCAGGCGATCGACGACGACGCGGGGCAGACGGGGCAGATGCTCGCGGCGCTCGCCGGCATGCCGCAGGCCGCGTTCGCGTCGAAGGTGGAAGTGGCCGACGGCAGGGCCACGGTCACGCGCGAGGTCGACGGCGGGCTCGAGACGATCTCGGTCGCGCTGCCCGCGGTGATCACGGCCGACCTGCGGCTGAACGAGCCGCGCTACGTCACGCTGCCCAACATCATGAAGGCCAAGAAGAAGCAGCTCGACAACGTGAAGCCGGCCGACCTGGGGGTCGACCCGACCCCTCGCCTCAAGACGCTGAAGGTGTCCGACCCGCCGGGGCGCAAGGCCGGCGTGAAGGTGGCCGACGTGGCCGCGCTGGTCGACAAGCTCAGGAACGAAGCGAAAGTGATCTGAGCAGCCTCCCGGAAAGAACTCGAAAGGTCCAAGTCATGCCGATCCTGGTCATCGCAGAACACGACAACGCCTCGCTCAAGGCGAGCACGCTCAACACCGTCGCCGCGGCGGCGGCGATCGGCGGCGACATCCACGTGCTGGTCGCCGGCGCGAATTGCGACGCGGCGGCGCAGGCGGCGGCGCAGGTTGCCGGCGTTGCGAAGGTGCTGGTGGCCGACGCCCCGCACCTGGGCGACGAACTCGCCGAGAACGTCGCCGCGCAGGTGGTCGCCGCCGCGAAGGGCTGCTCGCACGTGCTCGCGCCGTCCACCGCCTTCGGCAAGAACGTCGCGCCGCGCGCCGCCGCGCTGCTCGACGTGGCGCAGATCTCCGACATCGTGAGCGTCGAGAGCGCCGACACCTTCGTGCGGCCGATCTACGCGGGCAACGCCCTCGCCACGGTGCAGTCGGCCGACCCGGTCAAGGTGATCACGGTGCGCACCACGGGCTTCGACGCGGCCGCGGCCACCGGCGGAGCCGCCGCGGTGGAGAAGGTGGAGCCGGTGGCCGACAGCGGGCTCTCGCGGTTCGTCTCGCGCGAACTCGCCAAGAGCGACCGCCCCGAACTCACCGCCGCCAAGATCGTGGTCTCGGGCGGGCGCGGCCTGGCCTCGTCGGAGAAATTCCACGCGGTGCTCGAGCCTCTGGCCGACAGGCTCGGCGCTGCGCTGGGCGCCTCGCGCGCCGCGGTCGACGCGGGCTACGCGCCCAACGACTGGCAGGTCGGGCAGACCGGCAAGATCGTCGCGCCGCAGCTGTACATCGCGGTCGGCATCTCGGGCGCGATCCAGCACCTGGCAGGCATGAAGGACAGCAAGGTGATCGTCGCGATCAACAAGGACGAGGAGGCGCCGATCTTCGGCGTCGCCGACTACGGGCTGGTCGCGGACCTGTTCAACGCGGTGCCCGAGCTCGTGGAGGCGCTGGGCTAGCGCGGGTCGGCGCCTCGCGCCGCGCGAGCAACCTCGAGGAGATAGGCGATGAGCTACACGGCCCCCGTCAAAGACATGATGTTCGCGATGACCCGGCTCGCGGGGCTTGCCGAGGTCGCGAAGCTGCCCGGTTGCGAGGACGCCACCGCCGAGACCGCGGAGGCGATCCTGCACGAGTGCGCGCGTTTCGTGGGCGACGCGGTCGCGCCCCTGAACAAGTCCGGCGACGAGAGCCCGTCCACGCTCCGCGACGGGGTGGTCACGACCAGCAAGGGGTTCCAGGCGGCGTTTCGCCAGTTCGCCGAGGGCGGCTGGCAGGGGCTGCAGCACCCCGAGCGTTTCGGCGGGCAGGCGCTGCCCAAGCTCGTGGGAACGCCCTGCGCCGAGATGCTCAACGCGGCCAACCTGTCGTTCGCGCTGTGCCCGCTGCTCACCGACGGCGCGATCGAGGCGCTGCTCACGGCCGGGTCCGACGAACTGCAGCGGCGCTTCATCCCGAAGATGGTGAGCGGCGAGTGGACCGGCACGATGAACCTCACCGAAGCGCAGGCGGGCTCCGACCTCGCGCTGGTGCGATCGAAGGCGGTGGCGCAGGCCGACGGCAGCTACCGGATCACGGGCCAGAAGATCTTCATCACCTACGGCGAGCACGACCTCGCGTCGAACATCGTGCACCTGGTGCTCGCGCGCACCCCCGAGGCGCCCGAGGGCGTGAAGGGCATCTCGCTGTTCGTCGTGCCCAAGTTCCTCGTCAACGAGGACGGCAGCCCGGGCAAGCGCAACGACGTGTGGTGCGCGTCGCTCGAGCACAAGCTGGGCATCCGGGCGAGCCCCACCGCGGTGCTCGTGTTCGGCGAGGGCAAGGGCGAGGTCGGCACCGGCGAGGACGGCGCGCCCGGCGCGGTGGGCTACCTGGTGGGCGAGGAGAACAACGGCCTCGCCTACATGTTCGTGATGATGAACGCGGCGCGCTTCGCGGTCGGATTGCAGGGCGTTGCGATCGCCGACCGCGCTTACCAGAAGGCGGTGGAGTACGCGCGCGATCGGGTGCAGGGGCGCGACGTAGCCGGTTCCGCCGAGGCGGTCACGATCATCCACCACCCCGACGTGCGGCGGATGCTGATGACGATGCGCGCGCATTGCGAGGCCGCGCGCGCGCTCGCTTACGTGGCCGCGGCCGCGAGCGACGCCGGGCACCGCCACGAGAGCGCCGAAGCGCGCGCGCGGAACATGGCGTTCTACGAATTCCTCGTGCCGATCGTCAAGGGCTGGTCGACCGAGATGTCGCTCGAAGTGTGCTCGCTCGGGCTGCAGGTGCACGGCGGCATGGGCTTCATCGAGGAAACGGGCGCGGCGCAGTACTACCGCGACGCGCGCATCCTCACGATCTACGAAGGCACGACCGCGATCCAGGCCAACGACCTGGTGGGGCGCAAGACGGCGCGCGACGGCGGGCGCGTCGCGCGCGCCGTGATCGCAGCGGTGCAGGACACCGAGCGCGAGCTCGCCGAGTCGGGCGCTTTCGACGCGATCCTCGGTGCGCTGGTCGAGGGCCGCGTTGCGCTCGAGGCGGTGGTCGATTTCGTCGTCGCCGGCTTCAAGTCGGACGTGCGCTCGGTGTTCGCCGGCAGCGCCGGCTACCTCGAGCTCGCGGGCGTCGTGCTGGGCGGGTGGCAGATGGCGCGTGCCGCCCTCGAGGCCAGGCGCATGCTCGACGCCGGCGAGGGCGACGCGGCGTTCCTCGAGGCCAAGATCGCCACCGCGCGCTTCTACGCCACCCACGTCATGGTGCAGGCGCCGGCGCTGGCCGCGAGCGTGCTGCACGGAGGCGAGGCCGTGATGGCCCTGCCCGAAGAGCAGTTCTGAGGGGCCCCGCGCGCCACGCGGGCGGCTGCAGTGGGTTCCGGTAAAGGCCCGGCGCGCGGGCGAGGGGCCACGTTCAACCCGCAGGGGCGATTCGAGGGCGAGCGCCGCGAGGCCGAGGACGACGGCTGGTACGGCGGCGACGGCGAGCCGCCGCCGCTGCGCACCACCGTCACGCTCGAGCGCGCCCGCTCGATCATCGTTCGCAATCGCTCGCCCGACGTTCCGTTCGACCTGTCGATCAACCCTTACCGGGGCTGCGAGCACGGCTGCGTGTACTGCTACGCGCGCCCCAACCACAGCTACGTCGGCCTGTCCGCGGGGCTGGACTTCGAGACGCGGCTCTTCGCCAAGGCGGACGCCGCGGCGCTGCTGCGCGCCGAGCTCGCGGCGAGTTCGTACCGCTGCGAGCCGATCAACCTCGGGTCGGCCACCGACGCCTACCAGCCGATCGAGCGCGAGCACCGCATCACGCGCGGCGTGGTGGAGGTGCTCGAGCAGACGCGGCACCCCGTCACGGTGGTCACGAAGTCGGCGCTGGTCGAGCGCGACCTCGATCTGTGGGCGAGCCTTGCGCACGACGGGCTGGCGCTGGCCTACGTCACGGTCACGACGCTCGACCCGGTGCTCGCGCGCCGCTGGGAGCCCAGGGCGGCGGCGCCGTGGCGGCGGCTCGAGACGATCCGCCGGCTCTCGGAAGCCGGCGTTCCGGTGGGCGTCTCGGTCGCGCCGATCGCCCCGTTCCTCAACGAGCCCGAAATCGAGGACGTGCTCGCGGCCGCGCACGACGCCGGCGCGCGCTACGCGCAGTACATGGTGCTGCGCCTTCCCAACGAGCTGGCCGATGTCTTCACCGCGTGGTTGCGCGCGCACTACCCGGACCGCGCCGACAGGGTGCTCAACCGCCTGCGCGACATGCGCGGCGGCGAGGGCGAAGCGGCCGGCCGGCTCAACGACCCGCGCTTCTTCTCCCGGATGAAGGGCACGGGGAACTGGGCGCGGCTGATCGCGATGCGCTTCGACCTCGCCCGGCGCAAACTCGGCTACGAGACCGAGCGCTTGCAGTTGCGCTGCGACCTGTTCCGCCCGCCCAGCGCCGACGGGCAGCTCGGCCTGTTCGCGTCGTAGGCCCCGGGCCCGGCCCGGGCGTGCGCCCGGATCGCCGCGGCCGGGTTTGCCGCTGCCTGCGGTGGGCGTTACAATGGCGGGTTTTTCGAATTCGATTTTCAGCCGAGGTCAGCATGGTCGTGATCCGACTTGCCCGCGGGGGCGCCAAGAAGCGTCCCTTTTTCAACATCGTTGCCGCCGACAAGCGCGAGCGGCGCGATGGTCGCTTCATCGAGCGCGTCGGGTTCTACAACCCGGTGGCTGCCAGCGGCGAGCAGTCGCTCAGCATCGCGCTCGACCGCCTCAACTACTGGAAGGAACACGGCGCGCGCCTCTCGCCCACCGTCGAGCGCCTTGTCCAGGACTTCGCCAAGGCACAGGCCGCCGCGCCAGCGGCCGCCTGAGGCAGGCGGCGGTTCGGGCGCAGGCGCGCCCGCCGCTGCGCCGGCGGCCGAGCTGGTCGCGGTCGGCCGCGTGGCCGACGCCTGGGGCGTCGGCGGCTGGGTGAAGGTCGCCCCGTTCAACGATCCTCGCGAATCGGTGCTGCGCAACTGCCGCAGCTGGTGGCTCGACGACGGCCGCCAACTCGCGATCGAGGGGGCGCGCACCCACGGAGCGAGCATCGTGTGCAAGCCCGCGGGCGTCGACGACCGCGACGCCGCGCTCGCGCTGTGCGGCGCCCAGATCAGCGTGGCGCGCGCAGACTTCCCCCGGGGCCGCAGCGACGAGGTCTACTGGATCGACCTCGTGGGCTGCGCCGTGAGCAACCGCGAAGGCGTGCACCTGGGCGAGGTGCTGCGCGTGGAAGACCACGGCGCGCACCCGATCCTCGTGGTGGGCGAGGCCGCCGGGCAGGAACGGATGATTCCCTTCGTCGACGCGTGGATCGACTCGGTCGACGCGCCGGGCGGGCGAATCGTCGCGAACTGGCAGCCCGACTACTGAAGGCGGCGGCCCGACCGTCGCTTGCCATGCGATTCGACCTGGTCACGATCTTTCCGCAGATGTTCGACGCGGTTGCGCGCAGCGGCGTCACGGGCCGCGCGCTCGATCGCGGCCTGTGGTCGATGCACTGCTGGAACCCGCGCGACTTCACCACCGACCCCTACCGCAGGGTGGACGACCGGCCCTACGGCGGCGGCCCGGGCATGGTGATGCTGGCCGAACCGCTCTCGGCTGCGGTTGCCGCGGCGCGCGCCGAGCAGGCCCGCGAGCTCGGCGCCCGCGGCCGCGTCGTCCACCTCTCGCCCCGGGGGGAGCCGCTCACGCACGCCGGCGTGCAGCGGCTGGCCGGCGAGCGCGCGCTCACGCTCGTGGCCAGCCGCTACGAGGCGGTGGACCAGCGCTTCGTCGATCGCGAGGTGGACGAGGAGGTGTCGATCGCGGACTTCGTCGTGTCCGGGGGCGAGCTGCCGGCGATGATGCTGATCGACGCGATCGTGCGGCTGATCCCGGGGGCGCTCAACGACGCGCGCTCCGCCCTCGAGGAATCCTTCGCCACCGGGCTGCTCGACTGCCCCCACTACACGCGCCCGGAAGTGCTCCACGGCGAGCCGGTGCCCGAAGTGCTGCTGGGCGGCCACCACGCCAAGATCGCGCGCTGGCGCAGGGAGCGCGCGCTCGAGGCCACGCGCGAGCGCCGCCCCGACCTGCTCGCGTCGGCGCGCGCGCGGGGCCTGCTCGACGCCGACGACGAGCGCTTCCTGCTCGCCATCGGCGGCGGGAAAGCGCTATAATGCAAAGTTACCCGTGCGCAGGTGCGCGCGGCTTACAGCGACATCCTCTGCATCGCCGCACGAATTCCACGCTCGCGCGCGCCCCTCGGGGACGCGCGTTCGCACACAAGGCGGATGCAAGATACGTCAGGAGCTTTCGATGGATCTGATCAGTCAACTCGAGCAGGAAGAGATCGCCCGCCTGGGCAAGACCATACCGGCATTCTCCGCCGGCGACACCGTGATCGTCAGCGTCAGCGTCGTCGAGGGCACGCGCAAGCGGCTCCAGGCCTACGAGGGCGTGGTGATCGCGAAGCGCAACCGCGGCCTGAACTCCTCGTTCATCGTGCGCAAGATCTCCTCGGGCGAGGGCGTCGAGCGCACCTTCCAGACCTACTCCCCGCTGATCGCCGGCATCGAGGTCAAGCGCCGCGGCGACGTGCGCCGCGCCAAGCTCTACTACCTGCGCGACCGCTCGGGCAAGTCGGCCCGGATCAAGGAAAAGCTGCCTGGCCGCACCAAGACCGTCTCCGAGTGATCGCCGCCCGACGCTCTCGCCGCGCGCTCACGCCCGCACGCGGGAGCGCTCGAGCCGCGACGGCCGAGTCGTGTCCGGTAACTTCTCCGCGCTGAGCGCGATCCCCGATTTCGACCCGCGCGCGCTGCCGGTCGAGCTCGACGCGACCACGCTGCCCGCGGTCGATCCGGCGCGGCTGTCCCCGGCGGCGCTGCGCGAGCGCTTCGCCAACCCGCCGGCCTGGTCGCCCGAGCTCACCGGCGACCGCTTCCGGTTGCGCGCCGAGCCGCCGCGCGCCGCCGCCGTGCTCGTGCCGATCGTGGCGCACGAGACGGGCGTCACGGTGCTGCTCACCGAGCGCACCTCGCACCTGCACGACCACGCCGGGCAAGTGGCGTTCCCGGGCGGGCGGCGCGACGCGCACGACCCCGACGACGTGGCCACCGCCCTGCGCGAGGCGCACGAGGAGATCGGCCTCGAGCCGCACGCGGTCGACGTGCTGGCGCAGTTGCCCGTCTACCTCACCGGCACCGGTTACTCGGTCACGCCGGTCGTGGGCCTCGTGCGCCCGGGCGTCGAGCTCAGGCTCGACGCGTTCGAGGTGGCGCACGCCTTCGAAGTGCCGCTCGCGTTCCTGATGGACCCGCGTTTCCACCAGCGCCGGCGCATCGTGATCGGCGACGTGGAGCGCACCTTCTACGCGATGCCCTATCGGGGCGACGGCGGCAGGGAGTTCTTCATCTGGGGCGCAACGGCGGCGATGTTGCGAAACCTCTACCGCATGCTGAGCGCCTGAAGCCGAACTGCTAGCATCCCGGCCATGGGTTTCGTCGCTCTGATCCTCGCCCTGCTGATCGAGCAGCTGCGCCCGTTGCCGCCGGGCAATGCGGTCCACCGAAGCGTCGACCGCTTCGCCGACGCGGTGGCCGGCGCCACCAACGCCGGCGAGCGCCACCACGGGGCGGTCGGGTGGGGGCTGATCGCCGCCGCCGTGGTGGCCGCGGTCGTGGTGCTCGAGTGGCTGGCGGGGCTGATCCACCCGGTCGCGCTGTTCGCCGTTCACGTTGCGCTGCTCTACGTCACGGTGGGGTTCCGCCAGTTCAGCCACCCGTTCGGCGAGATCCAGCTCGCGCTCGCCTCCGGCGACGTCGCCGGCGCGCGCGCCACGCTCGAGCAGTGGCTGCACGCCGAAGACCCTTCGCTCGTCGCCTCCGACCTCTCGGTGAGCGAGATCTGCCGGCTTTCGATCTCGCGCGCGCTGGTCGCGTCGCACCGTCACGTGCTCGCGCCGCTGTTCTGGTACGTGGTGATCCCCGGCGCCGCCGGCCCCGTGGTCTACCGGCTGGCCGAGACGCTCGCGCGCCGCTGGCAGCAGCCCGAGGGCGAATACGGCGGGTTCGCGCTGCAGGCCTACCGGTGGATCGACTGGTTGCCCACGCGCGTCTCGGCCGCCGGCTTCGCGATCGTCGGGAGCTTCGAAGACGCGGTGTTCGCCTGGCGCAACGCGGTTGCCGCCGGCGGGGGCGACGACCAGCGCACGCTGCTCGTCGCTGCCGGCGGCGGCGCGCTGGGGCTTCGCATCAACGACCCCGGCGTCGAGGCCGCCTGGGGGGCGCAGGCACCCGAGCGCACGACCGATCCCCAGGGCGCGGAACCGGGCATCGACGCGCTGCGCAGCGCGGTCGGGCTGGTGTGGCGTTCGGTCGTCTTGTGGATCGGGCTGTACGCGATGCTCACGGTCGCGGGCTGGCTAGGGCGCTGATCAGCCCCGGCCGGGGTGCGCGCGCGCGAACGCCTGCGCTTCCTCCACCAGCCGCGCGTACAGGAGGTAACGCGTGCGGTCGATGCGCCCGGCCTGGGCCGCCTCCCGCACCGCGCACGCGGGCTCGTCGCGGTGGGTGCAGTTGTTGTACCGGCAGCTTCCCAGCAGCGGCACGAACTCCCTCATCGCGTGCATGCGCTGCGAATCCGAGACGTGGTGCAGGCCGAAGTTCTGGAATCCGGGCGAGTCGATCACGAGCGTGGACGCGTCTGCGGGCAGCGCGAAGCAGCGCGTGAACGTGGTCGTGTGCCGTCCGGCGCCGAGCGCCTCGGAGATCTCGCGGGTGCGCAGCCCGGCATCGGGCACCAGGCAGTTCACGAGCGTGGACTTTCCCATGCCCGACTCGCCGAGCAGCAGGGTCGTGCGCCCTGCGAGCCACGGCAGCAGCGTCTCGCGCGCGCGCGCGCAGTCCACCCGCGCCGCGCACTCGAACACCGGATAGCCCAACGCGCGGTAGGCGGCCACGCGCGGCTCGATCCTCGCGCGCTCGTCGGCGAGATCGCTCTTGTTCACGATCAGCGCGATCGGGATCGACTCCACTTCGGCCTCGATCAGCACCCGCAGCAGGGTCTCCTCCGAGAACGCGGGCCTGGGCGCGATCACGATCGCGGCCTGCGCGAGGTTGGCGGCGAGCACCTTCACGCGGCTCGCGTCGCTGCGCTTGAAGGCATTGTCCCTGGGCGCGACCGCCTCGATCACCGCTTGCGCCGGCCCGGCAACGGCGATGCGCACCCGGTCGCCCACCGCGACGTCGCTGCGCCGCGAGCGCGTCACGGCCTCGAGCGTCGCGCCCGCGGGGGTGCGCACGATGCTGCGCGCGCGAAACGACGCGACGACGATCGCCGCGGTCATCGTGCGCGCGTCCTCGCGGGCGGGAGAGCCCGCCGCGCGCGCGGCTCTGGCATCGGGTTCAGTTTCCGCCGCGCCCGAACACCGCGTCGGTCTTCGCGGCGCAGATGAAGTCGTTGTCGGTGATGCCGCCGGCCGAGTGGGTGTTCCAGCGCACCACGCAGCGGTTGTAGCTCACCGCGAGCTCCGGGTGATGGTCTTCGCGATGGACCATCCACGCCAGCGCGTTCACGAAGGCGATCGTGTCGTGGTAGTTGCCGAACGAGAAGCCGCGCTCGAGCGCGCCGTCGCGGTGGCTCCATCCCGGGAGTTCGGTGAGCTGCGCCTCCACCTCCGTGGGCGCGTAGCCGCGTTCACCGGGGTGCGCAGCGCAGCGCCGCGCAACCAGCTGTTGGCGAGAGAGAAGGGGTCTCATGGTTTGTCTCCGGCTTGGGGGCCCTGCGCGCGCGTCAGGCGCGCGACTGCAAGGCGTTGAGGCGGCCGATGCGCTGCGCGGCCGGGGGGTGCGAGTCGTAGAACGCCGAGTGCAGCGGGTCCGGGGTGAGCGTGGCGGCGTTGTCCTCGTAGAGCTTGACCAGCGCCCCGGCCAGCTGCGCGGCGCTCGACTCGCGCGCCGCGAAGGCGTCGGCCTCGAACTCGTGGCGGCGCGAGACGAAGCTCGCCACCGGCTGCAGCGCGAAGGTGAACCACGGCAGCGCGAGCGCGAACAGGACGAGCGCGAGCGCGTTGCGGTCGGCCTCGGCGTGCACGCCCAGGCCCTGGAAGAACCACGGTTGCGACGCCAGGTGCCCCAGCAACGCGAGCCCGGCGAGGCTGAGCGCGAAGCTCACCGCGATCCGTTTCGCGATGTGGTGACGGCGGAAGTGACCCAGCTCGTGCGCCAGCACCGCCTCCACTTCCTCCCCGGTGAGCCGCTCGAGCAGCGTGTCGAAGAACACGATCCGCTTGGACTTCCCGAGGCCGGTGAAATAGGCGTTGCCGTGGGCGGAGCGACGGCTCCCGTCCATCACGAACAGGCCGCTGGCGCGGAACCCGCAGCGCGCGAGCAGCGCCTCCACGCGTTCGCGCACCGGGCCGTGCTCGAGCGGAACGAAGCGGTTGAAGATCGGCGCGATCACGGTCGGGTAGACCACGAGCACGAGCAGGTTGAACGTCATCCAGAGCCCCCAGACCCACAACCACCAGTCCGGCCCCGCCGTGCGCATCAGCCACAGCACGGCGGCGGCGAAGGGAAGCCCGAGCGCGGCGGTGAGCAGCGCGCCCTTGGCGAGATCGGCCACCCACAGCCCGAGCGACATGCGGTTGAAGCCGAAGCGGCTCTCGAGCCGGAACTGGCGATACCAGCCGATCGGAAGGTCGATCGCGGCGCCGATCGCGACCACCGCGCCGAGCAGCGCGATCTCGCGCGCGAACGCGGCCTCGGGCAGCCAGGCGAGCAGCGCCTCGTGCAGCTGCTGCAAGCCGCCCGCGAGCGTGAAGGCGACGACGACCGCGGCGCCGAGCGCGGCGTCGACCAGCCCGAGGCGCACGCGCGCGCCGGTGTAGTCGGCGGCGCGCTGGTGCGCCGCGAGCGTGATCGCGCTGGCGAACGCCGCGGGCACCTCGGCGCGGTGGGCCGACACGTGGCGCAGCTGGCGAAATCCCAGCCAGACCTTGAGCGCGAGCGTGAGCGCGATCGCGGCAACGAACAGCGAGCTGAATGCGAGTGGCGACAACGGGGAATCGGCTGGAGCGGTCTGTGACAGAATCGGCGTCGGAGAAAAATTATGTCACAGCCCCCGCCGCAAGACGCGATCGCGCCCGCGCGCTCGCTGCCGGACGAGTCGCTGCTCGTCTGGATCGACATGGAGATGACCGGCCTGATCCCCGAGGTCGACCGCATCATCGAGGTGGCCGTGGTCGTCACCGACAACGAGCTCGTGCACGTCGCCCAGGGGCCGGTGCTGGTGATCCACCAGCCCGACGTGGTGCTCGACGCCATGGATCAGTGGAACACGGCCACGCACGGGCGCTCGGGGCTCACCGAGAAGGTGCGCGCGTCGACGCTGAGCGAGGCCGAGGCCGAGCGGCAGCTGATCGAATTCCTGCGCCCGATCGTGCCGCCGGGCAAGTCGCCGATGTGCGGAAACTCGATCTGCCAGGATCGCCGCTTCATGGCGCGCTACATGCCGCAGCTCGAGGCGTACTTCCACTATCGCAACCTCGACGTGAGCACGCTCAAGGAACTGTGCAAGCGCTGGCGGCCGGAGGTGGCGCGCGGCTTCGACAAGCGCAGCGCGCACACGGCGCTGGCCGACATCCAGGAGTCGATCGACGAGCTGCGCTATTACCGCGAGCGATTCATCGCGCAGCCCCCTACAGGCGGCGATACAGCCTGAGGTGATGGTCGCGGTCGCGCGGCCGCGCACCCTTCCAGCGCAGCTCGTAGCCCTCGGGCGGCATGATCCGGCGTTGTTCGCCGAGCGGGCCGCTCTCCTGCACCAGCAGCCCGCCGCAGCGCTGCGACGCGTGGCCGAATCGCAGGTTCGCGAAGTAATAGAGGCTGGCGCGCTCGGCTCGGCCTAGCCGCTCGGTGCCGATGCAGCCGTAATCGGCGGGCAGCACCGCAGCCGCCTCGTTCGAGACCTCGCGATAGGTGCTGCGGGTGTTGAACGCCGGCAGCCACAGCGTCATCAGCAGGAACCACGCCAGCACCAGCCCGCTCGCCGAGAGGACGACCGGTCGCCACAGCATCTGCGTGCGGCTCGCCGCGCGCCAGCGCACCAGCGCGACCCACGCGGCGCTCGCGAGCAGCCCGAGCACGATGTCGATCGCGATCGATTCGGGCTCGAAGCCCGGCACGATCTGGCTGGCCTTGTAGGCCATGCGGGGCGGGAAGCCGGTGACCAGCGCCAGCCAGTAGGCCCAGACCGCGACGCCGATCACGCTGAAGGTCATCACCGCGAACCAGTCGATCAGGCTCGCCACGCTGCGCCGGATCGTGGGCAGGCCGAACGCCGCCAGCAGGGCCGCGGGCAGCGCCAGCGGCAGCAGGAACTCGTCGCCGAAATCGCAGGTGAGCAGCGCCACGCCGCCGAACCCGACGAGCAGCGCGAGCGGCAGCGCGATCGCCGGCTCGCCGATGCGCCCGCGCCAACGGATCACCGCCCACAGCGCCAGCGGCCACGAGGGCCAGAGAAACCACGGCAGCGTGCGCGCGAGGTAGGCGAGCCCTTGCGGGCTCAGTCCGCGGAGCTGGCTCGCGTTCCAGTCGAGCCAGCCCTGGACGTGGGCCGCGCCGCCCGGCCCGGCGAGCCAGAGCGCGAGCGGCCAGGCCAGCGCCGCGGGCAGGCCCACGCCGAAGGTGCTCGCCAGCCAGCGCGGCGCCACCAGCCGCCACGGCCGCGACAGCAGCGGGAGCGCGATCGCGCACGCGGCGATCGCGCCGGCGGTGAGCATCCCGCGGGTTGCAACGGTGGCCGCCAGCGCCAGCCCCGCGAGCGCGCCGCCGGCGAGCGGTCGCTCGATCCCGGCGGCCGCGCCCAGCATGAACGCGGCCACGATCGCCAGCTGGGCCGCCTCGGCGGTGGTCTGGTGCACGCGCGCGATCACGCCCAGCGTGGCGAGCAGCACCAGCAGCGCCGAGTCGGCGATCGCGCGCCCGAAGTCCACGCTCGAGGCCGACGCGCCGAAGGGGTCGGTGGGCTGCACGCCCGCGCGACGCGCCAGCGCGTAGGTCGCGTACCAGAGCATCGCGAGCAGCAGGCCCAGGCCCGCCGCAGCGGCGGTCCGGGCCGCGAAGTGCTCGGTGGCGAACGGCATCGCGCGGATGAAAGCGGCGCCGATCCAGTAGGGAAAGCCCCCGTCCTGGAAGACCGGCTCGCCGGCGATCGAGGGCGCGAGCCACTCGGCGGCGCCGCCGCGCGCCATCGTGAGCGCGATCCCGAAGCCGGCCGCGTCGTCGTGCCGCCAGGGGTCGCGCCCGACCAGCCCGGGCACCACGTACAGCAGGCACAGCGCCAGCAGCCCCAGGCGCGGAAGCTTGACGGCCTGCCGGTCGGTGACTAGGAAAGGGCGCACAGGGCAGACGATAAACAAAAAAAGGCAGCTTGCGCTGCCTTCTCGCGATCCGCGCCGGGCACCGCGGCGCCCGTGGCCGGATCAGCCCGTCTTGCCGGTGCGGGCGAACTTCTGGCGGAACTTCTCAACCCGCCCGGTCTCGCTGATGCGCTGCTGCGCGCCGGTGTAGAACGGGTGCGACTCCGAGCTCACGTCGAGCTTGTACATCGGGTATTCCTTGCCGTCGTCCATCTTGATCGTCTCGCGCGTGGACAGCGTGGAGCGGGTGATGAACTTGAAGCCGTTGGACACGTCCACGAACACGACTTCGCGGTAATTGGGGTGGATGCCTTCTTTCATCGGGGTTCTCTCTGTTCCTCTTGGCGCTCCGGCCGCCTGGCAGGGGCCGGGCGAATCCGGGCAAGCCGGTAATTATAGGCGGTGCGGCGCCGTTCCTGCAACACGCCCGGGCGGTGCCGGCACCCGGCTTCAGCCGCCGCGCTTCATCATGTCGAAGAAATCCTGGTTGCTCTTGGTCTGGCGCATCTTGTCGAGCAGGAATTCCATCGCCGCGATCTCGTCCATGTCGTGCAGCAGCTTGCGCAGGATCCAGATCTTCTGCAGCGCGTCGGCCTTGATCAGCAGCTCTTCGCGGCGCGTGCCCGAGCGCGAGATGTTGATCGCCGGGTAGACGCGCTTTTCCATCATCCGCCGGTCCATGTGCAGTTCCATGTTGCCGGTGCCCTTGAACTCCTCGTAGATCACCTCGTCCATCCGGCGGCCCGTGTCGATCAGCGCGGTGGCGATGATCGTGAGCGACCCGCCTTCCTCGACGTTGCGCGCCGCGCCGAAGAAGCGCTTCGGGCGCTGCAGCGCGTTGGCGTCGACGCCGCCGGTGAGCACCTTGCCCGAGGCCGGCACCACGGTGTTGTAGGCGCGCGCCAGCCGCGTGATCGAGTCGAGCAGGATCACCACGTCGCGCTTGTGCTCCACGAGGCGCTTGGCCTTCTCGATCACCATCTCGGCCACCTGCACGTGGCGGGTGGCCGGCTCGTCGAACGTGGAAGCCACCACCTCGCCGCGCACCGAGCGGCTCATCTCGGTGACCTCCTCGGGCCGCTCGTCGATCAGCAGCACGATCAGCGTCACGTCGGGGTGGTTGGTCGTGATCGCGTGCGCGATGTGCTGCATCAGCACCGTCTTGCCCGCTTTCGGGGGCGCGACGATCAGCCCGCGCTGGCCCTTGCCGATGGGCGCGATCATGTCGATGATCCGCCCGGTGATGTTCTCCTCGGCCTTGATGTCGCGCTCGAGCGTCATCACCTTCGTGGGGTGCAGCGGCGTGAGGTTCTCGAACAGGATCTTGTGCTTGCTCGCCTCGGGCGTCTCGCCGTTGATCTTGTCCACCTTCACCAGGGCGAAGTAGCGCTCGCCGTCCTTGGGCGTGCGCACCTCGCCCTCGATCGAGTCGCCCGTGTGCAGGTTGAAGCGGCGGATCTGCGAGGGCGAGATGTAGATGTCGTCGGTGCTCGCGAGGTACGAGGTCTCGGGCGAGCGCAGGAAGCCGAACCCGTCGGGCAGCACCTCGAGGCAGCCGTCGCCGAAGATCGTCTCCCCCGTCTTGGCCTTGCGCTTGAGGATCGCGAACATCAGCTCCTGCTTGCGCATGCGCTGGGGATTCTCGATCTCCAGCGTCGTGGCCATTTCGATCAGCTGCGAGACGTGCAGCGCCTTGAGTTCTGAGAGGTGCATTGGGTCAAACTCCCCGCGGGGGACGTGGCATCGGAAAGTGGGGCCGGTCGGTCTTGTTCAGCTGCAATGGCCGGAATGGGCGACGAGCGCTGCACGAGCCCCGTGGCGATTGGCCAGGTTGTTGCGTGGGGCTTGGGTCTGGGGGCCGGAATGGCCCGCTGGGCGCCGGCGCTCGCCGGTGGGCGGGCGCCGGCTACGGCAGCGCTCGAGCGCGTGCCGGGAGGTTACAACGAATTAGAGATGGCTGTCCAGAAAGAGTGTGAGCTGGGACTTCGACAGCGCGCCCACCTTGGTCGCCACCAGGGCCCCGTTCTTGAACAGCATCAGCGTGGGGATGCCCCGAACGCCGTAGCGGGCGGGCATCGCCTGGTTCTCGTCGACGTCGAGCTTGCTCACCTGCAGGCGGCCTTCGTAGTCGCGAGCGACCTCCTCGAGGATCGGGGCGATCATCTTGCAGGGCCCGCACCACTCGGCCCAGAAGTCGACCAGCACCGGTGCGTCGGCTTTGAGGACGTCCTGCTCGAAGGACGCATCGGTTACGTGTTTCATCGGCGTGTCTGTCAGTTTGGGTTGGGGGAACTTCGTCGACAAGGCGATCGCCTGCGACTCGTCTGCGGCTCGGCCGTATTCCGCGAAAATACCACACCGGGTGCCCGAGCACCCGCTCGGATCGCGGCTGATAGAATCACAGCCGGGCGGGCCCCCCCGCATTGCGGCCTGGTGAACCTGGTCAGGTCCGGAAGGAAGCAGCCACAGCCTTCAGTCGTGAGTGCCGGGGTCCCGGCTCGCCCCTTGTCTGGCCGTCCGCCGATCGCAAAGCGGCGGCGAGTGTCACCCCGAGCGGATACCGACGATCCATGACGCATCAGGTGCTGGCCAGGAAGTGGCGGCCGCGCGACTTCGAGTCGCTGGTCGGGCAGGAGCACGTCGTGCGCGCGCTCAGCCACGCGCTCGACACCGGGCGCCTGCACCACGCCTACCTGTTCACGGGCACGCGCGGCGTGGGCAAGACCACGATCGCCCGCATCCTGGCGAAGTCGCTCAACTGCGAGCGCGGCCTGTCGGCCCGGCCGTGCGGGCAGTGCGGCGCCTGCGCCGAGATCGACCAGGGGCGCTTCACCGACTACCTCGAGCTCGACGCCGCCTCCAACCGCGGCGTCGACGAGATGACGCAGTTGCTCGAGAACGCGGTCTACGCCCCCGCGGTGGGGCGCTACAAGGTGTACGTGATCGACGAGGTGCACATGCTCTCGTCGCACGCGTTCAACGCGATGTTGAAGACCCTCGAGGAACCGCCCCCTCACATGGTGTTCATTCTCGCCACGACCGACCCGCAGAAGGTGCCGGTGACGGTGCTCTCGCGCTGCCTTCAGTTCAACCTCAAGAACATGACGCCCGCGGCGATCGCGGGCCATCTCGAGAAGGTGCTCCAGGCCGAAGGCGTTGCGTTCGAGCGGCCCGCGCTCGAGCAGATCGCGCGCGCGGCAGCGGGCAGCATGCGCGACGCGCTCTCGCTGCTCGACCAGGCGATCGCTTACTGCGGCGGTGACGTGCGCGAGGGCGCGATCCGGGAGATGCTGGGGGTGGTCGACCGGCGCTACCTCGAGCGCGTGCTCGACGCGCTCGATGCGGGCCACGGCCCGGAGCTGGTCGGCGTCGCCGACGAGATGATGGCGAACAACGCGCCGTTCGGGCGCACGCTGCAGGATCTCGCCGCGCTGCTGCACCGGATCGCGCTCTTTCAGGCGGGCGCGGCCGGCGAGGGTGACGGCGGCGCGATCGAGCGCCACGCCGGCGCTTTCGCGCCCGAAGACCTGCAGGTCTACTACCAGATCGCCGTGCACGGCGCGCGCGACCTGCCCCTCGCGCCGGACGAGCACGCCGGGTTCACGATGACGCTGCTGCGCATGCTCGCGTTCCGTCCCGACGCTTCGGGGCCGGGCGGGGCGGGGGCCGCGCCCGCGGCGAAGAGGCCCGAGCCCGCGGGCTCGGCGCGGCGGCCGCAGCCCGCGAAGCCGCGGGCCGCGCCCCCGCAACCCGCGACCCTGCAACCCGCGACCCCGCACCCCGCGACGCCGCAGTCCGCGACGCCGCAGTCCGCGACCCCGCAGCCCGCGACCCCGCAGCCCACCGCCGCACGGCAGCGGGCGCCGGCGCACCGCGATCCCGAGGCGCCGGCGCGGGCCGACGGCGCTTCGTTCGACGGCAATTGGCACGAACTGGCCGGCGCGCTGGCGGTCAACGGGCTGGCCAAGCAGTTCGTCGAGCAGTGCGAGCTCGTGTCCCACGAGGGGCTGGCGTTTCGCGTCCGCGTTCCGATCCGCGCGCTCGCCGAGGGGCCTGCCCGGGCGAAGGTGCGCGAGGCGCTCGCGGCCCACTTCGGGGCGCCGGTGCAGCTCACGGTGGAGGTGGGCGCGGTCGAGGGGCGAACCGTCGCGGCCGCGGCCACCGAGCAGCGCAACGAGTTGCAGGCGCGCGCGCGCGCGGCGATCGACGCGGACCCCTTCGTGCAGGGCGTGATCAGCGAACTCGACGGGCGCGTGGTTCCGGAGTCGGTTCGCCCCAACGACGGCTGACGCGAGCCGCGGCGCAAACCTATCAATCGAGGAGAGCGGGATGATGAAGCAGCAACTCGCGGGCCTGATGAAGCAGGCCCAGCAGATGCAGGAGAACATGCGCAAGGTGCAGGAGCAGCTCGCGTCGGTGGAAGTCGAGGGCCAGTCGGGGGCCGGCATGGTGAAGGTGCTGGTCACCTGCCGCAACGAAGTGCGCCGCATCACGATCGACCCGAGCCTGCTCGCCGACGACAAGGACATGCTCGAAGACCTGCTCGTGGCCGCGCTGAACGACGGGTTGCGCAAGGCCGAGCAGACGGCGCAGGAGCGGATGGGCGGCGTCACGTCCGGGC
This sequence comes from Burkholderiaceae bacterium, assembly GCA_036525975.1. Lineage (GTDB taxonomy): Bacteria > Pseudomonadota > Gammaproteobacteria > Burkholderiales > Burkholderiaceae_E > Quisquiliibacterium. The sequence goes on along the minus strand of DATCZK010000063.1, from coordinate 17,415 downwards.
TGCCGTTGCCGCCCGGGTTCAAGATGCCGTTCTGATCCGATCGTCGGGACAGCCGCTTTGAAGCACCCGGCCGCGCTCGACGCGCTCACGCTCGCGCTCAAACGCCTGCCGGGCGTGGGGCCGAGGTCGGCGCAGCGCTTCGCCTACTACCTGCTGCAGCACGACCGCGACGGCGCGGCGCTGCTCGCGCGCGCGCTGCTCGAGGCCAACGAGCGCATCCGCCACTGCCTGCGCTGCAACACCTTCACCGAGGCCGAGCTGTGCGAGACCTGCGCCTCGTCGCGGCGCGACCAGACGCTGCTGTGCGTGGTCGAGACCCCGTCCGACCAGCTGATGGTCGAGCAGACGCACTCGTACAGCGGGCTCTACTTCGTCCTGATGGGGCGACTCTCGCCGCTCGACGGCGTCGGGCCCGCGGAGATCCACCTCGAGCGGCTGATCGAGCGTGCCTGCGACGGGGTGGTGCGCGAAGTGATCCTCGCGACGAACTTCACCCAGGAGGGCGAGGCCACCGCGCACTACATCGGCGAACTGCTGCGCGCGCGCGGGCTCAAGGTCACTCGCCTGGCGCGCGGCGTGCCGGTGGGCAGCGAGCTCGAGTACGTGGACGCGGGCACGATCGCGCACGCGCTGCGCGATCGCCGCGCGGTCGACGACTGATTTCGCGATTGGGGGCACCGATGGCCGAACCACGGACCGCGGCAGGAGAGAACGACCTCGCTGACGATCGTCGGCGCGACGAGCCGCTCGAGGGGCGGCAGGACGGACCGCTCGCCGGCGTGCGCGTGCTCGAGCTCGGCCAGCTGATCGCCGGGCCGTTCGCGGCGCGGCTGCTGGGCGAGTTCGGCGCCGACGTGATCAAGGTCGAGCCGCCGGCGCGCGAGGCAAGCGAAGGGGGCGACCCGCTGCGCAAGTGGCGCAAGCTCTACCCCGACGACCCGAGCGGCACTTCGCTGTGGTGGGCCGTGCAGGCGCGCAACAAGCGCTCGATCACGCTCGACCTCAAGCGCCCCGAGGGCCAGCAGCTCGTGCGCGACCTCGCGGCGCGCGCCGACATCGTGGTCGAGAACTTCCGCCCCGGCGCGCTCGAGAAGTGGGGCCTGGGCTACGAGGCGCTGAGCGCGAACAACCCAGGGCTGATCCTGGTCCGCCTCTCGGGGTACGGGCAGACCGGCCCCTACCGGGATCGCCCCGGCTTTGGCGCGATCGCCGAATCGATGGGCGGAATGCGCTACGTCACGGGTTTCCCCGACCGACCGCCGGTGCGGATGAACCTCTCGATCGGCGATTCGCTCGCGGCGCTGCACGCGGTGATCGGCGCGCTGGTCGCCCTGCATCACCGCCGGCAGACCGGGGCAGGGCAGGTGGTTGACGTGGCGCTCTACGAGGCGGTGTTCAACATGATGGAGAGCACGCTGCCCGAGTTCGACCGCTACGGCATCGTGCGCGAGCGCACCGGCACGAACCTCACCGGCATCGTGCCCTCGAACACCTACCCCACCGCCGACGGCGCGCACATCGTGATCGGCGGCAACGGCGATTCGATCTTCAAGCGGCTGATGAAGGCGATCGGGCGCGACGACCTCGCCGACGACCCGTCGCTCGCGAACAACGCGGGGCGCGCGCTGCGCGCCGCCGAACTCGACGAGGCGATCTCGGCGTGGACCTCGACGCAGACGCTGGACGACGCGCTCGAGGCGATGGCCGGCGCGCAGGTGCCCAGCGGCAAGATCTACAGCGCGGCCGACATGGTGAACGACCCCCAGTACGCGGCCCGGGGGATGATCGAGCGCGGCGCGCTCGCCGACGGCACGAGCATCGCGATTCCCGGCGTGGTGCCCAAGCTCTCGCGCACGCCCGGGGGCACGCGCTGGCTCGGCCCGGCGCTCGGCGCGCACACGGCGCAGGTGCTCGAGGAGCTGGGGTTGAGCCCCGAGCAGGTGGAGGCGCTGCGGGTCAAGCGGGTGATCTAGCCGGCGCCCGCTCGGCCACGCGCTTCGCGCCCGCTCGGGCGCGCGCCTCGCGCCTGTCCGGGCACGCGCTTCGCCCGGGCGCGGGCGCGCACCGGCCGGCGCCGGATGCTGCGGCCCCGCTGCGCGGGGCTTCCCTCGCCGACCTCGGAAATCCTCACCCGCTCCGCACGGCCGCCGCTGCGCGGCGTCCGGGCGGGACGGGTCCCGAGGATTTCCTTTCGGTCGCGCTCGGCTTGCATACGGCGCCGGCCGGTGCGCGCCCGCACCCGGGCGAAGGGTGCGGGGGCGAGCGCACGCCGCGCGCGGCACCGGCGCCACCGGAAGCGCTCGCTCGAGGCTCGTGGCGCTCGCGCGCCCTCCACGGTTCGCGGTGCGAGAGCGGGCCAGGGCCGGCGGGCGGCGTGCGCAAGCCGCGGGCTACCGAAAGGAAATTCTCGGGCCCCGTCCCGCCCGGGCGACGCGCAGCGGCGCCCGTGCGGAGCGGGTGAGAATTTCCGAGGTAGACGCGGGCAGCCCCGCGCAGCGGGGCCGCAGCGCTGGCCGCCCGCCGGCCCTGGCCCGCTCTCGCATCGCGCGCAGTGCACGGCATCGCGCGCAGTGCACGGCATCGCGTGCAGTGCGCGGCATCGCGCGCAGTGCGGCTGCGCGAACGGCCGCGCGCGCGTCGCCGCCGGGCCTCGCGTGCTAAAATCCCGGCGAATCAATCGCTTCAGGCCCTACCGCGCCTGGTCCCCAACAGTCGAGCGACTGACGCACGTCCGCGCCAAGTGGGCGGTCGCGCGCGGGCAGGGTCGAGACAGGAGTATTCCTTGCTGCCCCAATTGCCCCCCGCAGTGCTCGCACTGGCCGACGGGACGGTCTTTCACGGACACTCGATCGGAGCCGCAACCAGCGCGCCCGGCGAGGTCGTGTTCAACACCGCGATGACCGGATACCAGGAGATCCTGACCGATCCCAGCTACTGCCGCCAGATCGTCACGCTCACCTATCCGCACATCGGCAACTACGGGATCAATCCCGAGGACGTCGAGTCGGGCAGGATCCACGCCGCCGGGCTGGTCATCCGCGACCTGTCGGTGCACGCGTCGAACTGGCGTTCGACCGAAACGCTCACCGAGTACCTGGTGCGCGAGGGCGTGCCCGGCATCGCCGGGCTCGACACCCGCAAGCTCACGCGCATCGTGCGCGAGAAGGGCGCGCAGGGCGGGTGCATTGTCGCGGCCGCGCGCGCCGGGCAGAGCGTGAACGTGCACGAGGCCGTGGCCGCGGCGCGCGCCTTCCCGGGGCTCGCAGGCATGGACCTGGCCAAGGTCGTGAGCGTTTCGCAGCCTTATCGCTGGACCGAAGGCACCTGGGCGCTGGGGTCGGGCTACGCCGCGCCCGGATCGGGCCGGTTCCGCGTCGTGGCCTTCGACTTCGGCGTCAAGTGCAACATCCTGCGCCTGCTCGCCGACCGCGGTTGCGAGGTCACGGTGCTGCCGGCGCAGTCTCGCGCGGCCGACGCGCTCGCGCTCTCGCCCGACGGCGTGTTCCTGTCCAACGGGCCCGGCGATCCCGAACCCTGCGACTACGCGATCGCCGCCGCGCGCGAGCTGATCGACCGCGGCATTCCCACGTTCGGAATCTGCCTGGGCCACCAGATCATGGGGCTGGCCTCCGGCGCGCGCACGCTGAAGATGAAGTTCGGCCACCACGGCGCCAACCACCCGGTGAAGGACCTCGATACGGGGCAGGTGCTGATCACCAGCCAGAACCACGGCTTCGCGGTGGACCCCGACTCGCTGCCCGCGAACATGCGCGTGACTCACGTCTCGCTGTTCGACGGTTCGGTGCAGGGGCTCGCCCGCACCGACCGCCCCGCCTTCTGCTTCCAGGGGCACCCCGAGGCCAGCCCGGGCCCGCACGACATCGCCTACCTCTTCGACCGCTTCGTCGCTTCGATGGAGGCGCGCAACAATGCCTAAGCGAACCGACATCCAGTGCATCCTCGTGATCGGCGCCGGGCCGATCGTGATCGGACAGGCCTGCGAGTTCGACTACTCCGGCGCGCAGGCGTGCAAGGCCTTGCGCGCCGAGGGGTTCAAGGTGGTGCTGGTGAACAGCAACCCGGCCACGATCATGACCGACCCCGAGACGGCCGACGTCACCTACGTCGAGCCGATCACCTGGCAGGTGGTCGAGAAGATCATCGTCAAGGAAAAGCCCGACGCGATCCTGCCCACGATGGGCGGGCAGACCGCGCTCAACTGCGCGCTCGACCTGCACCGCCACGGCGTGCTCGAGCGCAACGGCGTGGAACTGATCGGCGCCTCGCCCGAGGCGATCGACAAGGCCGAGGACAGGCTCAAGTTCAAGGAGGCGATGACGCGCATCGGGCTGGGCTCGGCGCGCTCGGGCATCGCGCACTCCCTCGAAGAGGCCTGGGCGGTGCAGAAGCTGATCGGCTTTCCCGCGATCATCCGCCCGAGCTTCACGCTCGGCGGCACCGGCGGGGGCATCGCGTACAACGCCGAGGAGTTCGAAGCGATCTGCAAGCGGGGCATCGAGGCCTCGCCCACCAACGAGCTGCTGATCGAAGAGAGCATGATCGGGTGGAAGGAGTTCGAGATGGAGGTCGTGCGCGATCGCGCCGACAACTGCATCATCGTCTGCTCGATCGAGAACCTCGACCCGATGGGCATCCACACCGGCGACTCGATCACGGTGGCGCCGGCGCAGACGCTCACCGACAAGGAATACCAGCTGATGCGCGACGCGTCGATCGCGATCCTTCGCGAGATCGGGGTGGACACCGGCGGCTCGAACGTACAATTCGCGATCAACCCGGCCGACGGGCGGATGATCGTGATCGAGATGAACCCGCGCGTGTCGCGCTCTTCGGCGCTCGCCTCGAAGGCCACCGGCTTTCCGATCGCCAAGATCGCGGCCAAGCTCGCGGTTGGCTACACGCTCGACGAGCTGCGCAACGAGATCACCGGCGGCGCCACGCCCGCGTCGTTCGAGCCCACGATCGACTACGTGGTCACGAAGGTGCCGCGCTTCGCGTTCGAGAAGTTCCCCCTCGCCGACCCGCACCTCACCACGCAGATGAAGTCGGTGGGCGAGGTGATGGCGATCGGGCGCACCTTCCAGGAGTCGTTCCAGAAGGCGCTGCGCGGGCTCGAGGTGGGGGTCGACGGCCTGAACGAGAAGACCAAGGACCGCGAAACGCTCGAGATCGAGCTGGGCGAACCCGGGCCCGAGCGCATCTGGTACGTGGGCGACGCCTTCGCGATGGGCCTCACGGTGGACGAAGTGCACGCGCTCACCCGGATAGACCCCTGGTTCCTGGCCCAGATCGAGGAGATCGTGAAGATCGAGCTCGCGCTGGAGAAGGGCACCGCGGCCGACCTCGACCGCGACACGCTGCTGTTCCTCAAGAGGAAGGGATTCGCCGATCGGCGCCTGGCGTGGCTGCTCGACACCACCGAGTCCGAGATCCGCAAGCTGCGCCGCGAGCTCGGCGTGCGCCCCGTGTACAAGCGCGTGGACACCTGCGCCGCCGAGTTCGCGACCACCACCGCCTACATGTACTCCACCTACGAGGACGAGTGCGAGGCCGCGCCCACCGACCGGCGCAAGATCATCGTGCTGGGCGGCGGGCCGAACCGCATCGGACAGGGCATCGAGTTCGACTACTGCTGCGTGCACGCGGCGTTCGCCCTGCGCGACGACGGCTTCGAGACCATCATGGTCAACTGCAACCCCGAGACGGTGTCCACCGACTACGACACCTCCGACCGGCTGTACTTCGAGCCGCTCACCCTCGAGGACGTGCTCGAGATCGTGGACCTCGAGAAGCCCGAGGGCGTGATCGTGCAGTACGGCGGCCAGACGCCGCTCAAGCTCGCGAAGGCGCTGGAAGCCAACGGCGTTCCGATCATCGGCACCTCGCCCGAGTCGATCGACATCGCCGAGGACCGCGAGCGCTTCCAGAAGCTGCTGATCAAGCTCGACCTCAAGCAGCCGCCCAACCGCACCGCGCGCACCGAGGCCGAGGCGCTCGCGCTCGCGCAGGACATCGGCTACCCGCTCGTGGTCCGCCCGAGCTACGTGCTGGGCGGGCGCGCGATGGAGATCGTGCACGAGCAACGAGACCTGGAGCGCTACATGCGCGAGGCGGTCAAGGTGAGCAACGACAGCCCGGTGCTGCTCGACCGCTTCCTCAACGACGCGATCGAAGTGGACGTGGACTGCCTCTCGGACGGGGAGCGCGTGTTCATCGGCGGCGTGATGGAGCACATCGAGCAGGCCGGCGTGCACTCGGGCGACTCGGCCTGCTCGCTGCCGCCGTACTCGCTGTCGCCGGCGCTGGTGGCCGAGCTCGAGCGCCAGACCGAGCTGATGGCGCGCGCGCTCAAGGTGGTGGGGCTGATGAACGTGCAGTTCGCGATCCAGCGCGACGGCGGCGACGACGTCGTCTACGTGCTCGAGGTGAACCCGCGCGCTTCGCGCACCGTGCCCTTTGTCTCGAAGGCCACCGGCCTGCAGCTCGCGAAGATCGCGGCGCGGTGCATGGCGGGCCGCTCGCTCGACCAGCAGGGCGTGGGCGAGCCGGTCGTGCCTTCGTACTACTCGGTCAAGGAGGCGGTGTTCCCGTTCGTGAAGTTCCCGGGCGTGGACACGATCCTCGGACCCGAGATGAAGTCCACCGGCGAGGTCATGGGCGTGGCCTATACCTTCGCCGAGGCCTTCGTGAAGTCGCAGATGGCCGCCGGCGTGCACCTTCCCACGCGGGGCAGCGCGTTCATATCGGTCAAGAACGCCGACAAGGCGCGGATGATCGGGCTCGCGCGCGCGCTGCACGAGCTGGGCTTCGCGCTCGTGGCCACCAAGGGCACTGCCGCCGCGATCGCCGAGCACGCGATCCCGGTGGTGGCGGTGAACAAGGTGCAGGAAGGCCGCCCGCACGTGGTCGACCTGCTCAAGAACGGAGAGATCTCGCTGGTGATCAACACCGTGGAGGATCGTCGCGGTGCGATCACCGATTCGCGCGTGATCCGCACGACCGCGCTCGCCCAGCGCGTGACCTTCTTCACCACGCTCGCCGGCGCGCGTGCCGCGGTCGAGGGAATCAGGGGGCTTCGCGACCTCGACGTGTACAGCCTGCAGGAGCTGCACGGCACCCTCGCCATCCACTGACACCGGCCGGCCTGGCACCTGCCCGGCGTGCCCGCAACGAATTCACCAATGGAGTAGCCGGATGCCTCGAACCCCGATGACGCTGCGCGGCGCGCAATTGCTCAAAGAGGAATTGCAGCGCTTGAAGAGCGTGGAGCGCCCGGCCGTGATCAACGCGATCGCCGAGGCGCGCTCGCACGGCGACCTGTCGGAAAACGCCGAGTACGACGCCGCCCGCGAGCGCCAGGGCTTTCTCGAGTCGCGGATCGCCGAGCTCGAGAGCAAGCTGGCGAACGCGCAGGTGATCGATCCGAGGCTGCTCGAGGCCGACGGCCGCGTGGTGTTCGCGGCCACGGTCGACCTCGAAGACATGGCCTCCGGAGAGAAGGTGCGCTACCAGATCGTGGGCGAAGACGAGGCGGACGTGTCGAAGGGGCGGATTTCGGTGTCGAGCCCGATCGCGCGCGCGCTGATCGGCAGGCACGTGGGCGACGTGACCGAAGTGCGCGCGCCGGGCGGCGTGCGCGAGTACGAAATACTCGAGGTCAGCTACCTCTGAACCGCCGGGGCTCGGCGCAAGCGTGCGCGGCGGCGGCCGCTGGGGCCGCGGTGCGCGCACTCCTCGCGTTCAACTGCCGCTCTTGGCGCGGTTCCGGCGGCCCCTGGTGCGAGGGGCCGTCAACCCCTGCAGGTGCACGGGGCCCTGGGTGGACCTCTTCGGCGCGCCGCTGCGCGAGGGCAGCTTGACGTTCGAACCCAGATCGGTTTTCTTTCCAGCGGTCTTCTCGCTGAGGCTCTTCCTCGAAACGGATGCCATCTTGATGCCTCCAGTCTTGCCGCCGGCGGCGCCGGCGGTGCCGGCGCGCCCGGGCGACTTGGCCTTGGCCTTGGCCTTGGCCGGCGTCGCGCCGCGCGCCCGGGGCGGCGATTCGGCCTTGGCCCCGAGGGACTTCTTCGGCCGGTGCGGGCCGCGGCGCTTGCGCGCGCCGCCGCCTGGCCGCGAGGCGTCGCTGCCGTCGTCTTCCTGCGGGCGGTACACGACCAGGAGCTTGCCGATCGACTGCACCGCAGCGCACGCGAGCGCGGCGCACACCGACTCCATCAGCTGCGCGCGCGCCGCGCGCTCGTCTCCGAGCACACGGATCTTCACGAGCTGGTGCGCGCGCAGCGCCGCGTCGGCCTCGGCCAGCACGGCCTGCGTCAAGCCCGCCTCGCCGACGATCACGACCGGCTTGAGGTGGTGGGCCTGGGCCCTGAGCCCCCGGCGCTGCGCCGGGGTCAGCACCGCTGCGATCCTCGCTTCCATGTTCCAATTCTACGCCGTGGCCGCGGGTGCGGTTTGGGCGGCGCAGGCGGGTTGAATCCGATGGCCAAGAAGAAGGTCAACAAGGCGTGGCTCGACCAGCACCGCAACGATCCCTACGTCAAGCTCGCGCAGCAGCGGCATTACCGCTCGCGCGCGGCGTTCAAGCTGATCGAGATCGACGAGCAGGATCACCTGATCCGGCCGGGAATCACGGTCGTGGACCTGGGTTGCGCGCCGGGCGCCTGGTGCCAGGTGCTGCGCGAGTCGATGGTCGGCCCGGGCGGGAAGCTGCGCGGACGGATCATCGCGCTGGACCTGCTTCCGATGGAGCCGGTGGCCGACGTGGAGTTCATCCTCGGCGACTTTCGCGACGAGTCGGTGGCGCAGCGGCTGAGCGACGCGCTGGGCGGCGCCCGGGCCGACCTTGTGGTTTCGGACATGGCCCCCAATCTATCGGGTGTGGCGCCGGCCGACGCGGCGCGCATGGGCGATCTGGTGGAACTGGCGGTGGATTTCGCCATTCATCACCTCAAGCCGGATGGCTCGTTGCTGGTCAAATGCTTCCATGGCACCGGCTACAGCCAGCTGGTGGAGTTGTTCAAGCGCCGTTTCGTGAAAGTGGCGCCGCGCAAGCCCCGGGCCTCGCGCGACAAGTCGGCCGAGACTTATCTCCTCGGCACCGGACTCAAGGCGCGCTAGGCTGGCAACAGGGCGCCAGTGCGCGGGAGATCGCGGCAGTGTGTAAGAGATCTTTACGGATCAACGACTTAGGAGTTGGTGCCGGCTGGCGCCATATATCGGACCCGCGTAGAATCGCGGGGCTGAACAAGGAGTGTGCTGAGTGAACAACGTTTTTTCGAAGGCGGCAGTGTGGTTGGTGATCGCACTGGTGCTCTTTACCGTCTTCAAGCAGTTCGACACCCGCCAGGCGCGCGGGGCCGACGTGCCGTATTCGCAGTTCATGGACGACGCGCGCGACGGGCGCGTGGACGCCGTGAGCATCGACGGGCGCACGATCAAGGTGCGCACGAAAGACAACAAGGCCTACACGGTGTTCTCGCCCAGCGACCCGTGGATGGTGGGCGACCTGCTCAAGTACGGGGTGCAGGTCAACGCCAAGCCCGAGGAGGAGCAGTCGCTGCTGCTCAACATCTTCGTGTCGTGGTTCCCGATGCTCCTGCTGATCGGGGTGTGGGTGTTCTTCATGCGCCAGATGCAGGGCGGAGGTCGCGGCGGCGCGTTCTCGTTCGGGAAGTCGCGCGCGCGCATGCTCGACGAGAGCACCAACAACATCACCTTTGCCGACGTCGCGGGTTGCGACGAGGCCAAGGACGACGTGCAGGAGCTCGTGGAGTTCCTGCGCGACCCGTCCAAGTTCCAGAAGCTCGGCGGGCGCATCCCGCGCGGCGTGCTGATGGTGGGCTCGCCCGGCACCGGCAAGACGCTGCTCGCCAAGGCGATCGCCGGCGAGGCCAAGGTGCCGTTCTTCACGATCTCGGGCTCGGACTTCGTCGAGATGTTCGTGGGCGTGGGCGCGGCGCGCGTGCGCGACATGTTCGAGAACGCCAAGAAGCACGCGCCGTGCATCGTGTTCATCGACGAGATCGACGCGGTCGGCCGCCAGCGCGGAGCCGGGCTTGGCGGCGGCAACGACGAGCGCGAGCAGACGCTCAACCAGCTGCTGGTGGAAATGGACGGCTTCGAGACCGGCCAGGGCATCATCGTGATCGCCGCCACCAACCGCCCCGACGTGCTCGACCCGGCGCTGCTGCGCCCGGGTCGCTTCGACCGCCAGGTGGTCGTGCCGCTGCCCGACATCCGCGGCCGCGAGCAGATCCTCAACGTGCACATGCGCAAGGTGCCGATCGACCCCGACGTGCGCGCCGACCTGATCGCGCGCGGCACGCCCGGGTTTTCCGGCGCCGACCTCGCCAACCTGGTGAACGAGGCGGCGCTGTTCGCCGCGCGCCGCAACGGGCGGCTCGTGATGATGTCCGACTTCGAGCGCGCGAAAGACAAGATCATCATGGGCGCCGAGCGCCGCTCGATCGTGATGCCCGAAGACGAGCGCCGCAACACCGCGTATCACGAGTCGGGGCACACGGTGGTGGCCAAGCTGCTGCCCAAGACCGACCCGGTGCACAAGGTCACGATCATCCCGCGCGGGCGCGCGCTGGGCGTGACGATGCAGCTGCCCGAGGGCGACCGCTACAGCATGGATCGCGAGCGGATACTGTGCACGATCGCGGTGCTGTTCGGCGGCCGCATCGCCGAAGAGCTCTTCATGGGCCAGATGACCACCGGAGCCTCGAACGACTTCGAGCGCGCCACTTCGCTCGCGCGCGACATGGTCACCCGCTACGGCATGAGCGACCTGATGGGGCCGATGGTCTACGCCGAGAACGAGGGCGAGGTGTTCCTGGGCCGCTCGATCACGAAGACGACCAACGTTTCCGAGGAAACGATGCGCAAGGTCGACGCGGAGATCCGCCGGATCATCGACGAACAGTACACGGTGGCGCGCAAGATCCTCGAGGCCCACCGCGAGCAGGTCGAGGTGATGGCCAAGGCGCTGCTCGAGTGGGAAACGCTCGACAGCGACCAGATCCACGACATCATCGAGGGCCGCGATCCGCGTCCGCCCAAGGACACCTCGAGCGACCGGGGCGGCGGCGACAGGCCCACCCCGTCGGCGCCGGCCGCGGTGAACAAGCCCACCGAGACGCCGGCCGCATCATAGGCGCGCTCGCGGCACGCCGGTTGCGCCCTCGGGCGGGGCCCCGCGCCGCCGGCGCGTTGCGCGACGAAGGCGATGGCTGATCCGCGAGACGAACCGATGGCCCTCGCCTGCGGGCGTTTCCGGCTGGCGCTGGAGCGCCCGCTCGTGATGGGGGTGGTCAACGTCACGCCCGACTCGTTCTCCGACGGCGGGCGCCACTCGCGCCCCGCCGCGGCGATCGCCGCGCTCGAGAAGATGGCCGAAGAGGGCGCCGACCTGGTCGACATCGGAGGCGAGTCCACGCGCCCGGGGGCCTCGCCGGTGTCGGCCCGCGAGGAGCTGGCGCGGATCGCCCCGGTGCTCGAGGCGGCGGTGGCGATGCGCCTCCCCGTTTCGGTCGACACGCGCAAGCCCGAGGTGATGCGGGCCGCCCTCGCGGCCGGGGCCGACATGATCAACGACGTGAACGCGTTCAGGGCGCCGGGCGCGATCGAGGCCGTGGCCGCGAGCGGGGCCGCGCTGTGCGTGATGCACATGCTGGGCGAGCCCGCGACGATGCAGCGCGCGCCCGCGTATCGCGACGTCGTGTCCGATGTGCGGGACTTCCTCGCGGCGCGTGTCCAAGCGCTCTACGCTGCCGGTGTCGCGCCCGGGCGAATCGTTCTCGACCCGGGAATCGGTTTCGGCAAGACGCAGGAGGATAATCTGCGGCTGTTGCGCTCGCTGGGGCAGATCGCGCCGCCCGGGCTGCCGGTGCTGGTGGGGGTGTCGAGAAAGTCGCTCGTCGGGCACCTCACCGGGCGCGAAGCGGGCGAGCGGCTCGCGGGGAGCCTCGGCGCGGCGCTCGCGGCGGTGGCGCGGGGCGCGCGCATCGTGCGCGTGCACGACGTTGCCGCCACGCGCGACGCGCTCGCGGCGTGGTGCGCGATCGCCCGATAGGGCCTGGGTTCGAGAGGAGCCGGACGAGAGATGGGACGCAAGTATTTCGGCACCGATGGCGTGCGCGGCCGCGTGGGCGAGGCGCCGATCACGCCCGACTTCGTGATGCGTCTGGGCTTTGCGGCCGGACGCGTGCTCGCCGAGCGCCGGGGCGCGGGACGCCCGGCGGTGCTGATCGGCAAGGACACGCGCATTTCGGGCTACATGCTCGAGGCGGCGCTCGAGGCCGGTTTCTCGGCCGCCGGCGTCGACGTGCTGCTGTCGGGGCCGCTGCCCACGCCGGGCGTGGCGTACCTCGCGCGCGCGCTGCGGCTGTCGGCGGGCGTCGTGATCAGCGCGTCGCACAATCCCTTCGACGACAACGGGATCAAGTTCTTCTCGGGCGACGGGAACAAGCTTCCCGACGCGGTCGAGGAGCGGATCGAGGCGGAGCTCGACAAGCCGATCGGCTGCGTGGTCTCGGAGCAGCTCGGGCGGGCGCGCCGGGTGGAAGACGCGGCCGGGCGCTACATCGAGTTCTGCAAGAGCTCGTTCCCCTCGCCGCTCGACCTGCACGGCATGCGGCTGGTGGTCGACTGCGCGCACGGCGCCGCGTACCACACCGCCCCGCACGTGTTCCACGAGCTGGGCGCCGAAGTGATCCGCATCGGCGCCGAGCCCAACGGGCTGAACATCAACCAGGACGTCGGCGCCACGCACCCCCAGGCGCTGCGCAGCGCCGTGCTCGAGCATCGCGCCGACCTCGGGATCGCGGTGGACGGAGACGCCGATCGGGTGCTCGTGGTGGATTCCGACGGGCGCGCCTACAACGGCGACGAGCTGCTCTACGTGATCGTGCGCGACCGCCTGCGCGAGGGGCCGGTGGCCGGCGCGGTGGGCACGCTGATGACCAACCTCGCGCTCGAACAGGCCTTCGCGGCGAGCGGCGTGGGCTTCGCGCGCGCCAGGGTGGGCGATCGCTACGTGCTCGAGGCGATGCTCGAGCGCGGCTGGCTCTATGGCGGCGAGAGTTCGGGGCACCTGCTGTGCCTCGATTGCCACACCACGGGCGACGGCACGATCAGCGCGCTGCAGGTGCTGCGCGCGGTGCGCGGCTCGGGTCGCACGCTCGCCGAACTCGCCGCCGGGCTCACGCTGTTCCCGCAGACGCTGATCAACGTGCGCGTGGAGCGCGGCTTCGACTGGCGCGCCAGCGAGCGCCTCGCGCGCGCGCGCGGCGAAGTCGAGGCCGAGCTCGGCGACGCGGGGCGAATCCTGATTCGCCCGTCGGGCACCGAGCCCTTGTTGAGGCTGATGGTGGAGGCGCGCGACGGCGGCCTGGCGCACCGTCTCGCGCAGCGCCTCGCCGACGCGCTGGCGCCCTGATTCGCGCCGACCCGAATTCGCGAACCGGCGTCGATGCGCTACGCTTTGGACATCGCGGCGGTTGCGATACAATTCGCGGCCTCCGGGGCGTAGCTCAGCCTGGTAGAGTGCTTGCTTTGGGAGCAAGATGTCGGAGGTTCGAATCCTCTCGCCCCGACCAGACCTCCCAAGCGCCCCTCCAGGCTGGAAGGCGCCAACGGACCCGACAGAATCGCTGCCCGTAGCTCAGTTGGATAGAGCATCAGCCTTCTAAGCTGAGGGTCACAGGTTCGAATCCTGTCGGGCAGGCCATCCCGCTAGGGAATGTGCTCGGTGGTGGCTGTAGCTCAGTTGGTAGAGTCCTGGATTGTGATTCCAGTTGTCGCGGGTTCGAGTCCCGTCAGCCACCCCACCCTTTCCCCCGCCGCGCGCCGACCGTTGCGGCGCGTCAGAACTCCACGCTGAGGTTGACCGACCCGAAGGCGTGCCCCGTGCGCTGCTCGTCGAACTCGCGCGTGCGCCACACGCGCATCAGGTCGAGCTTCATCTCCAGGCCTGCGACGGGGCCGTGCAGGCTCAGGCCCACCGCCGCCTGCCCCACGATCGGTCGCCTGTGCACGCGATGGCTGTTGCGAAACAGGTTGCCGTCGAGCGAGAAATCGCGGGCCACGGCCTTGCCCTCGAGCATCGCGAACAGGTGCGCGCCGGTGCGCGCGCGCCAGGGCGGTGGCTGCCCGCCGGCGGGGCGAGGGGCCGAGGGCGCCCGGTTCTCGGCCCCCGGGCGGATCGGGTAGCTGCCGAAGTCGTTCGGGAGGTTCCAGCCGATCCGCCCCTCGATGCCGTAGCTCGCCGAGGTCTCGATGTTTCCCAGCCGCAGCCCGAAGGAACGGATCGCGTCGCTCGAGAAGCCCGGTATGTGCGCGCCGGCGCCGCGGAACTGGCGATACTTCCGCTCGCGCGACAGTTGCAGCGCGGGCTCGTTGTGCAACTGGTGTCGCCACCCGAGGAAGCGATCGAAGCCGCGCAGGCCGTGCACCAGATCCTGCGCTTCGCGCGCGAGCGACGCGGGTCCGATCACGCCCAGCGTGACCTCGCGCGTGTCCAGCGTCTCGACATTGGTCGCGCGGTCCAGCCTTCGCCGGTTCCACGACAGCCCCGCGTACAGCAGCCCCGCATAGGGGCGGTCGCCGGCGATCAGGTCGGCGCGCGTCGGGTCGCCGGGCGTGTACATCGACTGGCCGAACCTGAGCACCACGTTCTGCGATCGCGTGGCCTCGTCGCCGTCGCGCCAGAAGCCCGGATCGAAGCGTCCGATCAGCCGCGCCTGCAGCCGCACCGGGGCGGGGAGGCACTGCGGATCGATCGTTCGGGGGATGTCGTGCGAGATCGCCGTGATCGAGATGCCGTTCGTGTAGTCGCGATCGGTGTTGGCGATCAGGTCGTTCTCGAGTCGAGCGGCGAGGCCGCGGAACCGGATCGCGTTCTCGCCCGCGCAATCGCCCTGCGCAGGCTCGGCCGGCGCGCCCGTTGCCGCGGCGCCGGGGAGCACTGCGAGCCAGAAGGCGGCGGCAGCGAGCGCCGTTCGCAATGCGCGTCGATCCTCCCGCATGGCGGCCGCCGATCAGTCGATCAGGCCGTTGCGCACCGCGTAGGTTGCCACCTCGGCGTTGCTCGAGAGCGCGAGCTTCTCGAGCACCCGCGCGCGATAGACGCTGACGGTCTTCGGCGAGAGCGCGAGCCGCTCGGCGATTTCCGACAGCTTTCTGCCTTCGGCGATCAGGATCAGCGTCTGCATCTCGCGATCGGAGAGGTGGTCGTGGGCGGCGCCCTCGCGGGCCGAGATCGAGTCGGCCAGCGCCTGCGCGATCTCGGGCGTGATGAACTTGCGCCCGGAGGCAACCGTGCGCACGGCCTGCACGATCGTCTGCGCGGACGCCGCCTTGTTCAGGTACGCCATCGCGCCGGCCTTGAGGGCGCGGATCCCGTACTGGTCCTCCGGGTACTGCGAGAGCACGACAACGCGCACCTCGAGCCCGTCTTCCACGATGCTGCGCAGCGCGTCGATGCCGCTGCGCCCCGGGAGATTGACGTCGAGCAGGACGATGTCGCAGCGTTCGCGTCGCAGCAGCGCGCGCAGCTCGCCGTAGTCACCCGCTTCGCCCACGACGCTGATGTCGCCAGTCTCGCCGAGCGCCTCGCGCAGGCCGCGTCGGATCAGCGCGTGGTCGTCGACCAGGATCACGCGGATCACGTTGCTTCGCTCCGGGAGGGCGCGGGCGCGAGGGCGTCGGTGGCCGCGGCCGTGATCGCGGGCACGGTGAGCAGCAGCGCGGTGCCCTTGCGGGCCGCGGACAACTCGAGCCAGCCGCCAACCGCGTGGGCGCGTTCCTTCAGGCCCTGCAGGCCGAAAGACCCGAGCTTGTCGGGGTCGGCCGGGCCGATGCCGCGCCCGTCGTCGAGCACTTCGAGCGAGAGCATGCCGTCGCGCACGACGACGTCGACATCCACCCGGCTCGCGCCGGCGTGCTTGACGATGTTGGTCAAGGCCTCCTGCAGCGTTCGGTAGACGGTCATCGCCACGGCGTCCCCGAGCTCGAAGCGATCGGTGTTCGCGCGCAGAGTGGTCTTCGCGCCGGTGCGCTTGCGGAACTGGGTGAGCAGCCAGTCGAGCGCGGCCATGATGCCCGCGTCGAGGATCGGCGGGCGCAGGTTGCGCACGAGGCGCTGGCCGGCGTGTTCGGCGACCGCAACCGACTCCAGGGCCTGAGTCGCGCGGCCGGCGCTCGCGGGCTCGCCGTTGCGCGCGATCCACGCCAGGTCGTAGCGCAGCGCGGTGAGCGTGCCGCCGATCTCGTCGTGGATCTCGCGCGCGATCGACGCGCGCTCCGATTCGATCAGCGACTGCAGATGGGCGGAGAGATCGCGAAGCCGCTGCTCGGACGCGCGCAGCTGCGCCTCGCGCGCGCGCTGCCTCTTCCTCGCGGCTGCGGCGCGCATCGCGCGCAGCAGCGTCGTTCCCAGCGCATCGGTGCGCCCCGCGACGAGGAAATCGTCGGCGCCGGCGTGGATCGCGGCAACGGCCGCCTGCTCGCCGGGCGTGTCGGAGACGACCACGAGCGCGGGGTGCTCGCCGCCGCGCGCAACCGCGTCGATCGCGTCCTCGAGCGGAAAGCCCGCGGCGTGCACCGCGCAGACGATCGCGTCCCAGGCGGCGCCGGAGATCGCATCGGCGAGCGCGTCGAGATCGGGCGCGCGCGTGCACCGCACGTTCAGCCCCTGCGCGCCCAGGTCGGCGACGAGGCGCGCGTAGCCCTCGGCACGGTCCTCGAGCACGAGGACCTCGAGGGGCGATTGCAGCGGATAGCGTAGTTCGGCGGGTGCGGGCATCTGGGCGAACCGGTCTCGCTGCGAATTGTAAGGGCTTCGCAGCGATGCCGGTGCGCAACCGGCGCGGCCGCCGCCCGGCGCCGCCGCCCCGGCACCCGCACGGCGCCAGAGCGGCGCCAGAGCGGCGCCAGAGCGGCGCCAGAGCGGCGCCCGAGCGGCGCCCGAGCGGCGCCCGAGCGGCCGGCTAGGCGCCGCGCATTCGCCCGGGCGCGCGGGCCGAGCCGAGCATGCCGTCGATCATGCGCGCACACGGTTGCGAGAGGTGCCGTATCTGCGCATCGATTTCGACGATGCTGCGCAGGATGCGGAACTTCTCGCGGCGCAAGGCGTCGTCGGCGCCGCAGCCGCCGCGGTGCAGCGTCGCGGCCAGCGCGCTTGACTCGCGGCCCAGTTCCTGCAGGCGGTCCCAGTCTTCGTTGCGCGCCGCCTCGAGCATCCGCTCGCAGTGTCCGTGCAGGGCACGGTAGCGCGCCAGGGGGTCTGTTCTCATGTTCTCGGCTCTGGTTCAGGGTGTCCGTTCCCTGGCTGCTGTCGGACGGCGGGTGACCCCGTTGCAGTCGTTATCGGTGCCTCGTCTCGATGCTTTA
>DATCZK010000062.1:0-2539 GCA_036525975.1 Burkholderiaceae bacterium | reverse complement strand
TTCGCCGGTGGTCCTGCGTGCCACGCGCACGCTGGCCGAGAGCGCTCCGTCGATGATCGAGCGGCTGATCGAGCGCGCCGCGCTCGAGCGGCCCGCGGCGCAGATGCTCGCCGACCGGGTTGCGTCGTGGTTCGTGCTGCTGCTGCTCGCCGCCGCGGTCGCGGTGTTCGCGAGCTGGTGGTGGCTCGAGCCCGCGCGCGCGCTGCCGATCGCGATCACCGTGCTGGTCGTGTCGTGCCCGTGCGCGCTCTCGCTGGCAACGCCGGCTGCGATCGCCGCGGCCACCGGCGCCGTCACCCGCCAGGGGGTGCTCGTCACCAGCGGCCGCGCGCTCGAGACGGCGGCGCGCTGCACCGACGTCGTGTTCGACAAGACCGGCACGCTCACCGAGGGCCGGCCTCGGCTCGTGGAGGTGGACCTGTTCGGGGGCACCGGGCGCGAGCGGGCGCTCGCGCTGGCCGCGGCCCTCGAATCGGGCGCGACGCATCCGCTCGCGGCCGCGCTGCGCGCCGCCCGCGGCGCCGAGGCGGCGACGGGCGCGGTCGCGCTCGACATCCGCCACGCGCCGGGCGAGGGCGTGGAGGCGCGCGTGGACGGCGTGGCGTTGCGCCTCGGGAGCGCCGGCTTCGCCGGGCAGTGGGCGGACCTGCCGCACGCGCGGGCACCCGCCGGTTCGCAGGCGTGGCTGGTGGCGCGGGGGCGCGCGCTCGCGCGATTCGAGCTGCGCGACGCGCTGCGCGTCGACGCGCGCGCGACGATCGACGCGCTCGGCACGCTCGGCCTGCGCGTGCACCTGCTCTCGGGGGACCACCCTTCGGTGGTTGCGCGGCTCGCGGCACAGCTTGGAATCGACCGCGCGTCGGGCGGCGCGACGCCCTCGGGCAAGGTCGAGCACCTGCGCGCGATGCAACGCGAGGGCGCGGTCGTGATGATGGTGGGCGACGGCGTGAACGACGCGCCGGTGCTGGCGGCGGCCGACGTTTCGGTCGCGGTGGGCGACGCCAGCGCGCTCGCGCGCACCGCCGCCGACACGGTGCTGCTGTCGCCGCGCCTCGACCGCCTCGTGATGCTGGTCGAAGGCGCCCGCCGCACGCGGCGCGTGATCGGACAGAATCTCGCCTGGGCGGGCGCCTACAACGCGGTGGCGATTCCGGCCGCGGCGCTCGGCTGGGTCGCGCCGTGGGTGGCGGCGCTCGGGATGTCGGCCAGTTCGCTGCTGGTCGCGGCGAACGCGCTGCGGCTGCTCGGGCCGGGCGCACGGGGAGGGGCCGGGGGGCCATGGAAGCGCTGATCTTGCTGGTGCCGCTGAGCCTCGTGCTGGTGGGGCTGGCCGTCTGGTTGTTCCTGAAGATGAGCGACGGCGGCCAGTTCGACGACATGGACGGGCCGGCGCACAGTATCCTGATGGACGACGACCGGCCGCGGGCGGACGCGGAACCCGCGGCGCCGTCGGGCACCGAGGACGGCCCGTCGCCCTCTTGAGAGCAGGCCAGATGCGCTCTTGATCATTGTCAATGCTGCGGCGCGGCGAGGCCACTATGCTCCCCGGGCTCCGGGGGGCGGCGCCGCACGGGGGAACGTTCGAACGCTGGGAGAGAGCATGGGCAGCCAGACCGCACGCGCGGAAACGTACAACTACACGGTGGTGCGCCAGTTCGCGATCATGACCGTCGTATGGGGCGTGGTCGGGATGCTCGTGGGCGTGATCATCGCCGCGCAACTCGCCTGGCCGGCGCTGAATTTCGACGTCGCGTGGCTCGGTTACGGCCGGCTGCGCCCGCTGCACACCAACGCGGTGATCTTCGCCTTCGGCGGATCGGCGCTGTTCGCCACCTCGTACTACGTCGTGCAGCGCACCTCGCAGACGCGGCTGTTCGCCGGCCCGCTCGCGGCCTTCACCTTCTGGGGCTGGCAGCTGGTGATCGTGGCGGCCGCGGTCACGCTGCCGCTGGGCCTCACGCAGGGCAAGGAATACGCCGAACTCGAGTGGCCGATCGACCTGCTGATCGCCGCGGTCTGGGTCTCGTACGCAATCGTGTTCTTCGGCACGATCGCAAAGCGCAAGACGCCGCACATCTACGTGGCCAACTGGTTCTTCGGCGCGTTCATCCTCACGGTGGCGATCCTGCACATCGTCAACAGCGCGGCGATTCCGGTCTCGCTCACGAAGTCGTACTCGGCCTACGCCGGCGTGCAGGACGCGATGGTGCAGTGGTGGTACGGCCACAACGCGGTCGGCTTCTTCCTCACCGCCGGATTCCTCGGGATGATGTACTACTTCATCCCGAAGCAGGCCGAGCGCCCGATCTACTCGTACCGGCTGTCGATCGTGCACTTCTGGGCGCTGATCTTCACCTACATGTGGGCCGGGCCGCACCACCTGCACTACACGGCGCTGCCCGACTGGGCGAAGAGCCTGGGCATGGTGTTCTCGCTTGTGCTGCTCGCGCCGTCGTGGGGCTGGATGATCAACGGCATCATGACGCTCTCGGGCGCGTGGCACAAACTGCGCGTCGACCCGATCCTGAAGTTCCTGATC
>DATCZK010000061.1:0-13104 GCA_036525975.1 Burkholderiaceae bacterium | reverse complement strand
GCACCACACCCGCGACATCCGGCGTGCGGGCGCGAGCGGAAGCAGCGCGAGCGGCCCCTGCGCGGTGAAGCACTCGAACGCGGTGCCGCCGTGATCGTCGGCGCACAGCACGTCCGCCAGCAGGGCCGACTGGCGGAAGCTGCGCGTGCGCGCGTCCTCGCCGGTGTCGCCCTCGGCGTGCACGGTCACCACGCGCGTTTCGGGGCCGTGCCCGCGATCGGCGAGCACCCCGTCGCGCCGCGCGGCGCCGGCCGGCGCGCCCGCGGATTCGCCGCCCGGGCACGCGAGCCACGCGTCCACCGCCGCGTCGAGGGCCTCGAGCAGCGCGCCGTAGCGCACCGTGTATCCGAGCGCCGGCGCGTTCACGTCGCCGGCCGTGATGCGGGTGCGCCCCGGGTGGCCGGGCACGCGCACCTCCACCACCCGGATCGGCGCCGCGTCGGGCAGCCGGGCGACGCGCCCGAGCAGTTGCCAGGACCCGAGCGAGAGCGCCAGCACCCGGTCGGCGAGCGCCGCGGGCGGCGCGCCGCGGCGCCGCGCCAGCCCGATCGCGCGCGCGGGGAACCCCTGGCGGCGCGCGAACAGCGCGAACGCGCTCGCCACCGGGCCGCTGCCCAGCACCTCGAGGGCGATCGCACCGCTGCGCTGCGCGCTCGGCCTCCTCGGCACGCTCAGCCCCTCATCAGCGCTTCGATCTCGTCGACGGCCTTGGGCGCGCCGAGGGTGAGGATTTCGCAACCGTCGGTGGTCACCAGCGCGTCGTCCTCGATCCGGATGCCGATGTCGTGGTACGCGGGGGGCACGTCGTCGGCGGCCTGCACGTAGATGCCGGGCTCCACCGTGAGCGTCATGCCGGGGCGCAGCACGCGCCAGGGGCGGCTCTCCCCGTGGCCGGGTTCGCCGGGCTCGCGATACTCGCCGCAGTCGTGCACGTCCATGCCGAGCCAGTGGCCGGTGCGGTGCATGTAGAAGCGCTTGTAGGCGCCGGACTCGATCGCGCCGTCGAGCGTGCCCTCGAGCAGGCCGCAGTCGATCATTCCCTGCGCGAGCACGCGCACCGCGGCGTCGTGCGGATCGATGAAGCGCGCGCCGGGGCGGGTGGCGGCGATCGCCGCGGCCTGCGCCGCGAGCACGATCTCGTGGAGGTCGCGCTGCGGGCCGCTGAAGCGGCCGTTCACCGGGAAGGTGCGCGTGATGTCCGAGGCGTAGCCGTCGAGCTCGCAGCCGGCGTCGATCAGGAGCAGGTCGCCGTCGCGCAGCTGCGCGGAGTTGTCGCGGTAGTGCAGGACGCAGGCGTTGCGCCCGCTCGCGACGATCGAGCCATAGGCCGGGAACTGCGAGCGGTTGCGCCGGAACTCGTGCAGCAGCTCCGCCTCGATCTCGTACTCGTGGCGCCCCGGGCTGCTGGCGCGCATCGCGCGCACGTGCGCCGCCGCCGAAATCGCGCCCGCGCGGCGCATCAGGTCGACCTCGTGGCTGTCCTTCACGAGCCGCATCTCGTCCACGAGCGCGTGCACGTCGATCATCCGCGACGGCGCCGACACGCCGGTGCGGGCCTTGGCGCGCACGGCCGCGAGCCAGCGCGCGATGCGCGCGTCGATCTCGCCGCTCGCTCCCAGCGCGCAGAACAGCGCCGGGCGGTCGGCCAGCAGGTCGGTCATCCGCGCGTCGAGCTCGCCGATCGGGTGGGCCGCGTCCAGTCCGAAGGCCTCGCGCGCGGCCTCGGGGCCGTGGCGAAAGCCGTCCCAGATCTCGCGCTCCGGGTCCTTCTCGCGGCAGAACAGCTCGGCGCTCGCGCCGCTCGCGTCCACGCACAGCACGAGCGCAGCCTCGGGCTCGGGAAATCCGCTGAGGTAGTAGAAGTAGCTGTCCCAGCGATAGGGGTAGTGGCTGTCGCGGTTGCGCACCACCTCGGAGGCGTTGAACACCACCGCAACGCCGCCCCCGGCGGCGCGCATCCGCTCGGCCAGCCTGGCGCGACGCGCAATGTGAACGTGCATGTCAGTCCTCCCTGCGCAATTGTGCATCGAGTTCGGCCAGGCGCTGCGGGGTGCCCACGTCGACCCAGCGGCCATCGTGGCGCAGCCCGGCGGCGCGCCCGCGCTCGGCCGCGAGGCGAAGCAGCGGGGCGAGCGGGGCGCGCGCGCCGCGCTGCACGCCCTGCAACAGGCGCGGCGCGTAGACCGCGATGCCGCTGAACGTGAGCGCGGGGCCGGCGTCGGCGCGAAGCCGCGCAAACGGCGGCGCGATCTGCCCGCTCGCCGCCAGCGCGAAGTCGCCCCCCGGGTTGTGCGCCGGGTTGGGCACGAGCACGCAGCACGCGTCGATTTCCCCGCCCGCGAGCAGCGAGGCCATCCGCGGCGCGAGGGCGAAGTCGAAGTCGCACCAGATGTCGCCGTTCACGACCAGGAACGGCGCGTCGCCCAGCAGCGGCAGCGCGAACGCGACGCCGCCCGCGGTCTCGAGCGCCACGCCCTCGGCCGAGTAGGCGATCTCGAGGCCCCAGCGATCGCCGGTGCCCAGCGCGCGCTCGATCATCTCGCCCAGGTGCGCGTGATTGATCACCACGCGCGAGAACCCGGCGGCGCGCAGCCGTTCGAGGTGCCAGACGATCAGCGGCTTGCCGCCGGCTTCGAGCAGGGGCTTGGGGCAGCGGTCGGTGAGCGGGCGCATCCGCTCGCCGCGCCCGGCCGCGAGGATCATCGCGTTCATTCGGCGGCGAGCCGGCTCAAAAGGTGTACCCGACGCCGCGCTGCACGCCCTCGGCGCGTTCGATCAGCCGCGTGAGCGCCGCGAACTCCCGGTAGCGGCGCGTGACGCGAAGCACGTACTCGAGCACCAGCGGCAGGTCGGCGAGGTAGCGCTCCTTGCCGTCG
The DNA here is from genome assembly GCA_036525975.1 of Burkholderiaceae bacterium. GTDB lineage: Bacteria > Pseudomonadota > Gammaproteobacteria > Burkholderiales > Burkholderiaceae_E > Quisquiliibacterium. The sequence goes on along the minus strand of DATCZK010000061.1, from coordinate 10,228 downwards.
CGGTAGTTGAGCCGCGCGAAGATCCCCAGCACCTTGAGGTGGCGCTGCAGCCCCATCCACTCGAAGTCGCGATAGAACTCGGCGAAGTCTCGCGCCACCGGCAGGCCCGCGGCGCGTGCCCGCTGCCAGTGCCTGACCGACCAGTCGATCACGCGTTCCTCGGGCCAGCTGAGGTAGGCGTCGCGAAGCAGCGACACCAGGTCGTAGGTGATCGGCCCGTACACGGCGTCCTGGAAGTCGAGCACGCCCGGATTGGCGGCGCCCTCGAGCAGCATCAGGTTGCGCGAGTGGTAGTCGCGGTGCACGAACACGCGCGGCTGGGCGAGGTTGTTCGCGAGCAGCGCCTCGAAAGCGGCCGCGATCGTCTCGCGCTCGGCGGGGCCCGGTTCGCGACCCTTGTGCCGGGCGAGGTACCAGTCCGGGAACAGCATCATTTCGCGCTCGAGCAGCGCGCGGTCGTACGGGGGGAACTCGCCTTGCACGCTCGCGCGCTGGATCGCGAGCAGCGCGGTGCCGGCGTCGTCGTACAGCGCGTCGATCCGCGCGTCGGCGGCGCGGTCGCGGTCTGCGCGGGCGCGCAGCTGCACGATCTCGTCGAGGTAGGTGCGCGAGCCGAAGTCCGACAGCAGCAGGAAGCCGCGCTCGAGGTCGGCCTCGTGCACGAGCGGCACGTTCATGCCGGCGCGCGCGAGCACGCTCGCCGCGTGCACGAAAGGCCGGCAGTCTTCCATCGGCGGGGGCGCGTCCATCGCGATCAGCGAGGGCGCGGCGGGGCCCTTGCAGTCAACGCGGAAGTAGCGCCGGAAGCTCGCGTCGTTCGATGCCGGGCGCAGCGTTGCCGGGGCGAGGCCGTAGCGCGCGCCGAGCGACTCGAGCCAGGCGCGCAGGCGCTCCAGGCGAGGATCGCCTTCGCCCGCGCGAAGCGCGCCTGCGGCTTCGGGCTGGTGTGCGGGTTGCTGCTCGGGCGCGGGATTCATCTGGCGTGGGTGGCCGGCGCGCCATCGGGGCGCGGGCGGTTCGTATAATAGAAGAACATTGGGAACGACCGCTTCTACGACCCGCGCGTTCGGGCTGCTGCTGGCTGCCAGCTGCGCGTTTCCTGCCGCGGTGCGGGCCGAGGGGGTGGCGCTGGGCCTCGCGCGCACCCTGAGCGAGGAGGCCGCGGGCGTCGTCGAGGGCCGGCCGGTGTACGGGCGCGCCGACCGCGTGAGCGGCAACCCCGAGCGCGAGATCACGTTCAGCGGCAAGGTGCAGATGCGCCGCGACGGCACCGTCGTGCACGGTGAACGAATCACCTACAACAAGCCCGACGACACGATCGTGGCGGTCGGGGCCGTGCGCGTGGCCCGCGAGGGCAACGTGTTCACCGGACCCGAGTTGCACCTCAAGCTCGACACCAACGAGGGGTTCTTCAACGCGCCCTCTTTCGTGCTCGCCCGCTACGGCGGGCGGGGCGATGCCGAGCGGATCGACTTTCTCGGCGACGGGCGCTTCTCGATGAAAAATGCCAGCTACACCGCCTGCAGGCCCGGGGACGACAGCTGGCGGCTGGAGATGGGCTCGCTGCTGGTGGACGAGGGGCGCCAGGAGGCGAGCGGCCGGTCGGCCCGGCTCAGGCTCGGCGGGGCCACGGTGCTGCAGGCGCCGTGGTTCGCGTTTCCGATCGGCGACGAGCGGCGCAGCGGCGTGCTCACCCCGAGCTTCGCGCTCACGTCGCGTTCGGGCCCCGAAGTGCTGGTGCCCTACTACTGGAACATCGCGCCCAACCGCGACTTCACGCTCTACCCGCGGGTCACGACGCGCCGCGGCGTGCAGCTGGGCGGCCAGTTCCGCTACCTCGAGCCCTGGTCCAACGGCGACCTGCGCTTCGAGTACGCGCCGCACGACTCGGTGACCTCCACCAGTCGCAGTTTCTACAGCGTGCAGAGCGGGTTCGCCGACTTGGCCGGATGGAGCGGCACGGTCACCGCGCGATCGGTGTCCGACGACGAGTATTTCGTCGACTATTCCCGGTCGATTCTCGCGAGCTCCGAGCGCTCGCTCCCGCGCGAGCTGGTGGCCACGCGCGCGCTGGGCGAGTTCAGCCTGCTGGTGCGCGCCACGCGCTACCAGAACATCCTCGACGCGAGGCTCGCCCCGCCCTACGAGCGGGTGCCGCAGGTCGCGCTCACCTGGCAGCGGCGGGGCCTGCGCGGGTTCGACGCCGACCTGGTCGTGGACGCCACCGAGTTCCGCCGCCCGCTCGCGGGCTCGGTGCAGGGCACGCGCCTGTTCGCCTACCCGCGCGTGTCGTACCCGATCGTGCGCCCCGGCTGGTTCGTCACGCCCAGGTTCGGCGTTCACCTCAGCGCCTATCAGCTCGAGTCCAACGCCGGGATGGCGACGACGCTCGAGCGCGCGGTGCCGATCGTGTCGATCGACTCCGGGATGATCTTCGAGCGCCGGACCACGCTGTTCGGGCGCGAGGTCACGCAAACGCTCGAGCCGCGCCTGTTCTACGCGCGCGTTCCGTACCGCGACCAGAGCGCGTTTCCGGTGTTCGACAGCGGCGTTGCCGACTTCAACTTCGCGCAGCTGTTCTCGGAGAACACCTTCATCGGCAACGACCGCATCGCCGACGTGAACCGCCTGACCGCCGCGGTCGTCACGCGGCTGATCGAGCCGAGCAACGGCGTGCAGACGCTTCGCCTCGCGCTCGGCCAGAGAAGGTACCTGTCGGCCGAGCGCGTGTCGCTGCCCGGCATTCCCAACCTCAACGACGGGCGTTCCGACTTCCTGTTCGCGGCCTCGGCCCAGATCACGGCCACGACCAGCCTGGACGCGGGGCTGCAGTACGGCACCCGCGACGCGAGGATTCCGCGTTTCAGCATGTTGTGGCGCTACCTTCCCGCCGACGGGCGCGTCCTGAACCTGGGCGTGCGTCACCTGCGCAACGACCTGGGCCAGGTCGACGCCTCGTGGCGATGGCCGATCGCGCCGAACTGGGTCGCGCTGGGGCGGGTGAACTACTCCTGGCTCAGGGAGCGCGCCGACCCCACGAGCGGCGTGCTGGTCTCCGCGCGCCCGGGCATCGTGGAGGGGCTCGCCGGCTTCGAGTACACGGCCGACTGCTGGGCCACGCGTTTCGTGGTGCAGCGCTTCGTGACCTCCGAAGGCCGCACCACGTCGGCGGTGTTCTTCCAGCTCGAGCTCAACGGGCTGGCGCGCATCGGCACGGATCCCTTTGATATATTGCGGCGGAACATCCCGGGCTACCGGCCACCCGTCGACAGGCCGCCTCTGCCGTCGCGATTCTTCGGATACGAGTAAAGGCATGCATCGTTTCGTCGCGTTTCTCGCGCTCGCGCTCGGGTGCTCGCCCGCGTGGGCGCAGTCCGGTGCGGCTGCTCCGAGGCCGATCATCCCGATCGACCGGGTGGTGGCCGTGGTGAACAGCGACGTGATCACGGCGAGCGAGCTGGCCGCGCGCGAGAAGGCCATCGAGCAGCAGCTGCGCCGCCAGCGCATCGAGTTGCCGCCGGCCGAGGTGCTGTCGCGCCAGGTTCTCGAGCGGATGGTCGTCGACCGCGCGCTGGTTCAGGCCGCGCGAGAGCAGGGCATTCGGATCGACGACGCGCAGATCGACCGCGCCTTCGGGCGCATGGCCGCGAGCAACGGCATCACCCCCGCGGAGCTGCGCGCGCGCATCGAGGCCGACGGCACGCCGTACGCCCGCTTTCGCGACGAGTTGCGCGACGACCTGGCGATCGCGCGGCTGCGCGAGCGCGAAGTGGACTCGCGCATCTTCATCAGCGAAGCCGACGTGGACGCGTTCATCGCCGAGCAGCGCGAGGCCGACGCCGCGCCGGCGCAGTACAACATCGGGCAGATCCTTCTTCGCATCCCCGAGGGCGCCACCGCCGAGCGGATCGAGCGCGAGCGGCTGCGCGCCGAGGAGATCTACCGCCAGCTCGAGCGCGGCGCCGACTTCGCGCGGCTTGCCGCGGCGTTTTCCGACGCGCCCGACGCGCTGAGCGGCGGCGCGATCGGCCTGCGCAGCGCCGACCGGCTTCCGCAGATCTTCGTGCAGGCGGTGGCCAGCCTGCAGCCGGGGCAGGTGGCGCCGATCGTGCGCAGCGCCAACGGCTATCACGTGCTCAAGCTGCTCGAGCGCAGCGCCGAAGGCCTGTCGCGGCTGGCGTCCGAGCCGGTGACCCAGACGCGCGCGCGCCACATCCTGATCCGGCCGAGCGAGATCCTCCCCGAGGCCGAGGTGCTGCGCCGCCTGTCGCTGATCAGGCAGCGCGTGGAGAACCGGGAAGTGGACTTCGCCGAAATGGCTCGCCAGTACTCGGCCGACGGCAGCGCCAGCCGCGGCGGCGACCTCGGCTGGATCTACCCCGGCGACACGGTGCCCGCGTTCGAGCGCGCGATGGGCGCCCTCGAGCCCGGCGCGACCAGCGAGCCGGTGCGCACCGAGTTCGGCTTTCACCTCATCCAGGTGCTCGAGCGGCGCACCGACACGGCCTCGCCCGAGCGCGTGCGCGCCGCGGCGCGCAACGCGCTGCGCGAGCGGCGCGTCGAGGAGGCCGTGCAGGACTGGATCCGGCAGGTGCGCGACCGCGCGTACGTCGAGTATCGCGACAGGTGAAGCACGTCGCGCGCAAGCGCTTCGGGCAGCACTTCCTCGTCGACCAGGGGGTGGTCGAACGAATCGCCGAGGCGGTCTCGCCGCGGCCCGGCGACCGCCTGGTGGAGATCGGCCCGGGCACCGCGGCGCTCACCGCCGCGCTGCTCGCCCGGGCCGAGCGCCTCACCGCGATCGAGATCGACCGCGACCTCGTGCCCAGGCTCGCGCAACGCTTCGGCGAGCGCCTGCGGCTGATCGAGGCGGACGTTCTCGAGGTGGATTTCGGGGCGCTGGCCGCCGGAGGGCCGATCCGCATCGTGGGCAACCTGCCGTACAACATCTCGAGCCCGCTGCTGGTGAGGCTGCTGCAGTGGCGCGCGTCGATCGTCGACCAGCACTTCATGCTGCAAAAGGAGGTGGTCGACCGGATCGTTTCGCCGCCCTCGAGCGCGAGCTACGGCAGGCTGGGCGTGCTGCTGCAGGCGTACCACGACGTGGAGTCGCTGTTCGAGGTGGGCCCGCAGGCCTTCGACCCGCCGCCGCGCGTGGACTCGGCCGTGATCAGGATGCTGCCGCGCGCCGACCCCGCGGCGCCGCACCCCGAGCATCTCTCGGCGCTGCTCGGCGCGGCCTTCGGCCAGCGTCGCAAGATGCTGCGCGCCACGCTGCTGCCCTGGCTCGCGCAGCGTGGCGTGCAGGCGCCGGAGATCCCGCCCACCGCGCGCGCGCAGGACGTGCCGGTTGCGGCGTACGTGGCGCTCGCGCGCAGGCTCGAGTCGGCCGCGCGCGGATGAGCGGTCGTGCGCGAACGAGCGGCCGCGCGGTGCTCGCGCGGCGCGCGTCCGGCCGCCGGGCTCAGGAAGGCCGGCGCTCGATCAGCTCGATCTTGTAGCCGTCCGGGTCTTCGACGAACGCGATCACGGTCGTGCCGCCCTTCACGGGCCCGGCCTCGCGGGTGACTTTCCCGCCGCCGTCGCGGATGCGCTCGCAAGCCTTCGCGACGTCGTCCACCGAGATCGCAACGTGGCCGAAGGCGTTGCCCAGTTCGTACTGGCTCACCCCGTAGTTGTAGGTGAGCTCGAGCACCGCGCTGCTCGACTCGTCGCCGTAGCCCACGAACGCGAGCGAGTACTTCTGCTCCGGGCGGTCGGTGGTGCGCAGCACCTCCATGCCCATGACCTTCGTGTAGAAGTCGATCGAGCGCTGCAGGTCGCCCACTCGGATCATCGTGTGCAGGATTCTCATGTGTTCACTCTCCGGGTTCGTTGTGTGCGCGCAGCCAGCGCCGCGCCTCGAGGTGCTCGGGAAACAGCTCGCCCACCGTGTTCCAGAACCTGGGGCCGTGGTTGAGTTCGCGCAAGTGTGCCAGCTCGTGGCAGATCACGTAGTCGACGATGTGCGGCGGCAGGTGGATCAGGCGCCAGTTCAGGCGGATCGAGCCGTCGGCGTTGCAGCTGCCCCAGCGGGTGCGCGCCGACGACAGCGACCAGCGCGACGGCGCAACGCCCAGTTGCGAGGAGAAGTGCGCGACGCGCGCGGCGAAGTGCTCGCGCGCCTGCGACTGCAGCCAGGCGTGCACGCGGTCGCGAAGCTGGTCCGCGCCCGCGCCGGGCGGGAGCGCCACGCTGAGGCACTCGCCCTCGCGCACCGGCTCGCCGCGGTGCGACGCCCGCACGCGCAGCTCGATCCTGCCCCCGAGGAAAGGGATCGCGCCGCCGTGCTCCCAGCGAATCGCGTCGCGCTCGCGCTGCGCCAACAGTTCTCGGAACTCGGCGAGCTTGCGCAGGATCCAGTCGCCGCGCTCCACCAGCGCCTGCTCGATTTCGCGAATCCCGACCCAGCGCGGCGCGCTCACCGACAGGCCGCGCTCGTCGACGGTGAAGCCGATCGTGCGCCGGCGGGAGCGCTTGAGCGCGTAGCTCACGCGCTGCGCGCGCAGCAGGATCGCGCGCGAGGCTTCGCCGCGGGTTCGCGGCGGGGCGGGGGGCGGCTCCGCAGCCGGGTGCGCAGGCGGCTCGGGCCGGTGCGCAGGCGGCTCGGGCGTGCGCGCAGGCGGCTCGGGCCGGTGCGCGGCGGGCGCGTCGCGAAGGTCGAACTCGATGAGCGGCAGCGTGAGCTGCAGGGCCGCGTCGGCGAACCGGCGCGCGAGCCGGGCGAGGCGCTTCATGCCGAACTCCCCGCGGGTTGCCCGCGCGCGTACCGGTGCGGGCTGAGCCGGCGCATCTCGGCCTCGATCCACCCCTCGACCTCGCTGCGCAACGAGTCCGCCTCACGCCCCGCGGGGGCGATCGGCGCGCCGATCGAGACCGTGATCGTGCCCGGGCGAAGGACGAGGGCCTTGCGCGGCCAGAGTTCGCCCGAATTCACCGCGATCGGCACGATCGCGGCGCCGGTGCGCACGGCGAGGCGCGTGCCGCCGCTGCGGTAGCGCCCCTGGGAGCCGGGCCGCGTTCGCGTTCCCTCGGGGAAGATGATGATCGAGCGGCCCTCGGCGAGCTTGCGCGTGCCTTGCGCGACCATCTGCTCGAACGCGTCGCCTCCGCGCCTGCGGTCGATGTGGATCATCTTCAGCAGCCCGATCCCCCAGCCGAAGAACGGCAGGTAGAGCAACTCGCGCTTGAACACGTAGCACAGCTCGCGCGGCAGGTACGAGGGGAAGAACAGCGTCTCCCAGGTGGACTGGTGCTTGGACAGCAGGATCACCGGCGCGTCGGGCAGGTTGTGCAGGCCGCGCACCTCGTGGCGTATGCCCACGAGCACGCGCGCGGCGGCGATCACCATCCGCGGCCAGAAGACCGTGAACCGGTAGCGCCAGCTCAGCGGAGCCGGCGCCCACAACAGGCACAGAAGCGCCCAGGGCACGACGGTAACGAGCTGGAAGGCGTGAAAGAGCAGCGAGCGCATCACCAGCACGGGGTGGTCTCCGCGGCATCCTCAGGGGGCGAGTTCCGCAGCCACGGCGGCGAGGTCCACGCGCACCAGCGACTCCGGCGGCAGCCCTCCGGCCTTGAGCGTCTTGCGCCCCTTGCCCGTGAGCACCAGGATCGGCTTGCACCGCATCGCCGAGGCGGCCTGCAGGTCGCGCATCGAATCGCCCACCATCGTGACCTCGCTCGGGTCGGCCTCGAATCGGCGCAGGATGTCCTCGATCATTCCGGTCCTGGGCTTGCGGCAGTTGCAGTTCGCCGCTTGAGTGTGCGGGCAGAAGAAGATCGCGTCCAGCCTTCCGCCCGCGAGCAGCACGGCCTTGTGCATCTTCGCGTTGATCGCGGTGAGGGCGGGCAGGTCGAACAGCCCGCGCCCGATGCCCGACTGGTTGCACGCCACCACCACCCGGTACCCGGCCCTGCAAAGCCGCGCGATCGCCTCGACGCTGCCGCGCAGCGCGCGCCACTCGTCGGGGCTCTTGATGCTCGCGGCGCTGTCCTGGTTGATCACGCCGTCGCGGTCGAGGATGATCAGCTTCATCTGCTCAGGCCGACAGCTTCGAGATGTCGGCCACCTGGTTCATCATCGCGTGCAGGCGCGCCAGCAGAGCCAGGCGGTTGGCGCGCACCCGCTCGTCGTCCACCATCACCATCACGTCGTCGAAGAAGCGGTCGACCGCGTCGCGCGCCGCGGCGAGCGAGGCGAGCGCCGCGCCGAAGTCGCTCGCCGCGAGGCTGCGCTTCACGACGGGGGCGAGCGCGTCCACGCGCTCGGCGAGCGCGCGCTCGGCGCCGTCGCCGAACAGCGACGGGTCGAGGATCGCATCCTGGGTCGTGCCGGCCTTTCGCAGGATGTTGCCGATGCGCTTGTTGGCCGCAGCCAGGCTCGCCGACTCCGGCAGGGCGGCGAACGCGCGCACCGCTTCGAGCCTGGCGGGCACCAGCGCGAGCTGCTGCGGGCCCTGGCTCACGACCGAGTCCACTTCCTGCGGGCTGAACCCGCGCTCGCGCAGGTAGCCGCTCAACCGCTCGTACACGAACGCGGCGAGTTCGGCGCGCGCGTCGGCAACGGCGTCGCCGAACGCCTCGAAGGCGATCGCGAGCAGCCGGTCGAGCGCGACGCCGAGCTCGCGCTCGACGAGCATCCGGATCACGCCCAGCGCGTGGCGGCGCAGTGCGAACGGATCCTTGTCGCCGGTGGGGAGCTGGCCGATGCCGAACATCCCCGCGAGCGTCTCCAGCTTGTCGGCGAGCGCCACCACCAGCCCCACGCTCGAGGCTGGCAGCGCGTCGCCGGCAAACCGCGGCTGGTAGTGCTCGGCGATCGCGGCCGCGACCTCCTCGGGCTCGTTGTCGTGGCGCGCGTAGTAGGTGCCCATCACGCCCTGCAGCTCCGGGAACTCGCCCACCATCGCGGTGAGAAGGTCGGCCTTCGCCAGCATCGCGGCGCGGTCGCACGCGTCGGCCTGAACGCCCACCTCGGCCGCGATCGCGCGCGCGATCGCGCGCACCCTCTGCACGCGCTGCGCCTGCGTGCCCAGCTTCGCGTGGTAGACCACCGACTCGAGCGCGGCAACGCGGTCGGCGAGCCGGGTGCGCTTGTCCTGCTCGTAGAAAAAGCGCGCGTCGGCAAGCCGCGGGCGCACCACGCGCTGGTTGCCGTCGATGATGAAGGCCGGATCGGCCACCTCCATGTTCGAGACGATCAGGAACTTCGCCAGCAGGCGGCCGTCGCGGTCGAACAGCGGGAAGTACTTCTGGTTCGTGCGCATCGTGAGGATCAGGCACTCCTGCGGCACCTGCAGGAACTCGCTCTCGAACTGCCCCACGTACACGGCCGGCCACTCCACGAGCGCGCAGACCTCGTCGAGCAGCGCGCCCACCGCGGGGTCGGTGCCCAGCGACGCGCCGAGCGCGCTCGCGCTCGCGTCGAGCATCGCCTCGATGCGGGCGCGGCGCGCGTCGAAGTCGGGGATCACCCGGCCTTTCTGCTCGAGCAGGCGCACGTACTCGTGCGGCTCGGAAACCGACAGCACGCCCGCGCCCTGGAAGCGATGCCCGAAGGTCGTGCGCCCGGACTCGAGCCCGAGCAGCGTGGCCGGCACGACGTCCTCGCCGTGCAGCACGATCAGCCGGTGCGCCGGGCGCACGAAGCTCACGCTGGTGGCGCCGTCGGCGAGCTGGTACTCCATGACCTTGGGAATCGGCAGCTTCGCGATCGCCTCGGCGAGCACCGCGTCGATCACGCCGGCCAGCGCGTCGCCCTGCGCGGTGGAGCGAAAGTAGAAGCACTCCTGCTTGCCGTCCGAGGCGCGCACGAGCGCGTCGATGCGCGCGCCCTGCTTTTCGGCCCACTTGACCAGGGCCTGCGTGGGGCGGCCCTCGCCGTCGAGGCCCACCTTCACCGACGGGCCCTTGGCCTCGACTTCGCGCTCGGGCGCCTGTGCGCGCACGGCGTCGACCAGCACCGCGAGGCGCCGGGGCGAGCAGAAGGCGCGGTGGGTGGCCTCGGGCGCGGCCAGCCCGCGCGCGCGCAGGCTCGCCACGATGCTCGAGGCGAACGACTCGCCCAGGCGGCGCAGCGCCTTGGGCGGGAGCTCCTCGGTGAACAGCTCGACCAGCAATGCCTTCGCGCTCATGCCCGCACCGCCTTGGGCGCCGCGGCGCACATCGGAAAGCCCAGCCGCTCGCG
>DATCZK010000060.1:0-4660 GCA_036525975.1 Burkholderiaceae bacterium | reverse complement strand
AACCGCTACGCCTACCGCATCGACGACGCGCCATCGGGCGAGCCCGCGGATGCGGGCGCCGATCTGGTGCTGGCCAACAGGCTCGCCCCCGCGGGCGCGAGCCTGTGGGCGCTGGCCGACCCGGCTGCGGGCGGCGCGGCGCGCATCGAAGTGCTGCCGCCGGGTGCGGTGGCCTCGGGCGGCGACGCGATCGCGCTCGACCGCCTCGCGGTGCAGCTGCTGCCGGTGCTCAATCGCGTGTTCGAGCGCCAGCTCTCGGCCGCGGCGGCCACGGCCGGCGCGCCGGGCGAGCTCGAGGCGGGCTCGGCCGGTGAGGGTGCCCAGCTCGCTTCCGAAGAGCTCGTGGAGCAGTTCGCGGAAGAACTCGCCGACGAGTTCGCCGACGAACTGGACGGCGGGCTCGAAGACGAACTGGCGGACGCAGAGCGGGCGGGGCCGCGGGTTGGCGAGACCGGGTCCGACGCGGCCGGCGCGGACGCATCCGGCGAGGGCGAGGAGGCTCCCCGCGTGCTCATCGTCGACGACAGCGCCACGGTGCGCAGGCAGATCGGCGTGGCGCTCGATCGGCTGGGGCTTCGGCACGAGGCGGTGGGGTCGGCCGCGCAGGCGCTCGAGCGCCTGGCCGTGGAGCCCTTCGACCTCGCGCTGGTCGACGTGATGATGCCGGACACCGACGGTTACCGGCTCACGCGCGAGATCCGGCGCGATCGACGGATCAGGCAACTGCCGGTGATCATCCTCACCAGCCGCTCGTCGCCCTTCGACCTCGCGCGTGGCGCGCTCGCCGGCTGCGACGCGTATCTGACCAAGCCGGTGCCGTTTCGCGCGCTCGAGACGGCGGTGCGAAAGCAATTGCAGCGCAGCGTGCGCGCGGGCAAGCGAAGCCCTCGCGAGGCGGGCCGCGCGGGCGACCCGGGCGAGGCGGCGCAGGGCGCGGCGTCGTCGCGGCTTGCACGCTTCCTCGGCCGATGACGGGGCGACCGAGCGGATGAGCGCGCACGCACCCGGCCCTGCGCAGGCCTACGGATTCACCCTCGGGCGCGTGGACCTGCTGCTCGACCCGGCCGACGATGCGCAGTACGTTGCCGACGCGACCGTCTATCCGCTCCTGCTCGCTCCGCCGCGCGTGCTCGGATTGATCCAGGTGCGCGGGCAACCCGTTCCGGTGCTCGACGCCGATCCGCAACCGCAGCGACTGGCGCAGCGACCCGACCGCGTTCAGGTGCTGGTGGTGGGCGGCGGTTTCGACGCGGGCGCGCTGCGCGTCGAGCATCCGCCTCGAGCGGTGGAGTTGGCGCCGGGCGACGCGACGCAGGCCCCGCCGCACCCCGAGTGCGCGTTCGCCGGCGCGTTGCGCGCGCCGGCGCGCGACTCCGACGGGCGCTGGTGGTGGCGTTTCGACGCGCCGCAACTGTTTCGCGCGCTGGCGGTCGACTGATGGCTCGCGCGGCTCGCCAGCTCGCGCAGGTGAACACGCTCGCGGCGTTGCGCGCGTCGCTGCTCGCGTTGGCGATCGCACCGGTGGCGCTGCTCGCGGTGCTCGCGGGCGTGCTCTGGTACCTCGCGGCGAGGGGCACCTTGGAGTGGGGCGAGGCGCTCGCGGCGCTCGCGATCGCGGCGCTGGTCGCGCTGCCGGCCTCGGGGGCCCTCGCGTTCGCGATGGCCCGCCGCTTCTCGGCGGAGGTGGTCGATCCGGTCGCCAGGCTCGGCTGGACGCTGGCGCGCGCGACGGCGGGCGACGCGCTCGCGCGCGCCGACCTCGACGGCGACGACGACATCTCGCAGCTGGCCGCGGCGCTGGACGACCTGCTCGAATACCGCATCCAGGGACTCGAGACGATCTCGCGCGAGGGCGAGGAGCTCAACGACTCGGTGATCGAGATCATGCAGGCCGTGGGCACGATCGCGAGCTCGAAAGACCTCACGATCCGCGTTCCCGTCACCGAAAACGTCACCGGCGCGATCGCCGACGCGCTCAACCTCCTCACCGAGGAGACGCGCCGGGTGCTGATCAACGTGCGCGACGTGTCGCACCAGGTGGCGCAGGCCACGATCGCGGTCCGGACCCAGTCGGAGAACGCCGCGCACGCGGCCGCGCGCGAGCAGGCCGAGGTGGAGATCGCCGCGCGCGAGCTCTCCGGCGCCGCGCTCGCGCTCGAGTCGATCGCCGACCGCGCGCGCGCCGGCGACGCGGCCGCGGACCGTGCGGTGCAGGCAACGAGCGCCGCGGTCACCAGCGTTGCGAGCACCGCGCAGGGCATCGCGCGCTCGCGCGCGCTCATTCGCGAGACCGAGAAGCGCATCAAGCGCCTGGGCGAGCGGTCGCAGGAGATCGGCCAGGTGGTCGGGATGATCCAGGCGATCGCCGAGCGCACCGGCATCCTCGCGCTCAACGCCTCGATGCGCGCGCTGGCCGCGGGCGAGGCCGGGCGCAGCTTCGCGGCGGTGGCCGACGAGGTGAAGCGGCTCTCCGAGTCGGCGCGCGACTCCTCGCGCCAGATCGTCTCGATCGTCACGTCGATCCAGACCGAGGCGAACGACACGGCGCGCGCGATGAACCAGGCGATCGCGCAGGTGGTCGAGATCAGCCGGCTGGCGGACCAGGCGAGCGCGGGCATGAGCGCGAGTCGCGACGAGACCGGTTCGCTCGCGGCGGGCGTGCGCGACATCGCGCGCACCTCCGAGGAGCAGGCGAGGGTGGGGGGCGCGCTGATCGAGCGCGCGCGCATCATCCAGGAAGCGAGCGGCGAGAGCGCGCAGCAGCTCAGGATGCAGGCGGCGCAGATCGCGCGGCTCGTGGAGTGCGCGCGCGCGCTGCTCGACCAGGTGCGCGTCTTTCGCCTCACCGAAGAAGCCCCGGCGGAGCACAAGCGGTGAGCGCGGCGATTGAGCGCGACGAGCGCTTCGGGCGGCTCGGCCCGGCTGCGGTCGGGCTGCTCGCGCCGATGCTCGAGGCCGATCCGTCGGGCGATCCGGCGGGCTTCGCCGATTCGTTCGCCGCCGCCTTCGAACGCTGCGCCGGCGTGGCCGACTCGCTCGGCCTGCGTTCGCTCAATTACCTGTTTCCGCTCGTCGCGCCCTACCTGCGCGAGCAGTCGCGCGCGGGCGCCTGGCGTGCGGTGATCGAGCGGCTCGAGCCGTGGGTGTGCGACCTGGTTGCGCTGTGCGCGGGCGAGCTCGACCCCGACCAGGCGGTGGAACTGGTCGAGGCGCTGCCCGGGTGGCCCGAGTTTCCCCGCATCCCCGAGCGCTTCCTGAACCTGATCGAGGCGAGGTTGCGCGAGGACGCGCAGCGGCTGACCGCCGGCGCGCACGGGGCGCTCGGGGCGAGCGGCGACGGCGTGCCGGTGGTCGACGTGGCGCTCCCGCCCGCGCTCGCGCTCGAGGTGCAAACCGAGCCGATCACCGTGGCGCGCGACGAGTTGGCGCTGCTGCTCGAGGCCACCGCTGCGCTGTCGGCCCAGCTCGACGCGCGGGCGCCGATGGCCCCGATGTCGCAGGCCGGCGCCGAGGACGTGGGCGAGCGGTTGCGGGCGCTCGCCGGAGCGCTCGGCCACGTGGGCCTGAGCGCGCTCGCGCAGGCGCTCGCAGCCCTGGGCGCTTTGCCCGCGACGCCGCGGCCGCTCGCCTGGCCGGCTGCGCTCGCCGCGGCGTTGCACCGGTATTTCTCGGACCCGGATCCGGCCTCGGCCGGCGCGCTGGTCGCGCAGCTGGGGGCGCCGGAGGCCTGGCTGCGATTCGATCCCGAATCGCTCGATGCGCTGCAGCGCCAGCTCGCCTGGCCGCGGCTGCTCGCGTCGCGCCGCGTGGATGCTGGCGTACGCCGGGTGCAGCCCGCAGACCTCTCGCTCGACATCCCGCCCGACGCGGACGCCGCGGTGATCGATCACCTCAGGCGAGAACTCCCCGCGCTCAGCGCGCAGTTCTCGAGCAGCGTCGACAGCATTCTCGAAGGGTCGGTCGAGGCGCTGGGCGAGGCGCGGCGCATCGCGCACACCCTCAAGGGTTCGGCGATCACGGTGGGCGTGCGCGGGGTGGCGACGCTCACGCACCAGCTCGAGGATCTCCTGCAACTGCTCGACGAATCGCGGCGACGGCCACCGCCGCTGCTCGGGGTCGCGCTCGCCGAGGCCGCGGACTGCCTCAGCCAGATGACCGACGCCGTTGCCGGCCACGGCGATGCCCCGCACGACGCGCTCACCGTTTGCGAACTGCTCGCCGACTGGGTGCATCGGCTCGTTTCGGCACCGCACGCGTCGCACGAGCCGGATCTGTCGGATCTGTCGGATGAGCCGGAGCGGTTGCGTGCGCCCGAGCACGGGCCCCCGTCCGAGCCCGAGCGCGCGCACGCTCCCGAGCACGCGCCCGAGCCCCCGCTGGCGCCTGCGCACGAGCGCCCGCCCCAGCACGCTCCCGCGCACGCTCCCGCGCACGCTCCCCCGCACGCTCCCGCGCACGCTCCCGCGCACGCTCCCCCGCACGCTCCCCCGCACGCCCCCGAACGCGCTCCCGAACACGCTCCCGAACGCGCTCCCGACCACGCGCCCGAACGCGCGCCCGAACGCGCGCCCGCACACGAGCACGCGCCGCACGAGCGGGAAGGGGCGGCGCACGCCGCCGCCGACGACGCGACCGTGGCCGCCGGCCGCGAGAAGCCTTC
>DATCZK010000059.1:0-8288 GCA_036525975.1 Burkholderiaceae bacterium | reverse complement strand
GGCGGGATGCGCAGGGCCTCCTGCCAGACTTCGGTGGCGTCCGGGTTGTAGCCCCCCGCCACGGCCCCCCCGATGTCCGCCTGGTGCCCCTTGCAGGCGGTCCAGGCCACCAGCCGGTCCTCGAAGAACACCGGCTTGAACACCGCCACGTCGTTGTTCTGGTTGCCCAGCGAGAACACGTCGTTGTGGAAGATCACGTCGCCCGGGTGCAGGTCGTCGCCGAAGTACTCGCACAGGTACTTGCACACCGGCGCGAGCGAGAACGCCAGGATCGGCAGGTTCTCGGTCTGCTCGAGCATGTTGCCCTGGCCGTCGTACAGGCCGGTGACGTAGTCCTTCGCCTCGCACAGGATCGGCGAGCGCGTGGTCTTCTCCATCGAGATGCTCATCTCGTCGGTGATCGACTTGAAGGTGCGCGCGTACACCGACAGCAGGATCGGATCGATTGCGTTGCTCATGCCACTGCCTCCTCGCCCCGCAGGCACGATGCCACGAGGTCTTGCCTTCCCTTGCGGTAGATCGCGAACGACCCGAGCGGGTCGACCACGCAGTCGAACGCCTCGGTGACCACGATCGTGGTGGTCTGCTGCTCGATGATCGCCGGCCCCGCCACCCGGTTTCCGAAACCGAGCGCGTGGCCGTCGAACACCGGCACCTCGGCGAAGCGCCGCGCCCCCGGCAGGTAGGCGCTGCGCGCCGACTTCAGCGCGTGCGACGGATCGGGGCCGGCGTACGCGTCGCGCCGGTACTTCGGCCTGGACACGCGCCCGGCCGACTGCACGCGCACGTTGATGATCTCCACCGGCGAGCCCTCCTGCTCGAGCGAATAGCCGTACAGGCGATTGTGCTCGGCGTGGAATCCGGCGGCCACCGCGTCGAGGTCGCGGCGCGCGAGCGCGTCGCGCTGCACGCGGTACGACACCTCGTGGTACTGCTTGACGTAACGGCAGTCGAAGCTGATCCGGTGCTCGCGCCGATCGGCCGGCATCCGCTCGGCGTCGAGCTGGCGGTCGCCCTCGGCGATCATCGCGTCCACCACGTCGGCGAGCGCGGCCCAGTCGAGCGCGTCGAGGCGCGAGACGAAAGTGCGCACGAAGTCGTGCTTGAGGTCCGTCATCAGCATGCCGAACGCGCACAGCACCGACGACTCGCGCGGCACCAGCTGCATCGGCATCTCGAGCTCCTCGCTGATCAGGCACGAGTGGATCGGCCCGGCGCCGCCGCCGGTGACGAGCACGAACTCGCGCGGGTCGAAGCCGCGCTTGATCGTGACCTCGCGGATCGCCTGCGCCATGTTGTTGCACGCCACGCGATACATGCCCGCGGCGGCGTCTTCCACCGCGAGCCCCATCGGCGCGGCGATGTGGCGCTCGACCGCGGCCCGCGCCGCGTCTGCGTCGAGCGGCATCTTCCCGCCGGCGAAGAACCCGGGCGCGAGGTAGCCGAGCACGACGTTGGCGTCGGTGGTGGTGGGCAGCGCGCCGCCCTTGCCGTAGCACGCCGGCCCGGGGTCGGCGCCCGCGCTCTGCGGGCCCACCCTGAGCAGCCCGCCCTCGTCGATCCAGCCGATCGACCCCCCGCCCGCGCCGATCGTGTGGATGTCGAGCATGGGCAGCGCGATCTTGTGGCGCGCGATCTCGCCGTCGTTCACGAGCAGCGGCGCGCCCACCGCCACCGAGGCCTCGAAGCTGGTGCCGCCCATGTCGGTGGTGATGCAGCGGTCGCGGCCGTGCGCGCCGGCGTAGAACAGCCCCGCCCCCGGGCCGCCGGCGGGCCCCGAGAGCAGCGTGAGCGCGGCCTTGCGCCGCGCGAGCTCGGGCGCGATCACGCCGCCGTTGCTCTGCATGATCAGCAGCAGCCCGGCGAACCCGATTCCGCGCAGCCGCTCCACGAGCTGGTCGAGGTAGTGGTTCAGTTTCGGGCCGACGTAGGAATTGAGCGCGGTCGTGCTCACGCGCTCGTAGAAGCGGATCGAGGGCAGCAGTTCCGACGAAACGGTGAGGTAGGCGCCGGGCATCAGCTCCTCGACCAGGCGCGCGGCCTCGGCCTCGTGCGCGTCGTTCGCGAAGGAGTTCATGAAGCAGATCGAGACGGCCTCGACCCGCTCGCGCGCGAACAGCTCGATCGCCGCGCGCACGGCGCCGGCGTCGAGCGGCTCGATCTCGCGCCCGTGCCGGTCGAGCCTTCCCGGGATGCCCGAGCGCAGGTAGCGCGGCACGAGCGGCGTCACGTTGGTGAAGCGGTTGTTGTACTGCTCCTCGCGAACCCCGCGGCGCATCTCGAGCGCGTCGCGCACGCCCTGCGTGGTGAGCAGCGCCGATCGCGCGCCGGTGTGGGTGAGCGTGGCGTTCGTCGTGACGGTGGTGCCGTGGACGATCGTGTCGATCGCGGGCGCGAACTGCGCGAGCGTCTGGGGCGGCTGCTGCGCCGCCGCGATCAGCTCGAGCCCCTCGACCACCGCGATCGAGGGGTCGCTCGGCGTGGACAGCGTCTTGAAGATCGCCGGCTCGGCGCCGTCGCGGGTGAGGACGAAGTCGGTGAAGGTTCCGCCGACGTCGATGCCGATCTTCAGTGCCATTTCGAGTTCTCCACAATGCGCCGCACCTCTTCCTTGCGCACCTTGCCAAGCGCGGTGCGCGGCAGCGCGTCAACGAACACCACCCTGCGCGGATGCTTGTAGCGCGCGATCCGGTCGCGCAGGCACTCGCGCACCCCAGCCTCGTCGATCGTGCTGCCTTCGCTGCGCACGACGACGGCCACCACGATCTCGCCCCAGCGCTCGTCGGGCTGGCCGACCACCGCCGCCTCGCGCAGCTCGGCGCTCTCGGCGAGTATGTTCTCCACCTCGGCAGGGTAGACGTTCTCGCCGCCGGTGATCACGACGTCCCTGAGCCTCCCGCTCACGTGCAGGTACCCCTGCTCGTCGAAGTAGCCCGCGTCGCCGGTGCGATACCAGCCCTCGCGCAGCGCGCGGGCGGACTCCTGCGGCATTCCCCAGTAGCCGGTCATCAGGTTCGGGCCGCGCACCTCGATCTCCCCGATCTCGCCGCAAGCGCGCGCCGCGCCGGTCTCGTCGACGACGCGCACCTCGCAGTGCACGGCCGCCTTCCCGGCGGACCCGGGCACGCGCATCGCGTCGGCCGCGGGAAGGTAGGTGGCGATCGGGCAGGTCTCGGTGGCCCCGTAGATCTGCACCAGCGGAACGCCCTTCGCATGCACCGCGCGCGAGACGCGCTCCGGGATCAGCGTCGAGCCGGTGGCGATCATCCGCAGGCCGCCGAAGCTGGCGCGCTCCCAGCGCGGGCTCGCCATCATCATGTCGAGCTGGGCAGGCACCAGGCAGGTGAGCGTGACTTCGCCGCCCTCGATCGCGTCGAAGGCCGCGTCCGGGTCGAACTTCGCGTGCAGCAGCACGCAGGCGCCCGCGTGCAGCGCCGGAAGCGTCTGGTTGTTGAGCCCGCCCACGTGAAACAGCGGCAGCGAGGTGAGCACCGTGTCGGAGCTGCGCAGCGCGTGCAGGTGGGTGCTGTTGATCGCGTTGAACAGAAGCGCCTCGTGGCTCAGCACGACGCCCTTGGGCCGCCCGGTGGACCCCGAGGTGTAGCTGAGCAGCACCGGGTCGCGCTCGCCGATGCCTCGCGGATCCGGCGTGTCGTCGCCGTACGAGCCCAGCCACTCGCACTGCGGGTCGCACACGAGCGCAACGGGCGGCTTGTGTTCGATCGCGCCGGCGTCGCGTTCGAACGCCGGGTCGATCAACAGCGCCGCGGGCGAGCAGTCGGCGAGCGTCATCGAGTGCTCGGGCGCGGCGAGGCGCCAGTTCATCGGCACGAAGATCGCGCCGAGCCGGGCGCAGGCGAAGAGCAGCGCGAGCTGCGCCGGCGAGTTCAGCCCGAGGTAGGCCACGCGGTCGGAGCGCTTCACGCCGGCGGCGGAGAGCGCCGCCGCGGCGCCGCGCACGCGCGCGGCGAGCGCGGCGAAGGAGATCGCGTCGCCGCCGAAGCGCACCGCGGTGGCCTGCGGCGCCAGCCTCGCCCAACCTTCGATCCAGTTCGAGATGTTCATCGCCAGGCCCACCCCGCGTCGCAACGCGCGACGGCCGCCCTTCGCGCGATCGCGCACGCCGTGCCCGCCGCGTTGCGCATCACGCGTCGCCCACCTCGAGCACCACCGCCATCGAGCTGTCGCCCGCGGCGCACCCGGTGAACAGGCCGCAGCCTCCGCCGCGCAGCACCAGCTCCTCGATCAGTTCGATCACGGCGCGCGTGCCCATCGGCGCCTGCGGGTGCCCCCAGACCAGCGAGCAGCCGAAGTTGTTGATCGCCTCGAGGCTCACGCCGGTCTGCCTGGCGAAGTAGATGTCGTTGACCGCGAACGGGTTGTGGGTCTTGATCGCGTGCAGTTGCGCGAAGGTCTTTCCGGCCCGCTCGAGCGCGCGTTGCGCCGCCGGCACCGTCGCGGTGGGCATCTGCGCGAGCGGCGCGCGGGCCTGGCCGAAGCCGAGGATCCGGATCGCGATCTGCGGATCGGCCGAGAGTTCGCGCGCGCGCTCCGGGGTGGCGACGACGATCGCGGCGTTGCCGTCGGCCGGGTGCGTCTGCCCGCCGAAGGTGACCGACCCCCCCTCCATCGCCGGGCGCAGCTTCGCGAGCCCCTCGGCGGTGGACGTCGACACGCCCTCGTCGCCCTCGAGCGCGGCCACGGTGCGCCGGAACGCGGCGTCGGGCACCGCGAAGGGCAAGGTCATGAAACGCCTGAGGAACGCGCGGTCGTCGGCGAGCGCGTCGCGGTACTGCGCCTCGCGCCGCAGCACCACCTCGTGCTGCTCGGCCGTGGAGATGCCGTGCGCGCGCGCCACGTTCTCGGCCGTTTGCAGCATCGAGTGCGGCCCCAGCGGGTCGCAGCCGAAGTTGTCCATCACCCAGTTCTCGGCGGCGCCGGTGCCGCCGGGCCCCTTCGGGTTCGGGTAGTAGATGTGAGGCCCGTTCGAGGTGCGGTCGCAGCAGAGCCCGAGCGCCGCCGTGGCCATCCCCGATTCGATCTCCTGCACGCCGGCGAGCAGCACGCGCACGCCGGTGGCGCAGGCCTGCATCACGGTCGGCCCCGCGAGGTGCCCGAGACCGGCCATGCCCGCGAGCCAGGGCAGGCCGTAGAACGAGTGCTTCTGCGGAACCGAGAGTCCGAGCACGCCGTAGTCGAGGGCCTCGGGCGGGATGCCGCGCCTTCCCAGCTCGGCCGCCGCCACGCGGGCGGCGAACTCCACGCTGTTCAGGTGCGACAGCGCCCCCTGCCAGCGCGCGAAGGGCGTGCTCCAGTAGGCGCGATAGGGAATCCGTGCAGAGTGGCTCATCGTCGCGGCCTCATTTCGCGCAGGCCCCGGCCGCGGAGAGCGCCGACAGGCCTGCCGTCTTTCGGAAATAGGTCTTCGCATCGCCCAGGTGGGCGCTGATCGCTTGCGCCGCCGCATCGGCGTCGCGGGCCGAGAGCGCGTCGAAGACCCGCTGCATCCCGCGCAGCACGATCGTGCGGATGCCGGCGTCGTCGAGGGTTGCCGCCCTCAGGTAGCGCACGTGCGCGTCGTACAGCGCGATCGCGCGCACCAGACGCCGGTTGGGCACGAGCGCGAGCCAGGCATCGCGGAATCGGGTGTTGGCCGCGACGAAGCCCGCGGCGTCGCCGTCGCGTTGCGCGCGCTGCGCCTGGTCGAGCGCCAGCGCGAGCGGCTCGATGCCCGCGCCTGCCCGTTTCGCCGCCTGGCGGATCGCGGCCGGCTCGAGCAGGAAGCGCACTTCGTAGATCTCGTCGGCGTCGCGCTCGCCGAACGTGGGCACGGCGTAGCCGCGCCCCTCGGAATCGACCAGCCCCTCGCTCGCAAGCCTCGCGAGCGCCTCGCGCACCGGTGTGCGCGACACGCCGAGCCGGGTGGCGATGTCGACCTCGGTGAGGCGGTCGCCCGCGCGCAGCACGCCGGCGCGCAAGTGCTCGCGCAGCGTCTCGTAGACCTGGTTTCCCAGCCCCTGCGCTCTCGCGATCGGCCTGAGCATTGCCACCACGTCTGCCCCCACGCTTGGTCGAGGGTTCTTGCGCAGCGCGCGTCAGCGGCGCGCGCGCGCCGAACCTTCTTTTTTTTCCATTGTATACCGTACACAACCGCAGTCAACGGTATTGTCCGGCGCTTCAATCCGCAGGCTCGACCCTTCCCCGCAGCGCCTTGACCCGACCCCGCGCCGTCTTGCGGTCCACCCTGCGCACCTGCGAGCCGAGCGTGGGGCGCGTTGCGCGACGCGGCTTCGGGGGCCTGGCCACGCGATCGACCAGTTCCTGCAGGCGGCGAAGCGCGTCGTCGCGGTTGGCCTCCTGGGTGCGGAAGCGCTGCGCCTTGAGCACCAGCACCCCCTCGCGCGAGATGCGCTGGTCGCGCAGCGCGAGCAGGCGCCGCTTCACGTCGTCGGGCAGCGACGACGCGGCGATGTCGAAGCGCAGGTGGATCGCGCTCGCGACCTTGTTCACGTTCTGCCCGCCCGCGCCCTGCGAGCGCACCGCGCTCAGCTCCACCTCCTCGGGCGCGATCTCCACGCGATGCCTGTCGTCGATCATCTCGTCGTGCCGTTGCGGCGGCTTCGGTCCGGCGACCGCCGCGGGGTGCCAGGCAACCAAGGATACGCCGGCACCGTCTGCGCGCGGGCGGCGCCAGCGCGCCGGCGCCGCTCGCGCGGGCACGGGCGCGAGGCTTCGGGCAAACTGTTGGCTGCACGAGGAGGACGATGCCGATGCAATACACGCTCACCACGCCCGATGCCACCATCGCCCCGCGCACCGGGCGCGCGCGGATCAACGGGCGCGACCTGGCGGTGCGCTGGTCGGAAGCGGCCGATCGCGAACTGGCCCGCCGCGAGGCCCCGCTCGTGCTGGAACTCGAGCTGTACTTCTCGTGCCTGGTGAAGAAGGCCGTGCACGTGCGCGATCGATCGGCGCCGGCCCCGCTCGCGTGGGTGAACGAGCGTCTCGCCGTGTACTTTCGCGTCGTGACCTCGACCCCCTGCTCGATGGACGAAGCCGAGCGGCTGGGCCGGCAGCCCGAAGCCGAGGTGGCCACGGCGGCGTCGCGAAGGTTCGCGCCGCGCGAACTGTCGATCGACTTTCGCGACGGCGCCTGGATCGGCGACTATTCTCTGTGAGCCATCGAGCGAGCCCTTCCAACGGAGTGAGACGATGCAAGTCAAGTTCAGCGCCCCGATCGACGCCGTGTACGCCGCCTTCACCGATCCGGAGTTCCTCGAGCAGCGCTCGCTCGACCTCGGCGAGCTCTCGGCCGATTGCAAGGTGAAGAAGGCCGGCACCGGCCACGCCGTCACGATGAAGCGCAAGGTCGAGCGCGAGCTCCCGTCGTTCCTCGCCAGGCTGTTCAATCCGGTGCAGCAGATCGTGATCGAGGAGAAGTGGAGCGACGACGGCGACGGCGGCAAGGAGGCCACGTACCTGCTCACGGTGACCGGCCAGCCGGTGGAGGTGAGCGCCACGATCAGCCTGCGCCCCGCGGGCAAGGGCTGCGTCTACGAGATCGGCCATCGCGCGAAGGCGCGCATTCCGCTGATCGGCGGCCAGATCGAGCGCTTCGTGCTGGGGCAGACCGAAGCGGGCTGCAAGGACGAGCTCGACTACATGGCCAGAGAGCTCAAGGGCGCGGCGAGCAAGGCGGCGGCACCGGCCAAGGCGACGGCCAAGGCCCCGGCCAAGGCCCCGGCCAAGGCGACGGCCGCAAGGAAGGCGCCGAAGAAGTGAGAGACGGCTCGCCGATTCAGGCGCCGTGGCGGATGCACACCTTCCCGAAGTGCGCGCCGCTCTTGAGGTAGGGGAGCGCCTCCTTCAGCGCCTCGAACGCGAACACGCGATCGATCACCGGCTCCACGCGGTGCTGCTCGAGCGCGCGCACCATCGCCTCGAATCCGTCGCGGTGACCCACCGTGACGCCCTGCATCCTCACCTGCCGCGTCACGACCAGGCCCAGCGCGGTGGCCATCGAAGGCCCCGAGAGAACGCCGATCATCGACAGCACCCCGCCCGGGCGAACGCAACGCAGCGACTGCGGCAGCGTCTTCTCGCCACCGAGCTCGACGATGTGGTCGAATCCGCGCCCGCCGGTGATCTCGCGCGCCGGCCTGTACCACTCGGGATGCTCGCGGTAGTTCACGGTGGCGTCGGCGCCCATCGCGCGCAGCCGCTCGATCTTCTCGTCGCTCGACGAGATCACCGTCACGTGCGCGCCCATGATCTTGGCGAAGCGCAGC
>DATCZK010000058.1:0-11574 GCA_036525975.1 Burkholderiaceae bacterium | reverse complement strand
GCAGCCTGCCGCACCTGGGCCCGTTCCTCGCGCGCATGCTCGAGCGAGCGGCGGTGCGGCGCGTGGCGGCCGACGAGAACTGGGCGCAGCCGCTGGTCTGAGTCCGCTGATCGCCCTCTTCGTCGGGGCGGGTTTCGGCAGGCGCAACGAGTGCCGCGGCTGCGAACAGCGTCGCGAGCGGTGGGCCGCAGTGGGCCCAAGGAGACGAAGCGAGCGCGCGGAGCAAGGGCACGAGAAGGGTCGCACACGGTAGAATCTCCCTGGGAGCGGGCTGGGCGATCGCCGGCGATTCGTCGCCGGAGGAAGGTCCGGACTCCGCAGGGCAGGGTGCTGGTCAACGGCCAGGCGCAGCAAGTCGAAAGACCCAGGGCGACGGAAAGTGGAACAGAGAGCAGACCGCCGATGATGCCTCCCCGGCGCAGGGCCTCGCGAAAGCGGGGTTCGGGCGCCGCCGGAGGCAGCAGGCAAGGGTGAAACGGTGAGGTAAGAGCTCACCGCGTCCGTGGTGACACGGGCGGCACGCAAAACCCCACCCGGAGCAACACCGAATAGGCACGCGATCCGGCTTCGCGCCGGGGAGGACGGCCCGTCCGAGCGTGCGGGTTGGTGGCTAGAGCGCGCCGGTAACGGCGCGCCCAGAGGAATGATCGTCAGCCGGGGAACCGGCGCACAGAATCCGGCCTACAGGCCCGCTCCCGCTTCGTTGCGCGATGCCCGATCGCGCAATGCCCGCGCCGGTTCGCGCCCGCGCCGCGCGAGATCCGCTTGGAATCTCGCGCGATACATGCACTTCGCCTGTTAGTGCATTCTTTTTGTTGAATAATTTATCCTGCGTCTACCGGCTCCAGGGAGCCAGGACCGGGTGGCGGGACGCGCCGCTCGTCGATAAGTGCTTGTGCGGACTGGAAAAAACCCCGTTTCACGCTTGACCCGCGATGCCGCTTTTCGCTACAGTGGGAACTTGTGTGAAAAAGTGGTGAATTGTGGGTATTTTGGTGTCCTTCTCGGCGCCACCCGCGCCGATCCCGAACCGGTTCGAACAACATGTTCCAGGGAAGTTCCTCGCTGTCGCTCGACGCCAAGGGCCGCCTCACGGTCCCGGCCAAGCATCGCGACGCCCTGCAGGTGCAGAGCGAGGGACGGCTCACGCTCACCCGCCATCCTGACGGCTGCCTGTTGATGTTCCCGCGCACGACCTGGGAGGTGCACCGCGCGCGGATCGCGGCGCTGCCGATCTCGGCGCGCCCGTGGCAGCGGATCTTCCTGGGCAACGCGGTGGACGTGGACATGGACTCGGCGGGGCGGATTCTGGTTTCACCCGAATTGCGCCAAGCCGCGCGGCTGGACAAGCAGGTGATGTTGATGGGCATGGGCAGCCACTTCGAGGTCTGGGACGCCGCGTCGCTCACGGCGCAGGACAAGGCGGCGATCGAAGCGGGCATGCCCGAATCATTGGCGAATTTCTCGTTCTAGGGAAGCGCTTGGGCGGGAAGGGCGCCGGACTCGAGCATCGCCCGGTGATGCTCGACGAGGCGGTGGAGGCGCTGGCGATCCGCGCCGACGGGGTGTACGTGGACTGCACCTTCGGACGGGGCGGGCACAGCGCCGAGATTTTGAGGCGGCTCGGTCCGCGCGGGCGTTTGCTCGCGCTCGACCGCGACCCCCAGGCGGTCGAGGCAGGCAGGCGGTGGCAGGAGGCAACGGGAGATGGGCGGATTTCGATCGAGCACGCGCAGTTCTCCCGGCTCGCCGAAGTGCTCGACGCGCATCGACTCGAGAGGGTCGACGGGGTGCTCCTCGACCTCGGCGCTTCGTCCCCCCAGTTCGACGACCCGGCGCGGGGATTCAGCTTTCGTGAAGACGGCCCGCTCGACATGCGCATGGACCCCACGTGCGGCGTGTCGGCAGGCCAGTGGTTGCAGCAGGCGAGCGAAGACGAAATAACCAGAGTGGTGAGGGACTATGGGCAAGAACGGTTTGCTGTTCCGATTGCAAAGGCGATTGTTGCTCGCCGCAGGGACGCCTCGCGCGCCCCGATTCAGACCACAGGAGAGCTTGCCCGCATCGTGGCGGGCGTCGTCCGCAGCCGCCAGAAGCGGGCGGAGGTGGGCAAGGACCCGGCTACCCGCACCTTTCAGGCTCTACGGATTTTCGTCAATCAAGAGCTTGAGGAGCTCGCGCGGGCTCTAGCGGCCGCGGTCGAGCGGCTGCGCGTGCGCGGCCGGCTCGCCGTGATCAGCTTCCACTCGCTCGAAGACCGGATCGTGAAGCAATTCATCGCGCATGAAGCGGGTCGTGACGCCCCGCGCGACCCGGTTCGCGGCGGGCCGATCGCGGGCGCGCGCGTGCGCCTGCGCCCGGTGGCGCGGATGCTGCCCGGCGAGGCCGAGGTGGCGGCCAACCCGCGCGCGCGCTCGGCCGTGCTCAGGGTGGCCGAGCGCGTCGACGCCGCCGCCGGGGATCCGCGATGACCCGGCTCGGCGTTGCGCTCGCCGCGCTGCTGGTCGCCTGCGCGCTGGGGCTCGTCGCCTCGCAGCACCGCGCGCGCAAGCTGTTCGTGGAGCTCGAGCGCGCGCAGGCGCAGATGCGCCAGATCGAGGTGCACTGGGCGCAGCTCCAGCTCGAGCAGACCGCGCTCGCCACCGCCGCACGGATCGACGCCAAGGCGAAGGCGAACCTGTCGATGCAGTCGGTCACGCCGCAGCGCACGCTCTACCTCAGCGTGGAGCCTCGGGCCGAACAGACCGCGATGGGGCCGCCGCAGTGAGTCGAGGCGTCCCGTTCACCGCCAACCCGCTGCTCGCGGTGAAGCTGCCCGCGTACCGCTCGCGCGTCGTGATGCTGCTCATCGCGCTCGGGTTCGTCGCGCTCGCGGGGCGGGCGATCTACCTCCAGCTCGTGTCCAACGAGTTCCTCCAGAAGCAGGGCGAGGTGCGTTACGGGCGCACGGTGGAGCTGCCCGCGTCGCGCGGGCGGGTGCTCGACCGCAACGGCGTCGTGCTGGCCTCCAGCCTGCCGGCGCGCGCGGTGTGGGTCGCGCCCGAGGAATTCAAGCCCGCCAAAGCCGAGCTCGCCAGGCTCGCCGCGCTGCTGCAGATGCCCGAGCGCGAGATCTCGCGGCGCGTGCAGGGCGAAGGCAAGACCTTCGTCTATCTGAAGCGGCAGGTCGACGCGTCGGTCGCGGCGCGCGTCGAGGAGCTCGACATCGCCGGCGTCTACCAGCGCAAGGAGTACAAGCGCTACTACCCCGAGGGCGAGCGGCTGGCGCACGTCGTGGGGTTCACCAACGTGGAGGACACCGGCCAGGAGGGGGTCGAGCTCGCGCACGAGCGCAGCCTCGTCGGACAGCCGGGAAGCCGGCGGGTGATCCGCGACGGTCGCGGGCGCATCGTGGAGAACGTGGGGCTGATTCGCGAGCCGCGCGACGGCCGCGACCTGCGGCTGTCGATCGACGCCAAGGTGCAGTTCCACGCATCGGCGGCGCTCGCCGACGCGGTGCGCGAGCATCGCGCCAGGGCCGGCGCGGCGCTCGTGATCGACGTGCGCACCGGCGAGATCCTCGCGCTGGCGAACCTGCCCACCTATGACCCGAACCAGCGGGGGCAGCTCTCGGGCGCGCAGCTTCGCAACCGCGTGATCACCGACACCTTCGAGCCGGGCTCCACGCTCAAGCCCTTCACCACCGCGATCGCGCTCGAGGCGCGCAAGGTCACGCCGCAGACGGTGATCCCGACGGCCGGCGGGCGGATGACGATCGGCGCGCACACGATCAGCGACGTGAAGGCCCACGACGCGCTCACCGTGGAGCAGGTTCTGCAGAAGTCGTCCAACGTGGGCACGGCCAAGATGGCGCTCGCGCTCACGCCGCAGCAGATGTGGGAGCTCTACACGTCGGTGGGCTTCGGGCAGGCGCCCGAGATCGGCTTTCCCGGCGCCGTGGCCGGGCGCCTGCGGCCGTACCGCAGCTGGCGCACGATCGAGCAGGCGACGATGTCGTACGGGCACGGGATCTCGGTGTCGCTGCTGCAGCTCGCGCGCGCCTACCTGGTGTTCGCGCGCGACGGCGACATGGCCGCGCTCACGCTGCTGCGCCAGGACCAGCCCGCCGGCGGCGTGCGCGTGATGCGCCCCGAGACCGCCGCGGCGGTTCGCAGGATGCTCGAGATGGCCGCCGGCCCCGGCGGCACGGCCCCCAAGGCGCAGGTCGCCGGATACAGCGTGGCCGGCAAGACGGGCACGGCGCACAAGCTCGAGGGCGGCCGCTACGTGAGCAAGTACGTCTCGTCGTTCGTCGGCTTCGCGCCGGCGTCGGACCCCAGGATCGTCGTGGCGGTGATGATCGACGAGCCTTCGGCCGGGAAGCACTACGGAGGCGAAGTGGCGGCGCCGGTGTTCTCGCGTCTGGCCGGCGACGCGCTGCGCACCCTGCGGGTGGTGCCCGACCTCGAACTCCCGGCGCAGGCGCAAGCCGGCGACCCCGCTCGCGAGGCCGGTCGATGAGCCCGGATTCCCGCGAGGCGGACGCGATGGCGGTCGACCTGCCGGCGCCGGTCGCGGTCGAGGTCGCGCACTGGCTGCGCGAGGTCTTGCCCGCCGGCGGCGAACTGCGCGGCGACAGCCGCGCGGTGCGCGCGGGCGACGCGTTCTTCGCCTTGCCGGGGCGGCGCGACGACGGCAGGAAGCACGTGGCCGAGGCGCTCGCGCGCGGCGCGGTCGCCGTCGTCTACGAGAGCGACGGCGCCGCCCGGCTCGAGACCGACGGCCTGCCGGCGCGCGCCGTCACGGGCCTGCGCGAACTCGCGGGCCACATCGCGAGCGAGTTCCACGGGCGGCCGAGCGAGCGCCTTCGGCTGGTCGCCGTGACCGGCACCAACGGCAAGACCACGACCACGCAGTGGATCGCCAACGGCCTGCACCGGATGGGGCGGCGCAGCGCGGTCGTGGGCACGCTGGGCAGCGGCGTTGCGGGCGAGCTGGCCGGCACCGGGCTCACGACCCCCGATGCGCTCGCGCTGCAGGCACTGCTCGCGCGCTTCGCCGAGAGCGGGGTCGACGTCGTGGCCGCCGAGGCCTCGTCGATCGGCATCGACCAGGGGCGACTGAACGGCGCGCAGGTCGAGGTGGCGGTGTTCACGAACCTCAGCCGAGACCACCTCGACTACCACGGAACGATGCACGACTACGCCAACGCCAAGGCGCGGCTGTTCGGGTGGCCCGGCGTGCGCACGACCGTGGTCAACGGCGACGATCCCCATTGCACGCTGATGGCGGCGGCGCAGGCCCGCGATTCGCGGCCGCGCTGCATCGGCTACGGGCTGTCTCCCGGACAGCACGGGTTGAAGTTCGACGCGGCGCTGGTCGCCGAGCGCGTCTACGACGCGGGGCACGGCATCGTCGCCACGATCGGCGGCGACTTCGGCAGCGCCGAGCTGCGCCTGCCGATGCTGGGCGCTTTCGCGGTCTCGAACGCGCTCGCGGTCGCGGCCAGCTGGCTGGCGCTCGGAATTCCCTTCGAGCAGGCGATCGGCGCGCTGCAGCGCCTCGCGCCCGTGCCCGGCAGGATGGAGGCGCTCGACGCGCCGCACTCGCCGGCGGTCGTGGTCGACTACGCGCACACGCCCGACGCGCTCGCGACGGTGCTGGCCGCGTTGCGCCCGGTGGCGATGCGTCGCGGCGGCCAGCTCTGGTGCGTGTTCGGCGCCGGTGGCGAGCGCGACGCGGGCAAGCGCCCGATGATGGGGGCGGCGGTGGAGAACGGCGCGGACCGCCTCGTGATCACGAACGACAACCCGCGCGGCGAGACGCCCTTCCGGATCATCTCCGACATCCGCGCGGGCCTCACGCGCGAACCCGAGCTGTGCGAGCCCGACCGGGCCGCGGCGATCCGCGCCGCGATCGGGCGGGCGTCGCCCGAGGACGTCGTGCTGATCGCGGGCAAGGGGCACGAGACGACGCAGGAGGTCGCCGGCGAGCTCCTGCCGTTCTCCGATCGCGCGCACGCGCTCGCGGCGCTGGCCGCGCGCGCCGGCGCGGGCGAGCCCTCGGGCGCGGGCGCGCCCTCCGGCGGGCAGGAAGGGGGCGCGAGTGTTTGAGTTGCGCGAGGCATTTGCGTGGATCGGGTCGGGCCGGCTCGTCGGCGACGGCGCCACCGTCGTGAACGGCGTGTGCACCGACACCCGCGCGCTCGAGCCGGGCTGCCTGTTCGTCGCGCTGCGCGGCGAGACCTACGACGCGCACGATTTCGTCGCCGACGCAGTGCAAGGCGGGGCGCGCGCGGTGCTGGTCGAGCGCTCGATCCCCGGCCTTCGGGCGCCTGCGCTGATCGTGGCCGATGCGCGTCGCGCGCTCGGCGAGATCGCCGCGGGCTGGCGGCGCCGCTTCACGCTGCCGCTGATCGCGATCACCGGCTCGAACGGGAAGACCACGGTCAAGGAGATGGTCGCCTCGATCCTCGCTGCGCGTTTCGGCGAGGCCGCGCGCCTGTCCACGGCCGGCAACCTGAACAACGACATCGGCGTGCCGCTCACCGTGCTGCGCCTGCGCGCGACCCATCGTGCCGCGGTGGTCGAGCTGGGGATGAACCGTCCGGGCGAGATCGCGACGCTCGCCGCGATCGCCCAGGCCACCGTCGCGCTGGTGAACAACGCGCAGCGCGAGCACCAGGAGTTCATGCACTCGGTCGAGGCCACCGCGCGAGAGAACGGCGCGGCGATCGCGGCGCTCCCCGTGGACGGCGTCGCGGTCTTTCCGGGCGACGAGCCCCACGCCGGGATCTGGCGCGGCCTCGCCGGCAGGCGCGAGCGGATCGAATTCGGGCTGGACGCCGCCTGCGCGGTGCGCGCCGCGCCCGGCGCGAGCCCGGACGATTTCGAGATCGACGTGGCCGGCGCGCGCGCGCGCGTGCGGCTCGCGATCGCCGGCGCGCACAACGTGCGCAACGCGCTCGCGGCGGCGGCGTGCGCGCACGCGCTGGGGATCGGCGTGGACGACATCGCCGGGGGCCTGAACGGCTTTCGTCCGGTGCGGGGCAGGCTCGCGCAGCTCGCCTGCGCGAGCGGCGCGACGCTGATCGACGACAGCTACAACGCCAACCCCGACTCGGTGCGCGCCGCGATCGACACGCTCGCCGCGTTCCAGGGGCCGCGAATCCTCGTTCTGGGCGACATGGCGGAGGTGGGCGCCGAGGGCCCCCAGTATCACCGCGAGGTGGGCGAGTACGCGGCGCTTCGCGGCATCGACCGGCTGCTGCTGCTGGGCGAGGCGAGTCGCGACACGAAGGCGGCGTTCGGCGAGCGGGCCGAGCACTTCGACGACGCGGCCGCGATCAGCGCGCGCGCGCTCGAGCTGGCGCAGCCGCCGGCCACGGTGCTGGTGAAGGGTTCGCGCGCGATGCGCATGGAGCGCGTGGTCGCCGCGCTGGTGCGCCGGGCCGACGCTGCGGTCGGGGCCCACTGATGCTGCTCGAGCTCACCCAGTGGCTGGCGCGCGACATTCGCGCCTTCTCGGTGTTCAACTACATCACGCTGCGCGCCGTGCTCGCGACGCTCACGGCGCTCGCGATCGGTCTCGTGTTCGGGCCGATGGTGATCCGCAGGCTCGCCGCCCTCAAGATCGGCCAGGCGATCCGCCAGGACGGCCCGCAGACGCACCTGATCAAGACCGGCACGCCGACGATGGGCGGCGCGCTGATCCTGATCGCGATCGGCGCCGCGACGCTGCTGTGGGCCGACCTCACGAACCGCTTCATCTGGGTCGTGCTGATCGTCACGCTGGGTTTCGGCTGGATCGGCTGGGTCGACGACTACCGCAAGGTCGTGAACCAGGACCCGCGCGGCATGCGCGCGCGCGAGAAGTTTTTCTGGCAGTAGCTGATCGGGCTGGCCGCCGCGCTGTACCTGGCGTTCGCCGTTCCGGGCGTGTCCAGCGCCGAGGCCGTGAGCCTGTTCGTGGAATGGGTCTCGAGCGGCTTCGCGATGGACCTGCCGCCCAAGGCCGACCTGATCGTGCCGTTCTTCAAGAACATCGCCTATCCGCTGGGCGTGTTCGGCTTCATCGGCCTGAGCTACCTGGTGATCGTGGGCACGAGCAACGCGGTCAACCTCACCGACGGCGCCGACGGGCTGGCCGTGCTGCCGGCGGTGCTGGTGGGCGCGGCGCTGGGCATCTTCGCCTACGTGACCGGCAACTCGGTGTTCTCGAAGTACCTGCTGATCCCGTACATCCCCGGAGCGGGCGAACTCGTCGTGATCTGCGGGGCGATCGCCGGCGCCGGGCTCGCGTTCCTCTGGTTCAACGCCTATCCGGCGCAGGTGTTCATGGGCGACGTGGGCGCGCTCGCGCTCGGCGGCGCGCTCGGCACGATCGCGGTGATCGTGCGCCAGGAGATCGTGCTGTTCGTGATGGGCGGCGTGTTCGTGGCCGAGACCGTCTCGGTCATGGTGCAGGTGGGTTACTTCAAGTACACGAAGCGCCGCTACGGGCAGGGCCGCCGGATCCTGCGGATGGCGCCGCTGCACCACCACTTCGAGGTGGGCGGCGTGAAGGAGAGCCAGCTGGTCGTGCGCTTCTGGATCGTGACGATGATGCTGGTGCTGTTCGGCCTGTCGAGCCTGAAGCTGAGATGAGCAACGGCGCACCGAGACCGGACCGACGCCGCCCGCAGCCCGAGGCGGCGCGCAACGAGGCGCAGCTGCAGCTGTTCGACCTCGCCGGGCGCACCGCGCTGGTGGTCGGGCTTGGCGAGTCGGGGCTGGCCATGGCGCGCTGGGCGGCGATGCGCGGCGCGCGCGTGCGCGCGGTCGACACCCGCGCCGACCCCCCGGGGCTGCAGGCCTTTCGCGCCGAGATCGCCGGCGGGCAGTTCGCCGCGCTCGCCCTCTCCAGCGCGCCGCTCGACGGTGTCGATGCGCTGCTGTGGAGCCCGGGCGTCTCGCCCGAGGTGGGCGATGCGGCCGCGCTGCACCGCGCGGCGCGCGCGGCCCGGATCCCGGTGCTGGGCGAGATCGAGCTGTTCGCGCAGGCGATCGCCGCGCTCGGCGCCGACCGCCCCAGGCTCGTCGCGATCACCGGCACCAACGGCAAGACCACGACGACGCGGATGGTCGCGCAGCTGTGCGAGCAGGCCGGGATCAGCGCGATCGCGGCGGGAAACATCGCCCCCGCCGCGCTCGACGCGCTGCGCGAGGCGATCGCGGCCAACGCGATGCCCGAGGTCTGGGTGCTCGAGGTGTCGAGCTTCCAGCTCGCGCTCGCCGACAGCCTCGCGCCCGACGCGGCGGCGGTGCTCAACGTGTCCGAAGACCACCTCGACTGGCACGCCTCGATGCCCGCCTACGTCGAGGCGAAACACCGGATCTACCGCGCCGCGGCCGTGTGCGTGTTCAACCGCGACGACCCGGCGACGCAGCCGCGGCGCGCGCGATCGACGATGAGCTTCGGGCGCTCGGTGCCCGGGGCGCCGGGCGAATTCGGCTTCGTGCTCGAGGGCGGGCTGCGCTGGCTCGCCGAGGCCGTGGCAACCGACGAGCCCGGCGTGCGCAGGCGCAAGGACGCGCCGCCGGCCTTCGTCGTGAACAAGCTGATGCCCGCCGATGCGTTGCGGGTGCGCGGCACGCACAACCAGTTGAACGCGCTCGCGGCGCTCGCGCTCGCGCGCGCCGTGGGGGTGCCGATGGCGGCGATGCTCCACGGGCTGCGCGCCTATGCCGGCGAGGCCCACCGCTGCGAACGGGTCTCGGTCGTGCGCGACGTGGAGTACTACGACGACAGCAAGGGCACGAACGTGGGCGCAACGGTCGCCGCGCTCGACGGCCTGGGGAAACGCTGCGTGCTGATCGCCGGCGGCGACGGCAAGGGGCAGGACTTCGGCCCGCTCGCGCGCCCGGTGCGCGACCACGCGCGCGCGGTGATCCTGATCGGACGCGACGGCCCGCGCCTTCGCGAGGCGCTCGCCGGGGCCGGGGTCGAGATGCGCTCGGCGGACACGCTCGAGCAGGCGGTGCAACTCGCGGCGAGCCTCGCGCGCGCCGGCGATGCGGTGCTGCTCTCGCCGGCCTGCGCGAGCTTCGACATGTTCCGCAACTACGGGCACCGCGCGCAGGTGTTCCAGGACGCCGTGCGCCGGTTGGGCACGGAGGCGGGGCTCGCGTGCTGAGCCTGGGCCTTCCACGCCCGGCCACCCGCGGCGCGAAGGCGGCGCGGCGGATCGCGCCCCCCGGCACGGGCGCGGTCGTGGACACGGCGCTGCTCTGGGTCGTGGCCGGGCTCGCGATGCTCGGCCTCGTGATGGTCTTCTCGGCTTCGGTCGCGCTTCCCGACTCGCCGCGTTTCGCGTCGTACGCGCCCACCCACTTCCTCGTGCGCCACCTGTTCGCGCTCGCGCTCGGCACGCTGGCCGGCCTGGTCGCGTTCGCGGTGCCGGCGCGGATGTGGCAGCGCCTCGCGCCCTGGCTGTTCGTGTTCGGCTGCGTGCTGCTCGTGCTGGTGCTGATCCCCGGCGTGGGCAAGGTGGTGTACGGGGCGAGGCGCTGGCTGCCGCTGTACCTGATCAACCTGCAGCCCTCGGAGCTGATGAAGCTGTTCGTCGTGCTCTACGCGGCCGACTACACGGTGCGCAAGCAGGATTACATGCAGAGCTTCAGGCGCGGGTTCCTGCCGATGGGGGCGGCGGTCGCCGCGGTCGGGCTGCTCCTGCTGCTCGAACCCGACCTCGGCGCCTTCGTCGTGATCGGGATCATCGCGATGGGCGTGCTCTACCTGGGCGGCGTGAACGGCCGGCTGTTCGCGGGGCTGGTCGTGACGGCCGCCGCCACGTTCGTGCTGCTGGTGCTGATCTCGCCGTACCGGCGCGAGCGCATCTTCGCCTACCTGGACCCGTTCGCCGACCCGCTGGGCAAGGGCTACCAGCTCACCCACTCGCTGATCGCGTTCGGGCGCGGCGAGGTGTTCGGCGTGGGGCTCGGCGCCTCGATCGAGAAGCTCCACTACCTGCCCGAGGCGCACACCGACTTCCTGCTCGCGGTGATCGGCGAGGAACTCGGCCTGGTCGCGGTGATGGCCGTGATCGTCGCGTTCTACTGGATCGCGCGCCGCGCCTTCGAGATCGGCCGCCAGGCGATCGCGGTCGACCGGGTGTTCTCGGGCCTGGTGGCCAAGGGCATCGGCGTGTGGATCGGCTTCCAGGCCTTCGTCAACATGGGGGTGAACGTGGGCCTGCTGCCCACCAAGGGGCTCACGCTGCCGCTGATGAGCTACGGCGGCTCGAGCGTGCTCGTGTCGTGCGTGGCGGTCGCGATCCTGCTGCGGATCGACGTCGAAACGCGCCGCCTGATGCGGGGCGACGCATGAGCCGCGCGATCCTGATCATGGCCGGCGGCACCGGCGGGCACGTGATGCCCGGGCTCGCGGTGGCGCAGGTGATGCGCGCCCGGGGCTGGCGCGTGGAGTGGCTCGGCAACCCCGCGGGCATGGAGGCAACGCTGGTGCCGCGGCACGGCATCGCGATGCACTGGGTGCGCTTCGGCGGCGTGCGCGGCAAGGGGCTGCTCACCAAGCTGCTGCTTCCGCTGAACCTGC
>DATCZK010000057.1:0-9033 GCA_036525975.1 Burkholderiaceae bacterium | reverse complement strand
AAGGCTTCGTTCACCTCGAACAGGTCGATGTCGTCGATCGACATCCCCGCCTTCTGCAGCGCGCGTTGCGTCGCCGGAATCGGGGCCTCGAGCATGATCACCGGGTCGTGGCCGAGCAGGCTCAGGTGGTGGATGCGCGCGAGCGGCTTCGCGCCAAGGGCCTTCAGGCCGCGCTCGCTCGCAACCATCACGCCCGACGCCCCGTCGCAGATCTGGCTTGCGGTGGCCGCGGTGATCCGGCCGTTGCCGGAGAGCAGCTTCACCGCCGCGATGCCCTCGAGCGTCGCGTCGAAGCGGATGCCCTCGTCGGTGTCGTGCACCTGCTGCGAGAGCGCGCCGTCGGCCGTGCGCACCGGCACCGGCACGATCTCGGCGGCGAACGCGCCGGCGCGCGTCGCCGCGGCGGCGCGGCGATGCGACTCGAGCGCGTAGCGATCGAGCGCGTCCTTGGACAGGCCGAACTTGTCCACCATCATCTCGGCCCCGGTGAACTGGCTGAACTGCACCCCGGGGTAGCGCGCCTGCATCGCCGGGCTCATGTACTGGCCGAATCCGTTCTCGCGGGCGAGCGACGCCGACAGGCCCAGCGGCACGCGCGTCATGCTCTCCACGCCGGCCGCGATCACGATGTCGGCGGTGCCCGACATCACGGCCTGCGCGGCGAAGTGCAGCGCCTGCTGCGACGACCCGCACTGGCGGTCGACCGAAGTGCCGGGCACGCTCTCGGGCAGCCTCGAGGCCAGCACCGCGTTGCGCGCCACGTTGTAGGCCTGCTCGCCCACCTGCATCACGCAGCCCACGATCACGTCGTCGATCGCCGCCGGGTCGGCCCCGGCGCGCTCGACCAGCGCGTCGAGAACCTGCGCCGCCAGGTCGGCCGGGTGCCACCCCGAGAGCCGGCCGCCCTTCCTGCCGCCTGCCGTGCGGGCAGCGGCCACGATGTACGCCTCGCTCATGCGCTTCTCCCTGTTTGGCTGCCGTTCGCGGGTGCGCCGCTCAGACCGGCACCGTGCGCTCCATCAGCCGGCGGAACTTCACCGCGTCGTCGCGCGCGTCCACCGTCACGTCCGACCAGCGCAGCACCGCGCCCGCGCCCACCGCGCGGCGCACGCGCACGCCGTGCGCGAGCCCGAGCGGCAGCGCGCCGGCGGCCACCGAGTCGGCGGCCGGCATCAGGCGCCCGTAGACGAGGTAGCCGCCCTCGCCGTCGAGGATCTCGCCCGCCTTGAGCGCGCGCTTGGTCGTTGCCACGACGTCGCCGCGCCAGCCGGTGGCCGCGCCGGTGGCCTCGCGCCGCAGCCCGGCGCTCGCCACGCTGATGCCCAGCTCCAGGCCGATCAGGTGGAAGGGCTTGTACATCGCCGAGTACCGCCCGCTGGCGTCGGTGGTCATTCCGTACTCCCGGAAGCAGCGACGCACGTAGTCCGACTCGCCCTCGATCGTCACGAACATCCCGAAGCGCAGGTCGCGGGGCACGGGCCGGCCGTCCCGCTCCACGCTCGAGATCACCTCGACCTGGCCGCGGTGGTGCAGGTGCCCGCCGTCGTCCCGCGGGCGCAGGACGTGGGCGAGATCCTCCACGCCGCACGGCGGGAACTCGAGCCCGTCGGGGGCGGGCGTGAGGCCGGTGGCGTTGGCCACCGCCGCCATCTCGATCGCCGACTTGGTGCCGTCCATGAACGAGTTGAACATCTTCGCGTTCATGCCGCCGAGCTTCGCGTCTTCGGCGCTGATCCCGTAGTGCTGCCAGACGGTGTCGGGCGTGAGCTGGTGATACGCGGGCAGGTACTTCGTGCCCTTGCCGGCGGCCACCACCGGAAAACCCGCGGCGCGCGCCCAGTCGACCATCTCGCAGATCAGCGCGGGCTGGTCGCCGTAGGCGAGCGAGTAGACGATTCCCGCTTCGGCCGCGCGCCGCGCGAGCAGGGGCCCCGCGAGCGCGTCGGCCTCCACGTTCACCATCACGATGTGCTTGCCGTGCGTGCAGCAGGCGAGCACGTGCGCGATGCCGGCCGCCGGCTGGCCGGTGGCGTCGATCACGATGTCCACCTGCGCGCTCGCGATCAGCGCCTGCGCGTCCTCGCCCACGTGCGTGGAACCTTCCGCCGCCGCCTTCTCCAGGCTCTTCGCCCCGATCCGCGACGCCGGCCACCCCACCAGGCGCATCGCCTTGCGCGCGCGCGGCACCGACAGGTCGGCCACGCCCACCAGGTGGATCCCCGGCGTTCGCAGCGCCTGCGACAGGTACATCGAGCCGAATTTCCCGGCGCCGATCAGGCCCACGCGCAGCGGGCGGCCCTCGGCCTGGCGTTCAAGCAGCATGCGGTGCAGGTTCATCGACGTGTCTCCCGTTCCATCCGTGTCTGGTCAGTCCGAAAGGTATTCCTCGGCCAGGCGCCTGAACAGCGCGCGCCCCGGCGCGTCGAGGTAGGGCGCGAGCAGCGACAGCACCTGGTAGGCGCCGCGAGCGATCGCGCCGTTCTGGTAAGCCGCGTCGCCGAAGCGGCGCGCGTTGCCCGCGTACTCGTAGGACAGCCAGTAGGTGGCGACCACCACCATGTTGGTCGCCAGCGCGGCGATCTCGCGCTCGCTCGCGTCGAGCTTGCCGGCGCCGGCGAGCGCGGTGCACAGCAGGTGCGCGGCGCTCGTCTTGCGCTCGAGGATCGTGCGAAAGTGCAGCTCGAGCTTGCGGTTGCGCGAGAGCAGGTCGTTGATGTCGCGGTAGATGAAGCGGTTGCGCCAGATCGCCTCGAACAGCAGGTGCAGGAACAGCCAGGCGTCCTCGAACGCGATCTCGCGCGCCGCCGGGGCCGAGAGCAGCGGGTCCACCTCGCGCTCGAACTGCTCGAACAGCGCGTCCACGATCTCTTCCTTGTTGTGGAAGTGGTAGTAGAGGTTGCCCGGGCTGATGTTCATCTCGTCGGCGATCGCGCTCGTGGTCACGTTCGGCTCGCCGATGTCGTTGAACAGCCTCAGTGCGGTGTCGAGAATGCGTTCGCGCGTGCGGCGCGGCGGTTTGCGCTTCATCGTGCTGCGGGCTGCTGCCTTTCTGTCGCCACGCTCGAGGATACCTGAGCGCTGGCGCGGCTCAACGCGACGCGGCGAACTTCAGGGATCGCTCGAGGTCGTCGAGCGCGTGCGACAGCCGGATCGCCCCGTCCTCCAGCCCCCCGCGCCGCCTGGGCACCGGCACCGGCGTCGTGCGCACCAGGCGCAGCGTCGCGTCCTCGAGGATGTCGCGGCGAAGCGAGAACCCGGCAACGGCGATCGCGCGCTCGATCTCGTCGAAACGCGCG
The DNA here is from genome assembly GCA_036525975.1 of Burkholderiaceae bacterium. Taxonomy (GTDB): domain Bacteria; phylum Pseudomonadota; class Gammaproteobacteria; order Burkholderiales; family Burkholderiaceae_E; genus Quisquiliibacterium. The sequence goes on along the minus strand of DATCZK010000057.1, from coordinate 5,737 downwards.
AGCAGGTCGGCGCGCGTCTGGCGGTACGCGCGCTCGCAGACGCGCCGGCGGCTCGCCACCGTGAACACGCGGGTGAAGAAGATCGTTTCGTCGTCGCTGCGCGGCTCGAACAGCACGATGCGCGCGCCGGGGTGCGTGATCTCGTACTTGGCCAGCCCCACCGTCATCCGCGACCGGATCGCGGTGCGCATCGACTGCGACAGGATCACCGGCAGGCTCGCGCGCGCGATCGTGCCCCGCCGCGAGGCCGAAGGCGCCGCATAGGGCACGAGCGGGTTCACGCACAGCAGCAGCGAAACGCCCTGGTCGAGCGCCACCGAGCCGTGCAGCGTCTTGTTGAGCACGCCGTCGACGTAGTAGCGATCGCCGATGCGAACCGGCGCAAACAGGCCGGGCAGCGCGCTCGAGGCGCGCACCGCCCGCGAGATCGGCACCGCGTCGTAGCCGGGCGCGCCGAAGGCCACCGGCGTGCCGGTGTCGATGTCGGTTGCCACGATGCGCAGCGCCGAGGCCAGCTTGCGGAAGTCGTTGGTGCGGCCCGGTTCGGAGAAGAGCTTGGCCAGCGTGCGCTCGGCGGGGCGGGAATCGAGCAGGCCGTTGGGCAGCAGCCGCCCCGCGCGCTCGAGCGCCTGCCACAGCACCGCGGGCGGGCCCCGCAGGCCCTCGCTCAGGCTCGCCTCGAGCGCCTGCGAGGCGAGCGCGGGCGCCGCGCGCAGCGCGCGCAGCCACAGCCGTGCCGCGGGCCGCAGCATCGTCGCCGGGTCGAGCTCGGCGTCGGCGTCCTCGACGAACGTGCGCACCATCTGGTGCGGCGTCTTGCCGTTGGCCAGGCCGGCGGCGATGAACCCGCCGGCGCTCACGCCCACGTAGGCGTCGAGCCGGTTGAGGTCGAGCCCCCGCACCGACTCGGCCAGCGCCGCGAGCACGCCCAGCTCGTAGGCGGCGCCGAGGAACCCGCCGCCGGCGAGCGCGAGGCCCACGCGCGCTCGCCCGGCGCGCGCTCGCGTTGGCCCACGCTTCACGATGTCACCTGCATCGGCCCAGGCCCGGCGGCGCGCACCCGCTGCCCGGATCGCTCACCGCGCAGTACGCGCGCCCGGACCCTGCCGCCGCCAAGAGGCTGTCAGGCGCTCGTCGCGCCGGCCGCGGCGGCCTGCGCCGCGCCGCTGGCCGCGGACTTGAGCGCACGCGTTCGCTTGACCGCCGCCTTCTTCGCGCCGGACTTGCCGGCGGCCTTCCTGGCCGCGGTCTTCCCGGCCGCGGTCTTCCCGGCCGCGGCTTTCCTCGCCGCGGTCTTCCTCGCCGCGGTCTTCTTCGCCGCGGTCTTCTTCGCCGCGCCGGCCTCGGGGGCCGCGCTCGCCGGGCCGGCAGCCGCCGCGGAGCCCATCGCGTTCAGGCTTGCGGTGAGCTCGTCCACCCGCTTGATCAGCGCCTTGACGTCCTTGTGGGTGGGCACGCCGAGGCGGGCCAGCGCGCGCGAGACGCGATCCTCGAACACCTGCTCGAGCTTGTCCCACGACTCGGTGGCCCGGTCGCGCACCTCGGTCACGCGCCCGGCCACCTCGCCGATGCGCTCCTCGGCCATCGCGCGCGTGCGCAACTGGATGCCGCGCCCTTCGCGCACGAGCGCCTGGAAGACCCTGTTGCGCTCGTCTCGCGCCTTGGCGAACGCGCCCACGCCCGCGAGCCAGATCTGCGTGGCCGAATCACGGATCGCGGCGGCGAGCTGGTTGTCGTCGTGCCCGGCCGCTCTCGCCGCCGACTTGCCAGCCCTGGGGCCGGCGCTCTTGCGGCGCGGTGATGGGGTCTTGCGTGCTTTCGTTGCCATGGACGGGCCTCCTTGACGATGGAATTCGGGGGAATCGCGATCGCGCGATCTGACAGAATGAGTCTAGGCCGGCGCGCTAGAGGGGGCACACTAATCCGGTGGGTTCGCCCCGAGGCCATCGCGCCCGAAGGCGCATCGCGATCCACAACGAGGAGGTCCGTCATGGAGTATTTCGTCACCGGGGCGTCGGGGTTCATCGGCAAGCGGCTGGTGCGCAAGCTGCTCGCTCGCCGGGGCGCCACCGTCCACTTCCTGGTGCGCGACGCGTCGAGGGAAAAGCTCGCGCCGCTCTACGCTTTCTGGGGCGCCACCGACAAGAGGGCGATCCCGGTGGTGGGAGACATCACCAAGCCGGGCTGCGCGCTGAAGGCGGCCGACCGCAAGGCCTTGCAGGGCAAGGTCAAGCACTTCTTCCACCTCGCCGCGATCTACGACCTCAAGGCCGACCCCGAAGAGCAGCTGATGGTCAACGTCGCCGGAACGCGCAACGTCGTCGCATTGGCCAACGACCTGAAGGTGGGCTGCTTCCACCACGTGAGCTCGATCGCCGCCGCCGGCATGTTCGAGGGGATGTTCCGCGAGGACATGTTCGAGGAGGCCGAGAACCTCGAGCACCCCTACTACGCCACCAAGCACCAAGCGGAGCGCATCGCGCGCACCGAGCTCGCGGTGCCGTGGCGGATCTACCGCCCGGCGCTCGTGGTGGGCGACTCCAAGACCGGCGAGATGGACAAGATCGACGGTCCCTATTACTTCTTCAAGGTGATCCAGCGCATGCGCCAGATCCTGCCGCCGTGGATGCCCACGATCGGCATCGAGGGCGGTCGCATCAACATCGTTCCGGTCGACTACGTGGTCGACGCGATGACGCACATCGCCCACGCGCCGCACCTCGACGGGCGGTGCTTCCACCTGATCGACCCGCAGCCGATGCGCGTGGGCGACGTGGTCGGCGTGTTCGCGCGCGCCGCGCACGCGCCGCCGATGGGGCTGCGCATCAACGCCGCGCTGCTGGGCTTCATCCCCAAGGGGGTCAAGAGGAGCCTGATGGCGCTCACGCCGGTGCGCAGGATCCGCGCGGCCGTGATGAAAGACCTCGGCTTTCCGGAAGACATCCTCGACTTCGTCAACTACCCCACCCGTTTCGACTGCCGCGCCACGCTCGCCGCGCTCGAGGGCAGCGGCATCGAGTGCCCGCGCCTGGCGGACTACGCCTGGGTGCTGTGGGATTACTGGGAGCGCCACCTCGACCCGGACCTGTTCATCGACCGCACGCTCAAGGGGCAGGTGAAGGGCAAGGTCGTGCTGGTCACCGGCGGCTCGTCGGGCATCGGGCTCGCGGCGGCGCGCAGGATGGCCGACGCGGGGGCCACCACGATCATCTGCGGCCGCGACGAGGAGAAGCTGCGCGAGGCGGCAAACCTCGCGAGGGCCGACGGCAACGCATTCGTCACCTTCTCGGTCGACCTGGCCGACCCGGCCGACTGCGACCGGATGGTGAAGTGGATCGTGGAACACCACGGCGGCGTCGACCTGCTCGTGAACAACGCGGGCCGCTCGATCCGCCGCGGCATCGAGGGCAGCTACGAGCGCTTCCACGACTTCGAGCGCTGCATGCAGCTGAACTATTTCGGCGCGCTGCGCGTCACGATGGGGCTTCTGCCCTCGATGTCGGCCAAGCGCGCCGGGCACGTGATCAACATCTCGTCGATCGGCGTGCTCACCAACGCGCCGCGCTTCTCGGCCTACGTCGCATCCAAGGCGGCGCTCGACGCCTGGACGCGCTGCGCGGCGTCGGAGTTCTCCGACGTCGGGATCAAGTTCACGACGATCAACATGCCGCTGGTGCGCACGCCGATGATCGCGCCCACGCGCATGTACAACAACGTGCCCACGCTCTCGCCCGAGGAAGCGGCCGACCTCGTGGTCGAGGCGGTCGTGCACAAGCCCGACCGGATCGCCACCCGGCTGGGCATCCTCGGGCAGGTCGTGCACGCGGTGATGCCGGGGGTGGCGCAGATCGTGATGAACACCGCGTTCCGGATGTTCCCCGATTCGGACGCCTCGCGCGGGGTCAAGGACGCGGGCAAGCCGCCGCAGCTCACCGCCGACCAGATCGCGTTCCAGCAGCTGATGCGCGGGGTGCACTTCTAGGCGCGCCCGGCCGCGGTCGCGCCCCGGCGCTCAGTCGCCGCCCAGCGCGCGCAGCACCACGCGCCCGATCTCGGGCGCGCGCGCCAGCGTGAGGTGACCGAGGCCGGACACCGCCACCGTGCGCGCGTGCGCGATCGTCTGATGCGCCTGCGGGCTCACGATGTTGTCGTGGTGGCTGAGCACGACCGTGAAGAGCGCGCCGGTCTCGGGCGATTCGTGCGCCCGCAGCGCGGCGAGCCAGTCGCTGTCGGGGCACATCTCGCTGGCGTTGCGGCCCAGCCCGAGGCGCGCGTGCGCGGTGCCGCGGTGCGGAGACCCCAGCGTGATCACGCGGGCGATCGAGCCCGATCCCCTGGCGCGCAGGTACGCGCGCGCGGCCAGCCCGCCCATGCTGTGGCAGACGAGCGCCACCTCGGCGGCCCCGGTTCGCTGCGCCAGCTCGCGCACGCCGCGTTCGATCGCCGGCACGTAGTCGTCGATCGACGCGAACACCGGTTCCAGGTCGACCGCGCCCACGGGGTGGCCGCGGCCCGCGAGCATCCGCGCCATCGCGCGCCACACCTGCCGGTTGCAGAAGTAGCCGTGCACGAGCAGGACCGGAACGCGACCCGTGCCCGTGGCGGCCTCGCCCGCGAGCGGACGCGAAGCGAGCCACGGCTGCGCCCACTGGAACACGACGATCGAGTCGATCACTTCGCGCAGGTACAGCAGCGCCGCGCGCCACGGGCCCAGGCGGTGCTCGGGGGGGGTCGGGCTGCCGGCCACCGACGCGACCACGAAGTTCCATCCCACGATGGCGGCGTGCGCCGCGAGCGGCGTCGCGATCCCCACCGCCGCCGCGGCCGCGACCGGCCAGTCGCGCGAGGTCGCGAGCCAGGTCGCGATCCCGAGGGCCCACAGCAGCTCGTTGGCCACCATCAGCCGCAGCAGCGTGGCAACGCGCGTCATCGCGGCAAGCTCGCGCGGCCGGTCACGACAGCGGCGCGGCCGCGCGGCCCGAGAGCGCGCTCGCCAGCGCGTCCGAGAGCCTCGCCGCGAGCGCGTAAACCGACAGCTGCGGATTCGCGCCGATCGAGGTGGGAAACAGCGAGCCGTCGTGCACCGACACGTCGTCCAGCCCGTGCAGCCTGCCGTCGGGCCGCGTGACCCCGGTGGACGGGTCGGACGACATCGTGCTCCCGCCCATCACGTGCGCCGAGACCACGCGCGTGAGGATCGGCTCGAGCGGCAGCGATTCGATCGCCTCCTTCGCGGCGCTCCAGCTGGTGTAGTCGGTGGCGAACTCGTGCACGGGCTTCACGCTCTTCGCGCCGGCGGCGAACTGCGTCTGGGCCATCGCGAGCAGCGCCCGCCGCGCGGCCTCGAACAGCACCGGGGTGAGCGGGTAGTCGAGCACCGGCGTGGAGTCGGCGCGCAGCTCCACCCGGCCGCCGCGCGACTGCGGATGAAAACCGTCGCGCATCAGCGCGATCATCGCGTGCGTGTGCCTGAAGCGGCGCATGCCCTTCACGTGCGCGTCGCCGAAGCCGCTCATCGTGGTGGCGAACAACACCGGGTGGATCGGCGGCACCTCGAGCTTGAAGCCGATCGGCCCGGCCACGTCCTCGAGGCCGAGGTGGTAGTCGGTGTAGACCGACTGCGGCGCGCCTTCGAAGCCGTCCACCGGCTCGTCGAACACCGCCGCCGAGATCACCGAGGGGTGCAGGAAGGTGCGCGCGCCGATCAGCCTCGAAGGGTCGGTCACCTTCGATCGCA